>DATBAT010000001.1:0-6926 GCA_036271375.1 Terriglobales bacterium
CAACGCGTTGAGAGCAATACCTAAAGTACATCACCTGATGGAGCTATAGACTTTGCGATCAGGTAGTCTTGACTTCGTCGGAAACCACGCTAAATGTCGCTAAGTTAGAGGCCCCAAAGGAAGTAGTGATCGCCACATCGGAGGCGTCCCGTCCGGTAGCCATCAATACCCTGCCGATGCGGGCATGGTTGTGGCGGGCGTCAAACGTCCACCAGCGGTTCTCCAGATAGACCTCGAACCAGGCGCTGAAGTCCATTGGATTGCCATCTGGAGGCACCCCAATGTCGCCCAGGTAGCCGGTGGCGTAGCGGGCGGGGATGTTCAGGGCCCGACAGAAGGTGACCGCCAAGTGCTGGAAATCGCGGCAAACCCCTGTGCGCTCGGTATAGACATCCAAGGCGGTCTTGGACGAACGCGCAAAATGGTAGCCAAAGGTCACTTTCAGGTGGATCCACTCACAAATGGCCTGCACTCTGGCCCAGCCGGAACCTGACCGGCCGAACAGCTCCACCGCAATGTTAGACATGCGGTCGACCTCGCAATAGCGGCTATTGAGCAGATAGCGCAGCATCTCGCTGGGCAATTCCTCGACCGGATGCTCCCGGGCATTGGGCTCATAGGCGTCTAAGAGCCCTGAGTCTTCGATCAGCGTAGAACTACTCAACCGAAAACGGCCTGCCGGGGCCAGCCAGCGCGAACAGCGGTTGCCGTAGCTGTCCAGATAGCTCTCTACCCTGACGATCGGGCTCGTGGTCACTTCGTCAGGTTCGCGCAGATCTTTTACCCGCGAAGGGTGCACGTGCAGCATTCCGACCATGGCGACCGGAGCAGGAACGTCGAATTGCATGTCATAACCGAGGCGAATGAGCATAGGCGGCAGGTGCGGGGAGATTATGGCCCATTCCTGAGGATTTTTTGAATTCAAAATCCTGATGGGTGCCATATCCGGGAGTGCAGGAGGTTGGATGCCATGGCGGACTGCTTGACGGCATTTCTTATCGGAGCCGAGAATGAGCGTTCATGACCGCAGAAATTGATCCCCAAGTTCGGATAGGGCATGTCCACCTAAAGGTCGCCGATCTGGAGCGGGCGTTGAAATTTTACGCTGGCGTTCTAGGATTGCAGATCATGCAGCGACTCGGCGATAGCGCGGCGTTCCTCTCCGCTGGCGGCTATCACCATCACATCGCTCTGAACACCTGGGAGAGCCTGGGCGGCACTTCGCCGGCTCCAGGAACTACCGGCCTTTATCACACCGCCATTGTCTATCCCAGCCGGGCTACCTTGGCTGACGCGTTGCGTCGAGTGTTGACCGCCGGCATTCCATTGGAAGGCGCCGCTGACCACGGAGTGAGCGAGTCCATCTATTTGCGGGATCCGGATGGAAACGGCGTAGAGCTTTACTGCGACAAGCCGCGCGAAGTTTGGCCGCGCAACCCGGACGGAAGCCTCGCGATGTACACCCACCACCTCGACCTGCATGCGCTGCTCAGAGAAGCGCCCGACCAAACGAATACTGGACCGCAAGACCTGTGATCAAACTCGACTCACTCGTGAAACTTCATTACCCTCTTTGGTTGAAGTTTTACGCAGCACCATTCTGTCCTGAAAAACATCGACTGTCCTAAATCCAGACGGATTTTCAGCGAACGGAATTACTTCCGTACAGAATCACTGTAGGTTCTTCTTCCCTCATGCCCAGGGCATTTGCAAAATAGGCGCATGAGCTTTGGAAAATATTTATCTGATCTGGAAAAGCGGCCGCATTGGCAGGCCACTGCCGAAGACAAGAACGGACCGGTGGCGATCATGGCCGGGTACCCGGGGCACTTTCTCGGTCATTACTACCTCTACAACGGCAAGAATCACGATGGGCTGCGTCCGTATCGCGCGACCTGGGTTAAGGAACGCTTCGCCTCGGGCGAACTCAAGTTGCTCAAGGGCAGTGTACCCACGCCGTCGAACGAAGCGTAAGTGAACGTAGATCAGACGCGATGAATCTTCCGCGTCCGTCTGCCTGACAACTCCCAGCATTCTTTTTCGAGAACTCCCGCGACTACATTCGGGGGCGGATTCCAGTTTTTGATCAACGCGTCTGTCAGGATCGGATGCGCAGAGGTAACTCCTCCAACACCAGGCGCGGCCCGCCCGAAAACAACCAGGGTGATTCTTGCCTGCCGGATGGCGTACGAACACATGAAACAGGGCTCAGCCGTAGAGTAGAGAATACATCCGCTCAGGTTGGTGGTTGTCAGATCGGAGCAGGCTGCCTTGATCGCTTCGATCTCGGCATGCGCCGTGAAATCGCACTTCGCTTTCACCGCCTCAACGCCTTCCCCAATAATTTTCCCATCGCGTACGATCAGCGATCCGACCAGCGTGTCGTTCGATTGCGCCGCCTGGTGGGCAAGTTCGATGCAGCGCCGCATGAAAGTCTCGTGATCAGGCATTCGAGGTCACCGGACGAAAGGAATATACGCCGCGACCGATCGACGGTAGGTCTCGAAAGCATCGCCGAAGTGCGCGGACAACAAGCCGTCTTCCACACGCGTGCGGATTTCCAGTCCAGCCATGAAAATCGCGAACGACACCAGCAGTAAAGGCCAGGATGCCGTCATAAATCCGGTGGCCAACAAAACGCAAAGCATCGAAGTGTAGATCGGATGCCGCACCAGCCGATACGGTCCAGATTGGATCAGTTCGTGGTCGGCGTTGAGTCCCGCATCGATACGCCATTGCCGGCCAAGAGCGCGAGTCCCGGTCCAGGAGAGAGTCGCCGCCATCGCCGCAAAGATGATGTTAAGAGTGACGCGCCACGGGGTCGGAACTCTTATCCAGAAGTGGCCCTGCCAAACCAGCGCGTAGGCGATGACTTGCAGAACAATTCCCCAACGGGCGCGGCGATCGATCTTCGCGGCAGTAATGCGCTGGCGCCTGATCAGGAAGAATGGAGTCGCCCAAATGATCCATCCGGCCAGGAGGATGACAAAGGCGTATAAGGGCATTGCGGAATTGTAAGGGAAAATGCTGGCGGGCGAGGACGCCCGCCATAAAGCGAGACGACTTTACTTCGATACCGCCGCAAACAAATCAGAATGAATTAAGGACTGAAACTGTTTGTCGTCAGTCTTGAAGTGAAACTGCAGATTCTGGCTGTCAGAATTGACGCTGACATTTTCCAGCGCAACTTTCTCCACCGGTGACGCAGCCATCTTTTTGTAAAGCATTCCGGCCTTCACCAGCGAAGACAGCGTGGCGGCGGTCATCGAATCGGAGGTGACCACGTCCATGTCAAACTTCACGCCATTCAGGAAGTTCATGGTGTAGCGCGAACCGAGCAGGCGCTTCTTCACGGTTTCGTAGTCTGCCAGTTTGGCGGCGTCCCCGAGAGCTGAGCGCATCATGTTCTGCGTTCCGCTCTGGTCGAGCACGCTCCAGACGGCTCCCGATTCAACCGATCCGATCATGTCCGAGAATTGAGCGTTCGAATCGAGTGTCGAGCTGTAGCCGTCGCGAGCATCAAGCGCGCCTTTGACTGCGCCACTGTCGCCAAACAAAAGCGATCCATCCTCCAGGAACGTCATTTGCATTCCGCTGCCCATCGGATAGATGTCTGACTTGCGATACTTCACCGGACGAATCTTGTTCAAGCGAATCTTTTTCAGCACTGTTGTCTGCTGAAATTCTCCGGTGGCTATACCGACAACGCGCAGTGCCGACTTGGTGCGATAAGAGGCAAAGGTCAGCTGGTCAACATCCTTTTCGGAATCGATGCCCACGCCCTTAAGAGCGTCCTCGAACTGCTTCATCGCAGGCGGCAGCACCTGCTGCTTCAACTGCATGGCCGTGTCGGAATTTTTCAGGGCGCGATAGTCCACGGTAATAATTTGCTGGACATCGGATGGAATAACCGTGCGAGTCGCCCCGCCCATAGGTATGGCAACCGCCGCCAACGATAAGGACATGACGCAAAGACAGCTTTTAAAAATCTTCATAAATGCCTCTGGAGAAGAGTTAGATGCGAGCGGGCGTGTGCCGGTCAACTGCATGTGGATTGATTGTAAGCCAATGACGCCAAAGGGGAACGGAACGAAAGTCCAATGGTTAACTTCGGTAATACGGGGATATGCGGATAGAACTACGTGAGCAGCTCGGTTCGTTTGCGGACGTCGGCTGCGAAGCTCTGGTCTTTTATCGATTCCAGATTGATCTCCACATTGGCCAGTGCGCCTTGAATCGCGGCTTTCGCCAACGCCAGCGATGTGGTCAAGTCGGATTTCATGTTGGGATTCGTAATTGGTTGCAATCTTTGCGCGATAGCCGCCACTTCCCTCGACCGCTCGGCTACGCTCAACGGCACGCTGGTAGCTTGTTTCAGGGCTGGCTCGATCAAAGCGTCTGGATCGGCCGCATTCTTTGAGTCCTTGTAGGCCTTCATCACCAGGTCATAGGACTCGGCATCCCCGTCGATCGAAGCCTTCAACTCTTCGCGCAGTTGAGAAAGCCGGGCGATGGCTTCGCTTAGCTGGGTCTCGTACTGCACGTAAGCTTTTTTCCCGCGTGACATGGACGCGACCATGTTCGCTAACCCCGCAGCCATAGCTCCGCTGGCGGCTGCTGCACTCCCACCTCCGGGAGTTGCTGTCGGCGCAGCCAGCTGCTCGATAAATGGCTCGACTCCGGCGCGCAGTCCGCCGACGGCCATTTTTCCGCCCATCACTGCCGCCAGCCGATTTTCGAGTATCAACGACGAATCAAAGTTTTCAACCTGCAGGAACCACTCGGCGGCTTGCTCCAGCGCCTTCTTGGGGATCAGCCCCACGATCTCGCTGCTGGTCGGCAGAACTCCGTAACGCGCGGCTTCGCGCTTGACCCCTTCGAATACGCGATGGACGGGGGTCTGCTCGAAGTCAGTCAGGTTCATAGAGACCTGCGCCTGCCCCCGGACCAGGAACCCGGCGCCCTTTACGAAGCGGAAGCCGCCGTTCGAAGCGCGAATGGCTTTCGCGATCTTCTTGGCAATATCGACATCAGGCGTGTTGAGAAAAACGTTATAGGCAACCAGAGGCTTGCGTGCGCCCACCACCGTGCACCCCGCGGTGGGATGAACCCGTGCTTCGCCAACATCTGGTCTACGCGACGGGTTCGTCGCAATCTCCGCGCGAATGCCTTCGAACTGTCCGCGGCGAATGTTTTCCAGATTCTGTCGCTCCGGAGTCGCAGCGGCCGCCTCATAGAGGTAAACCGGCACCTGATACCGCTTCCAGATTTCCCCGGCCACATGCTTCGCCATGGCCACGCAGTCTTCGATGGTCACCCCTTCGATAGGGATAAACGGCACCACATCGGCGGCGCCCATGCGCGGATGCGCTCCCGTATGTTGGCAGAGGTCGATCAATTCGGCCGCTTTACCTACGCCGCGAATGGCCGCTTCCTGAATGGCATCCCGGTCTCCGACGAGAGTGATAACGCACCGGTTGTGGTCGGAATCCATTTCCCGGTCGAGCAGGAAGACCCCGTCGATCTTCATGGCGTTGACAATGGCGTCGACCTTGGCGGCGTCGCGTCCTTCCGAAAAATTAGGGACGCATTCTACGAGCGTGGTGGGCATGCAGTGAGGATAAACAGGCAGGTCGGCGGGTGCAACCAATGTTCTGTAGAGACGTAGCTCCGCTACGTCTCCGGCGGCGGCACGGTTCATGGGGTGAGTCCGTGCTGGTTCAGAGACGTAGCAGAGCTACGTCTCTACCCGCGGTTTGGGATAAAATCACGGTTCATCTTGCCTCCCTTGGAAAGCCATTCCTTTTCCGGCTTACGCGCGCTTTCACGTTGGGTGTCTCTCGCCCTGATCGTTTCCCTCGCTCTGATTTCAATGATTTCCTGCCAATCCAAAAAATGGCAAGGCGAACAGAAGCTGATTGTTTTGGGCATCGACGGCATGGATCCGCAACTTCTGCGCCGCTTCATGGCCGAAGGCAAGATGCCGAATTTTTCCGCCTTGGCGAAGCAAGGCTCCTTTAAAGAACTCACCACCAGCATTCCACCGCAGAGCCCGGTGGCGTGGTCAAACCTGATCACCGGGATGAACGCCGGCGGCCATGGGATTTTCGATTTCATCCACCGTAATCCCAAGACTATGCAGCCGGAGTTTTCGACCTCGCGAGTCGAAGGCCCGAAGCATGGTCTACACGTCGGCAACTGGATTATCCCGCTGGGTGGTGGCACCGCCGAGCAGTTGCGCCACGGCGCCGCTTTCTGGGAGGTGCTCGATAAGTACGGAGTGCCAAACTCCGTGTTTCGCATTCCAGCGAACTTTCCGCCGATCAAAGCCGTCGGCCACACGCTTTCCGGCATGGGCACCCCCGATCTGCGCGGGAGTTACGGAACTTTTACTTTCTACACTGACGACCCTATGACGGCACCGGGTGTGGTCGAGGGCGGGCTGATCGTTCCTGTGCAGGTGGAAAATTCACAAGTCGTGACAGACCTGATCGGGCCCGATAACACCTTCCGCAAAGGATCGCCCGCCGCGAAAGAGAAGTTCACGGTCTCCATCGATCCCCTGGAACCGGTAGCGCAAGTAGAAGTACAGGACCAGAAATTCGTCCTTCGTGAAGGCGAGTGGAGCGATTGGGTGCACATCGAGTTTCAATTGATTCCTTTCATTGGCAATGTAAAAGGCATCTGCCGTTTTTATCTAAAGCAGACCCATCCACGATTTCAGCTTTACGTCTCACCCATCAACATCGATCCCAAAGAACCGGCGCTACCGATCTCCACTCCCAAAAGTTATTCGCGCGAGTTGGCCGATGATGTCGGCGAGTTTTATACTCAGGGAATTTCGGAAGACACAAAGGCGCTCTCCGCAGGCGTTCTCGACGACAAAGAATATCTGGAGCAGGCCAAAGCCGTACTAGCAGAACACC
>DATBAT010000002.1:0-3239 GCA_036271375.1 Terriglobales bacterium
GTCTCCGACACGGGCGTCACGGACACCGAACAGGTATGCGCTTCAGGGTATTCCACGCCAAAATGATGGAACATGAGCCCGCGGACGATTTTCCAGGCGATACGCTTGATGCGCTTGCCGTCGAACCGCTTCACCACCTTGCCCCCGGCCAAAATGAGCCCGCTGGGCCGCGGGTCAAATTCCCCCAGAACCTTCCGGACCAACCCCGCATTGTGCCCAGCACGATAGGACGACAGCACGTGGCTGTAGACCGCATCACCGGCAACCGTCCCGCGCGCAAAGGGCATCAGCGTGTGGACGAAATACTCTTCATCAGCTTTATAGGCTGTGTTGCACCCCTTGTGGACAGGTATGGTCAGAAGCTGCAGCGGCCCGTGGGCCTTGCGCAACCCTGGTGGGAATATCTGCTGCGGCGGCACATGGTCGACGTTAGTCGGCTTAGTGAGCTTGTTGCAGCAGAGGTAGCATATCTCCGGAAGGGCCATGCCATATTATACCAGAATGCCAGCTCTGGCGCACCGTGCCAGGATGGGCTGCAGCTCACGCACAGAACGCAGCGAGGAACGCGTCCCGTGAAAAGCCTGTACTGCCGGCACAGGCTTGTATCAGCGACTCCACAACCTGGCGCGCCAGAACCCTTGCCCGGATGCGAGCGACCGATGGAATCTCGTTCATCGGCCGCCCATGCACAAAGGCGCTTCGAATACGGAACAAATCTTCGAACGCTTCTGCAAGCCCCGCATCCGCGGTAATTGCTTCGACACGCTGCTTGATGCGGGCTGTAGATCCAGGATTGTCGCCGTCGACCTTGGGCCGATCACGTGCCCGCGCAAAATCACTGGCAAGGCCCAATGCCGCTTCGACCGCCGTGATATGCCCCAGGAATTCATCAACTCCTTCGCTGACGAACGCACGGACAAGAAAATGCATGACAAGCGGATTGAAGATTTCTGATGATTGCGCACGCTCCAGGGCGGCCCAACGCAAATCGGAAATCTTGGAGAAATCGCCCTGCAAATCATCTTTGAGTGGTAAGTCGAACGGCTTTTCCGTCTCGTACAGCTCGCCGGTAGCGTCGTCGAATTGAGAGTCCGGCACCCAAGTCAGGGTATCGGTGCCACGCAATACGTTCAGACTGTCCAGGGGATCACCGGGGACGGTGTAAACCCAGGGAATGCGAAACGCCCGCCAATCTACTTCCGGGTGCCCAACCATGTCTTCCCACGGCAGGAGCAACAACGCGAATACCGCGCGTTCAACAATTTCAGGCCACCGCCGTGCAAAAGGCTGAATGGCGCCAAAGTCGCGATCCATCCGAAAATCGAGTGTCCGCCAGGGGCTAGAACGCGTTGCCAGCGTTGGCCCGAAGACAACAGGCTCCCGCACCACTAGCCAGTCAAACCGGCAATAGGAAGAAATATCGAAATTGCGGCTGGGATACCGCCTCCGAAGCCTGGGAAGCTGGATTGCACGCGCGAACTCTTCTTCCGTGAAGCGGCGCACCTGACAGGGACCAAACGTCAAGCGGGGCAGATCACCGGCCTGGTCGAGCGGACAGAGGTGCAAATTGAACCCGCTTTGGCGTTCAAATACGGAATTGAGGTATTCCCCGACCGCAACAGCGTTGCCGGCCGTGGGAACACCCGTCGTCTCGAGTATATGCAGCAATGCCCAGCGAAGATCCTCCAGCGCAGGCTTGCCGTCATAGGAGCGGCCGACAAGGTCGGGAAATATCTCCGCGCAAACCTGAATAAGGTCCGTGAATGGTCGCCGACGGGAAGCATCCTGCAGACCCGCATGTGGCATGTCCGCAAGCATTGCCAGCGCTGCACCGAGACGCGTACCGTCTGCAGGCGCGAGCGGCATAGCTCAAATATACTTTCTATAATCACTGGCGATTTGCTGGTCGTCTTTGGCGTACTTCAAGATTTCGCCAACCTTACGCGCAGCCATAATTGGAATAGGAAGCTTCTGATTCATCTGCGTGGAGTTCCAATTAATCTTCGTAAGGGAATTCCACGATGGCGCGTGTTCCATGGTCTCGCGGATCATGAAACGACCAGAACTCCCCGCCTTTGATGGCCCAGTCATAACGGCGGCCTTCAACACCATCGAGCTCTGAAATCGCCTTGCGTGAATTGAAAGGGGTAGTGGCAACGAAAATCTTCTTGGGCAAAATGATCGGCAAAATATTGACGATGGCTTCTTCGCCACCCCCCAGGGGCGGGACGTAATATCCAAACCCGGCTTTGGGAACGGTAAGTGCGGCCAGTCGGTCCCTGGCATCGGCGTTGAGAACGTCTCGGCTCTTCAGAAAGTTGAGTTTCCGCTCGCCAGCGTTAAATCCCGCCGGAACTTCCTGCCAAAAAAAGGTCTCGTCAGACTTGCGGTATAGGACAATGATCACCGGCAGGTTGGAGGGCCGCCAGTATTCGAGGTCTTCGGCACGAAGGTTGTAGCTAAAGCCCATGTCGTCTTCAGCCGAGTACTTACCGCTGTCTTTCGCCTTCACTTGAACCGCGATCATCCTCGCAAGGGGCCGCCCCTGGTCCATGACTTCAGCGATGGCATCAATGCCCGCTTCCAGCCTCGACCGGGTATCAAACTGGAACCCAATGTTCAGGAAGCGCAGACGGACAGCCGTCTCGCCGATTTCACCGAGCACTTGATTCGATGTGATGTGCTTCGACATAGCGATGGTTTAGAACATTCTATGAACTGTTTGTAGGAGACGATCGGCTGGTGTGGGATTCACGGCCAATGCGCGGTGTTCGGCGTGTTAGAGAGGTTGTGCCTGTTCGCTATTTTCAGAGGTGCGCATGGCCATTTATCCACAGCATTGGCGGCGTCGTACCCGGCGGGCCAGACAACCGCACCAGAATGGGCCAACCACGCATAACTATGATCACTTCACCAAAAATACCTATCTCATTGACTTAATTACAGTTTGTGTGCGTTACGAATATTACAGTTTGTGTGCGTTACGAATGCTAGTTAGAGAGCGACCGCAGGGTTGCCAGCGGGCAGTTTCGACGTGGTTTTATTGGGCGAAGCAGTAAAAGCGGGTATCATTTTGCCGCCTTCTAAATAAATCAATTAAATCAACGGCTTAATTATGACTGTGCTACTGATCGATAACTATGACAGCTTCACCTACAACCTCTTTCACTATCTGGGAGAGCTGGGCGCCGCGGTGAAGGTCGTCCGCAATGACGAGATCACCGCCGATGAAGCCCTGG
>DATBAT010000003.1:0-11485 GCA_036271375.1 Terriglobales bacterium
AGTATAATGACCATGATCTCGGGGAGGGTGGTGGGTCATGAAACGAATTGCTGCCGGTGAATTCAAGGTACGTTGCCTGGCGATTATGGATGAAGTCCAGGCTAAGCGCCAAAGTATTGTGATCACCAAACGTGGCAAGCCGGTTGCGAAGCTTGTGCCTGCGGGCAATGATTCCGACGATATCTTCAACTTCCTCGCGGGCAAGGGTTCTGTCACCGGCGATATTGTCTGCCCTGCATTGTCGGATGAGGAGTGGGGCGAATTGAAATGATTGTCGTCGATACCCATGTTCTTGTATGGCTGGCATTTGAGCAATCACGTCTTTCAAAAAACGCCAAAGCCGCCATTAATAACGCCAGGCAAAACGGCGATGGCCTGGCGATCTCTGATATTACGTTGCTGGAGTTGGCGACACTCTCCTCCAAGGGGCGCATTCATCTGGCCATTAGCCTGGAGTCTTTTCTCGAGGAAATCGAGACGAGGTTTACCGTGTTGCCAATCACTGGCCGCGCCTGTGTGCGTGCCCTTTCGCTTCCGCCCAGTTATCCCAAAGACCCGGCAGATAGAGTGATCGGGGCGACGTGTTTAGTGGAAGGGCTCGTTTTGGTCACCGCTGACCGCGAAATCCAGCGCTCTCGCGCCCTGCGGACGATCTGGTGAACAATCGATGCGCTGGCTTTTGTAAATCCCAGCGAGAACCTTTGTATTTCGAATTTTCAGAGGCACCATCCACCTCCTGCTCGTGTATCTTTTCCGCGTGAGCCTATCCATGAAATCTCTACTTCGTCCTCTGCTGCTTGCGGTTCTTCTCGCGTCCTTCATCTGCCCCGGCTTCTCGCAGGCGGCCCCGCAATATCCGGACTACCCTAGCGAGTCGCCCGCGAACTTTGAGTCAACGAATTACGGCTTCGACTACACCCGGCGGGAAGTGATGATCCCGATGCGCGATGGGGTGAAGTTGTTCACTGTCATTCTGGTTCCGAAGAAGGCGAAGGACGCGCCCATTCTGCTGACGCGCACTCCTTACAGCGCTCGTGAACTTACCACGCATGATGCGCGCGGTGGAGAAAGCACCGGGGCCGCCTATAGTTCGCACTTCGGCCAGAACCTGAATGGCTACGACAACGCGCTCGAAGTCATAGAAGATGGCACCTATATCCGCGTGGTGCAGGACGTGCGCGGCAAGTACGGATCGGAGGGCGACTATGTGATGAATCGCCCGCTGCATGGGCCGCAAAATCCCACGCCGGTTGACCATGCAACCGACACCTACGACACCATCGACTGGCTGGTAAAAAATATCCCTGAGAGCAACGGCCGCGTCGGCATCCTGGGAATTTCTTACGACGGATTTCTTCCGCTGATGGCGCTGGTGAATCCGCATCCGGCTCTGAAGGTTTCGGTGCCGATGAATCCCATGGTTGATGGCTGGATGGGCGACGACTGGTTCCACAACGGCGCCTTCCGCGCGCAAAACCTTTCTTATATTTACGAGCAGGCGGGGTCGCGAGGCAATGACATCAAGTGGTGGTCGAGCAACTACGACGACTACGACATGTTCATGCAGGCGGGGTCGACGGGCGAGTTGGCGCATCGCCGCGGGATGGAACAGATTGGGTTCTGGCGGAAAATTCTGGCGCATCCCAGCTATGACAAGTTCTGGCAAGACCAGGCGATGGATAAAGTTCTTGCCGCCCAGCCGCTGAAAGTCCCGGTCATGCTGGTACACAGCCTGTGGGACCAGGAAGATATTTACGGAGCCCCGGCGGTCTACAAAGCTATTAAGCCCAAGGACACAAATAACGACAAAGTATTTCTGGTGATTGGGCCGTGGCATCACGGGCAGGAAATCGAAGACGGCAGCGGATTGGGCGCGCTGAAGTTTGGCAGCGATACTTCGCTTTATTTCCAGAAGAACATTCTGCGGCCGTTTCTCGATCACTACTTAAAAAGCGGCGAGCCAAAGATGGACATTGCGCCGGTCACTGCTTACAGGACTGGGACCGATACCTGGGAGCGGCTCTCTTCGTGGCCTTCGGGTTGCGCGAGTGGCTGTTCGATCTCGGCGAAGCCGCTTTATTTAGAGCCGGGGTCGAAGCTTGGGTTTGAGCAACCGTCTGCTGGGCAAGCATTTGATGAGTACGTCTCTGATCCGGCGAAGCCGGTGCCGTTCCGCGCTCGTCCGATTCAGCCGGTGGGATACAGCACTGGCTACACCTGGGCACAGTGGTTAGTGGATGACCAGCGCGAGTCGTCGGGGCGTCCGGATGTATTGGCGTTTGAGACCGATGTGTTGGACGCTCCGGTGCCCATCAGTGGGCAGCCGGTGGCGAACCTGGTGGCCTCGACCAGCGGTACGGATTCCGATTGGGTGGTCAAGTTGATCGATGTTTATCCGGATGAAGTGGCCACGCAGCCGGCGATGGGCGGATATCAGTTGATGATTTCAGCGGATATTTTCCGGGGACGTTATCGCGAAGGTTTCGAAACCGCGAAGGCGATCGCTCCCGACAAACCGTTGCTCTACAAATTTGAGATGCCGACGGCGAACCACGTTTTCCTGCCGGGGCATCGCATCATGGTGCAGATTCAGTCCAGCTGGTTTCCGGTGTATGACCGGAATCCGCAGACGTTTGTGCCGAGTATTTTTTTCGCCAAACCGGCGGACTATCGCAAGGCTACGCAGCGCGTCTACCATGCGCCGGGGCAGGCTAGTTTTGTGGAGCTGCCGGTGGTGGGGATGCCGTAAGTGCGCGCCGGCAGAAAATCTTGACCACAGAGGTCACTGAGTTACACAGAGGGGAGCGGAAATAGTTTCGTGATCTCCTTGGTTTATGCTCTTACTTCAGGGGGTATAACTTCATTCCGCGAAAGAATATCTCTGCGCCTTCCGACTGAAACAAGATTTTCCCTGCGGAGGGATAGGCTGCTGACCCTTCATTCGCCAGCTTGCCGTTTACGAATTGCTTGACGTGGTCTCCCTGCACCACTAGTTCGAGCAGGTTCCACTGGCCGTGCGGCTTCTCTACTTCTCCCGTGGCACTGCGAAATCCTGCCACGTCTTTTTCCGGGCTCTTGCCGATGCGGTCAATCTTCTCAGCCTGACCTGGGGGGCCGGTCACCCGGACACCGTTGGTACCGGTCAACGCGCCACCATCGGTCATCCAGAAATCGCCGGTGCCGCCTTCCAGGATCTGAAATTCGACCGAGGTCGGCCAAACTTTCTGGTCGCCGGTAACGTGATAAAGAATGCCGCTATCGCGCGCCTTGCCGTCGCGTGGCGCGTAGGTCGCTTCACCCCATTTGAATTCGGTTTGCAGGTAGTAGTTCGAATATTCCTTCCTGGTAATGATGTAGCCCATGTGCTTTCCGGAGACATGGACGATACCGTTCTCCACCTGAAAGACATGGTCGGGATCGTTGTTCAGTCCCTGTGTTTCGATGAAGGTATCGAAGGTGGTGAGATCGTGGCCGTTGAATAGGGCGACGGCTTTACCATGTTTGGGAATTTCGCTGCCCACGGCGAATGTGGCCGTTGCAAGGGCCAGCAGCAAGGAAAGCAAAGACTTTCTCATCGCAGCAAGATAACACGCTCGCGTGTTTCAGGATTATTGTGCGGCGGGCGCGTACACCACCGCATTTTGAATTTGAACTTTGGCTCCCTTTGATCTGGCGTCGGTGTCAGACCTGACGACGATACGGACAGAATGTTTTCCATCCGCGAGACCGCTGATGTGCCAGTAGTCTGAATCCCAGGTATTCTCCGGGATCCATGCGTCGATCTCGCCGGATTTCTCGCCGTCGAGGAAGATGTCAGCGCGTCCGCCTTCCTGGCTGCAGCGCCCCGCGATGACGATGCCGGTGCCTTCGAAGGTCAGTGTGGCTTCCGCGCCAGCGGCGGTCGCCTCTTTGAACTTTAACCGCTTTCCGTCAGAGTCAACATCGACGTCTTTGAATGGCCCCTTGTACATCCATGCCGAATCGTCAAACCCAACCCGCTTAACAGGAGGATCGATTTTCCACTGTTCGAGCGGCGGCGCTTTGGGATCCTGCTGGGGAATTTCGATTTCCGTCCCGTTCACCTTGCCGCCCGCGCTCTGTACGACTTTCAAGGCACGCGTCTGCGTACTGGCGACAATCTGATTGAAAGAATATTGCGTGAACGAGAAGCGTGTATCGGCGATGGCGGGAATTCCGGCTTTCCATACTTCAGGGATTTTTTTATAGCCGAGCATCACACCCAGAATTCCAGCGGCGCTTGAGGGATTGCAGTCCGAATCCTGGCCGGAACGCGTTGAAACCTCCAGAGTCCTGGCGAAGTCTCCCTTGCCGTAGATCAGTCCAAGAGCGACGTAGCCTCCGTTCAACTTGGCGTCGATGTTGAAAGGTTCAAGCGCACCTTCGACACAGACGTCGGCCTTGTCCCATTTTTTCTCGATGAGACGCCAGGTCGCCATCCAGTCGTTGGGATTTTCCGCGGACCAGAGGAGAACGTCGGTAATCAATTTGGCGTAGGAGCTTTCGGCGGGGATGGATTGCAGGCCGCGCTCGACCACCTTGCGCGGATCGTTCTCGAAAAATGCAGCGGCGTACATGCCGGAGAAAAACATTCCGCCGTACAGGCCGTCACCCCAATTCATGACGCGTCCCACGCGATCGGCGTATTTGTTGGCTTCGCGCGGAAGGCCGGGGGTCATAAGCCCGATGAAATCAGATTCGATCTGGAAGTCTATGTCGTTGGCGTGGATGTTGTACCTGGGGTCGCCCGACATGGGGGCCTTGATGCCGTGGTCGAGATTGCGCCGTGCGCCGGCGTTGGCATGCCAAAGTTCGTACTTGGAATTCTTGAACATCTCGCCGTACTGCTCGGTAGTTGCGTCGAGGCCGACCTTGTCCATGACCTCGGCGAATGTCATTTCGACGTAGAGGTCATCCTGGTCGATGGAGTTTTTTAGGCGCTCGGGCGACCAGTCGAGATAGTTGTTCAAGTTTCCTTCGACGATCTTGCCCTTCGAACGGAACTCAGTGGGAGCGCCATAGGAGACACCGATCATCTGGCCGGCCCATCCGCCGCGAATCTTGTCTTCCAGTACAGAACGCGAAATGCGACGCGTGTTTTGAGCCTGGCTTGCGGTGGTGGCAAGGGCGATGCACAGCGTCAAAGCAGACAGGGCAAGGCGCATGGTCAGGGTCTCCAGACAGCGTTCGGCACTATAACATTTTATGACTGGCGTAATTTCTTCAGGCGTTCGGCGGCGGCATCGAGGGTTGCGGGCTTCTTGCAGAAGGCGAAGCGCACCTGCTGCGCACCGTCCGCGGGGTCGAGATAGAAGCTGGATCCGGGCACGACGGCGACGCCGATATTTTTCACCAGGTGGTGCGTAAAGCTCACGTCGTCGGCGAAACCGAAGGCGCTGATGTCGGTCATCACGTAGTACGCGCCGCGCGGACGGAAGCAGCGAAATCCGGCTTCGACCAGCGCAGGAATGAGGTGGTCGCGGCGTTCGCGGTATCCATCGGCAAGTTTCTGGTAGTAGACCTCGGGCGTGGCCAGCGCGAATGCGGCGGCTTCCTGCAACGGCGCGGGCGCGCCGACGGTAAGGAAGTCGTGCACTTTGCGGATCGCGTTCGCGATCTGGGGCGGAGCTATGGTCCAGCCGACACGCCACCCGGTGACGCTGTAAGTCTTCGAAACGCTGTTGATGGTGACGGTGCGCTCGCGCATGCCTTCGAGCGTAGCCATGGAAATGTGTTCGGTGCCATCGTAGAGAATGTGCTCGTAAATTTCGTCGGTGATGGCGAGCACGTTGTACTGCACACAGAGGTCGCGGATCAGCTCGAGTTCTTCTCGGGTGAATACTTTCCCGGTGGGATTGTTAGGCGTGTTGATGATGATGGCTTTAGTTTGATCGTGAAAGGCGGCACGAAGTTCCTGAACGTCGAATGTCCACTCGCCATCGGTGGTAGATGGCGGACGCAGCTTCACGAAGCGCGGCTTCGCGCCCGAGAGCACGGAGTCAGGTCCGTAATTTTCGTAGAACGGTTCGAAGACGATGACTTCGTCGCCGGTGTTGCAGACCGCGAGTAAGGTCGAGATCATGGCTTCGGTTGAGCCGCAGCAGACGGTAATTTCAGTTTCCGGATCGGCCTTGATCCCCTGGTGCTGGAGCGCGTGCGCGGCGATAGCGTTGCGCAGAGTTTTCGATCCCCAGGTGATGGCGTATTGGTTTACGTCGTTGGCGATGGCTTGCTGCGCGGCGAGCTTGATTTCGGCGGGAGCGGGAAAATCCGGGAAGCCCTGCGACAGATTGACTGCGCCGTAAAGCAGCGCCTGGCGGGTCATTTCACGGATGACCGACTCGGTGAAATGGCCGACTTTATCGCTCAGGAAAGTCTTAGGTTGCGTGACCAGGTTGGCCATGATCCGAGCCTAGCACAGGGTAAGCCATTCGCAGCAGCGTGCGCTCCGAGAATGGCACGTAGAGCAGCAGTGCGGTGGCGGCGAAGGCGGCGCCGAAGCCGATTTTGTTTGCCAACAAGAAAGGGGCGGTGGCCCAGAGTTGATCGAGAATGAGAATGGGAAGGAAGAGCCGGCGGAATTTTTCTCCGAGGCGGCGGTAGTCGAAGGCGACCGCGGAGAGAAGGTAGCAGCGCAACGGAATGCCCGCGCCTGCGGTGACGAGGACGAGGATGGTGATGATCCAACCGTGGCGGCCAAGAAAACTTTCTCCCAGGCGGTCAATTGAGGACAGCAAAAAAAGCGCACACAGATAGAAAACCAGGTACATGATTTGGATTGCTGAGAAAAGCAGTCGAACCGGTGTGCGGTTGGGCTGAGGGATGTCGAGATCGGTATGGACCTTGGGCTCGGTGGGAGAGCCGGCCCATTCGACTGGTGCGACGAAGCGGTATCCCTTGCGGGCGACGGTCTCAATGTATCGAGGACTGGCGGCGGAATCCTTCAGAGCTTCGCGGATTTTATTTACCGCCGTGTTAAGGCTGTGATCGAAGTCGACGAAGGTGTCTTCGGCCCACAGTTTCTGGCGGAGTTCTTCGCGAGATAGCAAAGTGCCAGCGTTTTCCAACAACACCAGCAACAACTGGAATGGCTGTTCTTGCAGGCGGACTTTCGCGCCGCTTTTGCGAAGCTCTCCCGCAGTGACGTCAACTTCGAAGACGGCGAAGCGGGCGATCTTTGGCGGGTTAGGTGATGCGGCCATCGCGACGCGTAGTTTAGCATCGCGCCCGCGTGCCCTCTGAGGTTAAGGACGATGCCAGCAGCATCTCAAGCTCACATGAATCGCTGGAAGACGACGAACTCACCCCCGCCTGGCAGTTCACAATTTGTTACCTGGAATTTACCGTTCTTTACGTTCTTTTTCCGCGGATCGGAGTCTATGTAGGTAGGCAGAAACGAAGCTAAAGTCCCCTGAAGTCCCAGGCCAGCCAAAACTCTCTCCGGGTGGCCCCGAAAGACTCAGGGGCATTTTTTTGTCCGCAAGCACCCGCAAAAGAACACAACCAAGACTAGTGAATGTCCTTCATCGGCAGCAGCGTGCCGTAGTCGCGTCCGGAGGTTTCCACGCCGCGTGCCACCACGCCATCAAACGCGTCGCGCAATTCCGGGAACTTCACCAGCAGTGCTTTCATCACCGCGACGTTGTCTTGAAAAGTTTTGCCGGTGTCGGCGACGCTTTCCGTCTGATACTTCGCCACCACGTCTAAATCCGTTCCTACGGTCAGAGGAAACAGGTTGGTGACCCGCACCGTCTTCCCCGGTATCGTCAAATCAAACGGAGGCAGATCTGCGGGCTTCACGCTCTGGTATTCGTCATACAGCCTGTCCGTCATCTGCGTGCTCATGAACGGCACCGGAACCAGCATTTCGCGCGCCTGCAAGTTATAGAACCAGGCGTTGTGCATCTGACCTTTAGCTTTGAACTGCTTCGCCTGCTCGGAGAACCATAGGCCGTCGTGTCCCTTAGACTGTACTGCCTTCACGTAATATCCGCCCAGCTTCCAAACCCCGCCCTCCTGCTGCAATACGAACGAAACCGTGTACGGTCCCTTGCCCGTCCCGACATCGAGAATGACCACGGCATAATTTCCCGGAGGCAGATTCGGAATCACAAACACCGTGCTGTCGGCCGTCTGCCCGTTGGCGCCAAACACGCCGCACAAAAACTCAGCGCGCTCGCCCGAACCATTAGCCTCCATCTTCAACAAAAACGGAGGACGCACTGTCGCCTTCCCGCCCGACAAAGTCGGCTGGTTGTCCTTCACCGCTGCTTCAATCCCGGCATAGTTCGCCGCGAGGCTGGCGATCGTATTCAGCCGCAGCGCGACCACGTCCCCGCTTGAGACCATGCCGAAAAAGCGCTGGCCTGTGTCAGTCAGCGCGGTGCGCGAAGCGGCGTCCATGTCGGCGGCGCCCAGGCAGGTTTGAGCGTGTAAGGGAGTATGCAGAACGAGCGTCAGCATTACGGCCGCCGCCCACATCAACAGAGTTTTCGGACGCAAAGTAGGCATTATCGCTTTCATTATGATGCCACGCCGCGGCCCCATGATGTCATGACTCTTTTGGGCCGACAAGCCTAACTAAAGTGCCATGCCCACAATCCCCATAACCATAGGGGACTAAAGGAATTGTCGACGGCATGCGGTTGGTTCTCTGTGATCAGTCGCCATGCATCCACGAATTGCACCGCCTACCCGCCTATGTTAACGTCCCCCATAGTTCGCATTTCCGCACCCAAGGGGGCACCATGGCCTGGATCATCTTAGGCGTTCTCGTCGTCATCGTCTTCATCCTCATCGGGATGTACAACAGCCTGGTACAACTCCGCGTGCGCGCCGACAACGCCTGGTCGGATATCGACGTACAACTCAAGCGCCGCCACGATCTGATTCCCAACCTGGTCGAAACCGTAAAGGGATACGCCGCCCACGAAAAAGGGACATTCGAAAACATCGCCCAATTGCGCTCCCAGGCCATGAAAGCCGGGACCCCGGCGGAAAAAGCCGCGGCGGAAACCCAACTCACCGGCGCCATCACCACATTGATGGCGGTTGCGGAAAATTATCCCCAGCTCAAAGCCTCGGAAGAATTCACTCAACTGCAAGGGTCGTTGAACTCGACCGAAGACACTATCCAGAATTCCCGCCGCTACTACAACGCGGTGGTGCGTGACCTGAACACGAAGATCCAATCGTTTCCAACAAATATGTTGGCGGGAATGTTCGGCTTCCAGCAGAAGCAATTCTTCGAAACTGCGGCGGCCGATCGCGAACCGGTGGCAGTGAAGTTCTGACAAGATGACTCAATATCGGTTCTGTCACCAAGATGTGGGTCGAGTTTTTGATGTGGGTCGGGCACTCTTGCCCGACAGAGGACGACACAGACTCCGCCTTCTCAAAATTTTTAACTGGATTGCCCGTTTATGCAGGCGGACAGGAGTGTCCGCTCCACATTTGCTCGCGCGTATTTGTTTTGTGCTGGCGCTCTTTGCCACGCCCGCGCTGGCCAAGAGCTGGCGCATCGCCGACTACCAGGACACCATCGTCGTCACCAAAGACGGCTCAGCCGTTGTCCACGAGCGCATCAATCTGGTTTTCATCGGCGAGTGGCACGGCATTCACCGCACCATTCCGGTCGACTATCCCGGCCCCGGCGGCACCAACTACACCCTGTTTTTCAATGTCACTGGCGTCACGGATGGCAACGGCAAGAAGCTCAAGTACGAAACCAGCACTTCAAAGGGCTTTCGCGATCTAAAAATCTACCTCCCCGACGCAGTCGACACCAACAAGCTCGTCGACATCGAATATGTGGTCCGCAACGGTACGCGTTACTTTCCCGACCACGACGAGTTCTACTGGAACGTCACCGGAAACGACTGGCCGGTTCCCATCGATCACGCGGTCGCGCGTGTGAGCTTCCCGCCGGCTGCCGCTGGATCTTTGCGGGCCCAGGCCTACACCGGTGTCTATGGCGCAGCCGAGCGCGATGCCACCACCGAAATAAAAAACTCTGACGTCGTTTTCGAGACTACTAATCCGCTGCCCATGCGCGGCGGCATGACTGTCGACATTTATCTTCCCAAAGGGATCCTTGAGGAACCCGGTGCCCTCACCAGGATCGCCTGGTTTGTGGGCAGCAATCCCATCGTCTTCCTACCCTTCGTCACGTTCGCGGTGATGTTCACCATCTGGTGGTACAAGGGCCGCGATCCCGATCCCGGACGTTCGGTCGCCCCCATGTATGAGCCGCCAACGGGCTTCACGCCCGCCGAAGCCGGCACCCTGATCGATGACGTGATTCATCCCCGCGACATTACATCGACGCTAGTCGATCTTGCAGTGCGCGGTTACCTGAAGATCGAAGAGACCGTCGACACCACGATGCTCGTTTTTCATCACAAGGACTACACCTTCCATCTGCTCAAACCGCGCGATCAGTGGGGCAAGCTGGCTCCGCACGAGAGCGTGATGATGACGAACGTCTTCGGCCTCGACACCGACGTAAAGCTTTCCAGCCTGAAAAATCATTTCTACCGGGCGTTACCCATCATGAAGCAGGACATCAAATCGGCCCTGAAGAGCAAAGGCATGTACACGCTCGATCCCGATTCCGCCAACGCTTACAGCCTTGGGGGAGGGCTCCTCGCTATAGCGCCGTTCGCGCTGATGCAGTGGCTGGGGATCAAAGATATCTTTAACTCAGCGGGATTGCTGATTGGTATGGGAGCGATCTCGGTCTTTATTTTCTGGCTCTTCGCGCGAGAGATGAGCGCCCGCACCATGGAAGGCGCGCGCACCAGAATTGCCGTCCTGGGTTTTCAGGAATTCATGAACCGGGTCGATGCGGATCGGCTGAAGCGCATGCCGCCCGACACCTTCGAAAAATATCTGCCCTACGCGATGGCGCTGGGAGTCGAACACAACTGGGCCAAGGCCTTTGCCGGCATCATTCAGAGTCAACCTAGTTGGTACAGCTCGCCTAACGGCTACAGCGGATTCAATCCGCTCTACTTCTCAAATTCCATGCACGCCATGTCGAGCGACATGAGCCAGACCTTTGCCTCCGCCCCAAGGTCAAGTTCCAGTGGATCAGGTTTCGGTGGCGGTGGCGGCGGGTTTTCAGGTGGCGGCTTCGGTGGCGGTGGCGGCAGCGCCTTCTAGAAATGTAGGGCGGACACTCATGTCCGCCTGCATAAATAGGCAGGTTACTTAAAAGTTTTGAGATGGACCCGGCAAGGTTTGTGCCACCGCCGTCGGGCAAGAGTGCCCGACCCACATTTAGACAGCGGCGGTCTTGATCTTGACTTCTTCTGCAACGTTCGCCCCATTCGGCCGCAGCACATCCAAACACGTGGCATCCAGGCGGGTGCCGGCGTCTTTGTCCATGATGCCCATCACTACTTCATGCGGCAGCGATTCGCGATAAGGACGTTTCTCTGACAACGCCTGGTATACATCGGCAACC
>DATBAT010000004.1:0-2648 GCA_036271375.1 Terriglobales bacterium
AGCCAAATTGGCCGACCAGGCGCGCGTGATTGTGGAGAAGCCCTTCGGTCGCGACCTGCCCTCGGCGCGGGAATTGAATCGGGTCGCGCGATCCGTGTTTCCTGAAGACTCTATCTTCCGCATCGATCACTTCCTGGGAAAAGAAGCGATCATGAACATCCTCTATTTCCGCTTCGCGAATTCGTTTCTGGAACCGATATGGAACCGCAATTATGTAGCCAGTGTGCAGATCACGCTTTCAGAGGATTTTGGCGTGAAGGATCGCGGCGCATTTTATGAAACCGCCGGATGTTTGCGCGACGTGATTGAAAATCATCTGTTCCAGATTGTGGCGTTGCTGGCGATGGAAGCGCCCGCCGGTCGCGACTTCGGCGCAGTGCACGCCGAGAAAGCGAAAGTCTTCAAGGCAATGCGCCCGCTCCGGCCGGAAGATTTGGTTCGCGGCCAGTACGACGGGTATCGCCAAGAGCCCGAGGTGGCGAAGAATTCCGACGTTGAAACATTTTGCGCACTGCGCCTGATGATCGATTCGTGGCGCTGGGACGGCGTTCCCTGGTATCTGCGGTCGGGCAAGTATTTGGCAGACACCGCCACCGAGGTGATGGTGGAGTTGAAGCCGCCGCCGCAAAAACTATTCTCGGATTCTGCGCCGGCCACGGATCGGTCGAATTATTTGCGCTTCCGGCTCTCTCCTGACTCGGCGATTGCGCTGGCCGCGCGAGTGAAACTCCCGGGGGAGGAATTCAAAGGCGAGCCGAGAGAGTTGTTCCTGAGTGAGGAGCAAGTGGGCACGGAAAGCCCGTACGAGCGGCTGTTGAGCGATGCCATGAAGGGCGATGGTGCGCTGTTTACTCGTGAAGACTCGGTGGAGGCAGCATGGGCGGTGGTTGAACCCGTTCTGAAGAGACATCACCGTGCGCTGCCGTACAAGCGAGGCAGTTGGGGACCGAAAGCCGCGGATACTTTGATCGCGAAAGACGGCGGCTGGCACAATCCAGAGCCCAGCGAAACACCGAAGAAATAATCCCGTGCGTTTTTTGTTGCGTGACCCGCGTCGCGTTTACTTAATCGATGCCAAGCTTGTGTTCCATCTTTTCCAAAGAGATGCCGGTTGTTTCCGGGTAGAAGAATAGAACCAGGAAGAAGTCTAGCGCCATCATCGCGGCAAAAAAGATGAACGGATACGCTCCAGAGCTGCCCGCCATGATGGGGAACACGAGCGAAATGACGGCGTTTGAAATCCAATGGGACGAGCTTCCCAGGCCCTGGCCTTTGGCGCGCACGCGATTCGGAAACACCTCGCTGATATATACCCAGACCACCGCGCCCTGCGAAACCGCAAAGCAGGCGATATAGGCCATCAGCAGCCACACCAGCCAATGCAGGTGCCGGTGAGTGACAAAGACATACGAGATTGCCGACAGGCAAATTGTGAGCCCGACGGTTCCCACCAGCAGCAGTTTCTTGCGGCCAAATCGATCGATCATGGTCATCGCAAGCAATGTTGCCACCAAATTAGTGGCTCCCACAGCAACGGCCTGCAGATCGCCGGAGATTTTGCTGGCGCCGGCCATTGCAAAAATGTCATTCAGGTAATAGAGAATCGCGTTGATGCCCGACAATTGGCAGAACATTCCGACGGTAATGGCGAGAAACACGGGGAAACGATATTGCCGCGAAAACAGCCGATCCGCGGGCGAAGACCGCTCCAGATGAATGGACGCGACAATATCGTCCAATTGCTGCTGCGGATCCTCGACGCCGGAGAGGCGAAGAACTTGCAGCGCCTCCTTCAGATTTGACTGCATGGCCAGCCATCGTGGGCTGCGCGGAATTCCGAACAAGGCGACAAGAAACAATAACGCCGGAACCGCGGAGATGCCGAGTTGCCATCTCCATTCCGCTTCGCCGAGTTGCAGCCGGGCAATCAGGAAGTTCGAGAGATACGCCAGCAGGATGCCGGCAACAACATTGACCTGAAAGCTGCCCACCAGGCGTCCGCGCCACTTGGGAGGCGCCATTTCCGCAATGTACATGGGTCCCAGAACTGAAGAGCCGCCAATGCCGAGGCCGCCAATAAAACGAAAGAAAATCAGCGCAGACCAACTCCATGCAAAGGCGCAACCAAGGGCGGAGATGACATAGAAGATCGCCATCACGCGAAGACTGTCCCGGCGGCCATATTTTTGTCCGGGGATGGCAGCAGTCAACGCGCCGACGACAGTTCCCACCAAAGCGCTGGATACGGTCACGCCCAGCAGAAAGTGCGTCAGATGGTAGGTGAGCGTTAATGCGTGAGTGGTGCCGGAGATGACCGCGGTGTCGAACCCGAATAGCAGTCCCCCCAACGCGCCGACCAGTGTGCTTCTGATGACGCTTCCGCTGATGGTCATGAATGGTGTGCAGTCCTCGGTGGAGTGGGAAACCGGTGGCAGTTAATCAAATTCCACCGTGCCGCACAAATGCACGCGCACCCTAAGCGCGTCGAACATCGCCGCCTTGACTGCGAGCGCATTCGCAGCCGCTCTAGTGTCGGGTGCATACGCGATGTTTACGTGATTTGCACGGTGCCTGGCCATGAAAGAGTCTCGCGATATTCCATTCAATATAGCTCTGACCATGGGCCATTGGCTGGTGGTGTGTTTCCA
>DATBAT010000005.1:0-7755 GCA_036271375.1 Terriglobales bacterium
AGAGTAGAGTTTCTGAGCAAAATATCGAGGCTGAACTCAACAATGCCAGATTTGCGTTAGACCCGGAGCACGTTTTCGCCCGGGCGGGCGATTAAGTTGCGCGAACGTCTTTGACTTTTCTGCCCTCTTTTCAATATTCCCAACTCATATCCCCACCCTTAGGCGCCGTAGCCTTCATCTGCTCCGTCATCTTCGGCAGCACCCGCTGGAACACCGTGCCCACAGCTTCGAAGACGCCGACATTTGCACCACCGGTGTAGCAGTGCGGTTTTCCGGCGCCATAATCGAAGTCAGGGACTTTATACGGGTTCGCGGCGCTATGCGTAAACTCGTCGAAAATATGGACTGCGTTGTTCAGGTACCAGGTATCCATGTCGCCGACGGCGAAGTGCAGCTTGCCGCTGAGTTTGGGGCCGAGCGTGGCCCAGTCGCGTTCCATGATGTGCGTCAGGTCGTAATGCTCTTTCCAGTAATTCGCGACATCTTTGTCAATCACGCCGGTCGCCGGATCCCAGATCGGTTTTGGATAGCCGTCCGAGCCCACAGGACTGAACACCGCCTGCCAGATGCCGAACTGTTCGGTTGAACGACCGTGCGTGCCCATCACTTCCTCGCGACGAACCGTCGGCTCCATTGTTGCCAGAACGTTGCCTTTTGTATCGCGCATCTCAGTGCGCGGAATTTTGCTCCACTGGCCTTCCACCCAAAATGCGTTCGCGTCGTCGTAAATGTTCACCGCTTGATAGGCATGGAAGTCGATAGGATCGGGGCAGAAGGTCCACGCGCCATTGAAGTCATCGGGATAGAACACCTGGTCCGCGAGCGTCTCCCATCCGCCGGTTGAACCGCCTACGAGCACGCGCGCCCACGGCTGCGCGATGGCGCGGAACTGCTTTTCCACTTCGGGCAACAGCTCCTTCATGATCGCATCGCCGTATGGGCCCACGTTCGCGGAGTTCACCGCATAAGAATCATCGTAATAAGGATTCGGATGAATAGGATCGACAATAATCACGTGCGGCAGCCGCCCGCTGGTCCAGTCGAGATACATCTGGTACTTGAATCTCGCAAACTCGAGCTCGCGACCTTTTAAGTCCGCTTTCGGAGCTTCGTCGCTGAAGAAGCGGAAGTCGGGCGAAAAGTGGTCCTGATAAACCACCACCGGATAATGCGCATTGGGATGCTCGTTGAATCCATCTGGCAGCAGCACATAAGCGCCAATGAACATGGGACGTCCCCAGAACTCGCTGAGCAGCTTGCTCTGGATGCGAATGTGCTTCACGAACTTGGTGTCTTTGGGCGGCTCAATCGGCGAAATCTTCTCGGTCAGCGAAATTCGTATAACGCCACCGTTAGCATCCACGTGCAGCTTCTGCGGCTTGCTGTAGAGATTGCCGGGCTTCTTGTTCCACTGCTGGCCTTCGCCCATATCCGGAGGCAGCTTCACGGTGTGTCCATCGGCGCGATGGAAAGTTTCATACACGTTGAGCACCGCCTGCACGTAGTAATCGCCGGCGGGCAAATCAGCCAAGCTCTTGATCGGATACCCTGGAGATGTCGCGTCGATTACAGCGGCCTTGCCGGGAACGAGGCCATCCACGTCAATCGCGAAAAACTGCTGGCTCTCGGCCTCGATTTCGTCCAACTGAAAACGTGGCTCGTCTTTGTCGTTCTTCGAGAGACCCAGCATGATGTGGCCGTCGAGCGGCTTCTCGCTTTGCGAAGCCGGGAAGCTGACTTCAAAGCGCAGCTTCTCTGGCGTGGATTTTTTCGCGGGTTCAGCCAGCGAGAGTTGCGCGATCAGGAATGAGCCCACTAGAACCAACTTCCATGTTCGAAACATGCGCATCTTCTCTCCTGCCGGCAATCGTTAATTCAAAACGCAGTAACAATACAACATCGCGAGTAGCTGCCGAAAACGGGCATCCACCGCGCGCCCCCTTCCATCGAACCCTATGTCCAAACCAGGGGCGGAGTGCCATTTCCGGAATATCCGCACTGAAAACTTAAAGGAGAACAAATGCGTAAAGCGTTGATGACAGGCGTACTGTTGCTGGCGGCAACAGCGTGGGCAATGGCGCAGGCCGGGGCGGGCACCGCGGCGGGCGCGAGCACAGGCACCGGGGCCACGGGCGCCGCCGGCACAACCGCAGGACAGAACGGCACCTCCGGTTCGATGGGAACCAGCGGTCAGGCCGGGACCAGCGGCACCACCACCGGAACCAATAGCACCACCAGCACCACCGGGCAGACGGGAACGTCAACAACCCCCGGAACCGCTGGTACCGACCAGAACGGCAGCATGAGCCCCACCAGCCCGACGACGGGCGCGGCCGGCACGGCTGGCTCAGGCACCACCAGTGCGACTCCGAATGCTGCGGGTACTGCGGGTTCGGGTACCACCAGCGATACCACTGGCGCGGCGGGAACTAACAACAATTCCAACCCGAACGCGAACACTGGCTCCAGCACCAACAGCACCACGGGCGTCGATAACTCGACACCTTCCACGACAGCTCCTGCTCCGGGCAGCGGCACCGCCACGCCTGGCGCGACCACCACTCCGGGAACGGGAACCACCAGCAACACTCCTGGAACAACCCCGGGAACCACGCCTCCGCAGAAGTAAACGGGAAACCAGAACAAGTGGCCGGACGGGAAACCGTCTGGCCATTTTTGTTTGTAACGATCGAGTTGGTAAGATTTCGAGCCGGACTGGGATTTGACAGGACCGATCGCAGTCGTCGGCTATTCCGGCTGCGTCAAATCGCGCAGGCCATGTTCCCCAGCCACAATTACTTCGCTGGCGATTCCAAGAAACAGCCCGTGCTCCACGATGCCCGCTCTACCTCCCAGTTGGAGTGCCAAGGCAGGCGGGTCGGCAATGGAGCCGAAGTGGCAATCGAGAATCAGGTTGCCGGAGTCGGTAAGGTAAGTGGTGCCATCGGGATTCTTGCGAACGGAAATTTTCGCGCCCTGAGCTTCAATGAATTGCGACTGCGAACGCCAGCCAAAGTTCATGACTTCCACGGGAAGCGGGAATTTACCCAGCCGCTCGCACAGCTTGCTTTCATCCACCACGATGATGACGCGGGCGCTGGCCTGGGCTACGATTTTCTCGCGCAGCAAGGCGCCGCCTCCGCCCTTAATGAGTTGGAAATGCGGATCGACTTCATCGGCGCCGTCGATGGTGATGTCGATCGATCGCGGAACGGAATCGTCCATCATCGGGATGTTGAGCGAGCGAGCTTCCTCATCGGTACGGTGCGAAGTGGCGATGGCGATAACGTCCTTGAGTGTGCCAGTCTTCAGCAACTCGCCGATTTTGCGTGTTGCGTAGATGGCGGTCGAGCCGGTGCCGAGCCCGACGATCATGCCGGACTGAACGAATCCGGCGGCCTTTTCGGCGGCCACTTGTTTGAAATGCTTCTGCCGGTCGAAAGTGGGATTAGGGCTGCTCATGATGACGCGGTTTCCTTCGTTTCGCGATACGTTCCTGGAGCGGTGGGCCAATTATCTACAGAAAAACCGTTTGTACAACAGCTTCGCGCACTTGCCGGAACGCTTCCCTGCCCTTAAGATGGGTGGCCGTCATCACGGAACCGGGTTTCCGGTCGGCTAAGGCTGGTGATGCTGGTTTTTACAAATTTCCGCAGGAGCAAACGATGAAGAAATACGTAGCTATTTTGGCTGGCCTAGCCCTGGCGAGCAGCGTCGCGATGGCCGCGGATCTCACCGCCGATCCGGTTTACAAGACCAAGTGCGCGATCTGCCACGGGGCCGATGGCGCCGGCAAAGCCGCGCTGAAAACGCCGCCGTTGAAAGACGCAGCCGCCAAGAGCGAAGCTGAACTGACCGACACCATCACCAAAGGCAAGCCCGGCCCCCCGAAAATGCCGGAATTCGGCGATAAGCTGAGCGCCGATCAGATCAAGACTCTGGTCTCGGAAATCAAGGCCATGAAGTAATCCGAAACTGCTTGCGATTTAAAACGGGCCGCCCACGAAGCGGCCCGTTCGTTTGTTATTGCGCGCCGGCATGTTCCGCGGGCGACTGCTCGAGAAATTTCGCCAGTCGCGCTCCCTGCTGCTGCTTCAACGCCACGCAATCGTCAATCGACTCCAGCGCCTGGCGCTCCTGCAAATCGGCGCCTTCGACGTGATGTTCATGGAAAAACGCTGCCGCCTGTTGCCGGTCCGTCTCTGAGCACTGAAACGCCGCCGGAAGAGTCTGCACGAACGAGTAGTAGCCGGGTGTTAACTTTTTCGCAACCGCCGTCCAGTTAGTGTGCACGAAGTTCCAGACTTCAGGCGAAGGATGCGTGTCTTTCCAGTAGCCGAGCAGCAGCGGCGTGTCCTGCGCACGCACCTGGTCGGAGAGAGAAAAGTCTAGCGTGCGCGTGATCAGCTCGGGTTGTTGAAAGTAAGTGAGCGAATCGAGCAGGCTGCGATACGCCTGTGGAGTCGATTGTTTGGGAAGGCTGCTGACATAAAGATCGTAAAGTTTGCTGTCGCCGTGGAAGGCCCCCAGGCGTAACGCTACATCTACCATGCTGGGATCGACGGCATCTGGCGCGCCCTGCAAATACTTGCGCGCCATGGGTTCGGCCTCCGCGAGCACAGATTCGTCGCGGCCGGTGAGGCCCAGTATCGAGTACACGAGTGGCCGCAGCGAACGGTCGTTTTCGGCTTCGCCCGTTTTCGGACGCCACCCCAGGTCGTGCGCCAACGGAGTCACTAGGTCACGCACCCAGGCGTGGAACCTATCACCATCCGCCGGGGAAAGCAGATGATCGTCGATGTTGGTCAGCGTGTCTTGAATTTGGGCCCAGGCGTAGAGAGTGTGATCGTTCCGGAACTGGTGTACCAGGTGTAGATAATCATC
This sequence comes from Terriglobales bacterium, assembly GCA_036271375.1. Taxonomy (GTDB): domain Bacteria; phylum Acidobacteriota; class Terriglobia; order Terriglobales; family Acidobacteriaceae; genus DATBAT01. The sequence continues at coordinate 4,885 of DATBAT010000005.1, forward strand.
TACGCCGCCGCGATTGGCGTTTACGACAGCCCATTCGTCATTTAACAACGACAGGCGCTCCGCCGGATTCAGGGCTGTTTCCGCATTCGACTGCAACGCCGAAAACAACTTGGCATCGTAAGCGGAACGGTAATATCCCGTGCCGCCTGCGTTCGCAAAGACCCACGGCTGGCATCCCTGCAGAGTCAGTTCGTCTTTCTCTTTCGACAGCAGATGGCACTCCCGCCCGCCATCAGCAGACTTGAAACACACCGGCAGCTCCCAGATTTCGCTGGAGGGTTTCTCCATCATTTTGGAGTTGGCGTAATAACGCCGCTGCGCCAGGCTGACCTTCGTCTGTTGTCCTTCGCACCTCGCGGAAACACTGACCATAGGCACGCCCGGCTGCATCACCAGCGGCTCCATGATCTTATCCACGGGCTTCTTGGTGGCTTCGGTAATGGCGCTCCAGAAATCTGCCGCCGTCGCATTGCCATAGGCGTGCGCGTGGATGTAGTTGCGCACCCCGTCGCGGAACTGGTCTTCGCCCACGTAGGTTTCCACCATGCGCAACACCGCCGAGGCTTTCTGGTACGAAATTCCATCGAACAATTGCGCGATCTCATCGGGAGTGTTCGCCGCCCCGGCATGAATCGGGCGCGTCGCTTCCGCCGAGTCCTGGTCCATGACGCGGCCGTTCTCGTAAACGCCGAACAGCGACATCTTCCACTGCGGACGCCACGCCTCGAGCGACTTCGGTTCCATCCAGGTGGCGAAGCCTTCGTTCAGCCAAACGTCGTCCCACCACTGCATGGTCACCAGGTCGCCGAACCACTGGTGGGCGATTTCGTGCGTCACGTCAACGGCTACGTTCTTCTTGGCGCGTTCTGTCGCAGACTTAGGATCGATGATCAATACAGCGGTGCGGAAGGTGATAGCTCCGGCATTTTCCATGGCCCCGGCAGAGAAGTCTGGGATGGCAATGAGATCGAGCTTGCCGAAGGGATACGGAACGCCGAAATAGCTGTTGTAGTAATGGATGTCGAACTTCGCAACCGAAAGCGCAAAATCGCCGAGCTTCTCTCCTGGCGGCGGAGCGCAGACCCGAATGGGAACGCCCTCTGACTCGCTACTAACGCAAGCGAAATCGCCGACAATCATGGCCACGAGATAAGTTGAGAGTTTCGGCGTTGTGGCGAATTTCACCGTGTGCTGGTTGGCTTCCGGGCCGGGAGTGTCGGAAATAACTTTACCGTTAGAGATGGCCATGTCGCCGGTCGGCGCGACAATGGTGATGTCGAAGGTGGCCTTCATCGCCGGCTCGTCAAAGGAGGGGAAAGCACGGCGGGCGTCGGTGGATTCGAATTGTGTGACCGCGATCTTTTTGCCATCCACTTCGCTCGAATAAAAGCCGCGCAAGTCCTTGTTCAGGATTCCGGAAAAGACAATGTGAATCTGCGCCGCGCCCGCGGGCAATGGCGTAGGCACCTTCAGAGTGACCATCTGGTCTTTCTCATTGGCCTCGACAGTCGCAGTCTGGCTCCGGCCGCCGCTCGTGATCGTCACTTCCCGTAGCTGCAGCTCGATGGCGTTCAGCGTGACCTGATTGGTCGGCTCGGCAACCTTGACGTCGATGGTCTCTTCGCCCGCGAAGGTGTTTTGCGCCATGTCTGGCCCCAAGTCTGGAGTAAAGCGGAGCTGGTAGTGCTCGGGTACGACAGTCTTGGGCAGGCGTTGGGCGGAAAGACTTGAAGTGACTAGCAAAGCGAAAACCACAGGAAGGCGAACGAACAAGGAGCGTAGCGGCACGGGGAATTCCTCAACGTAAAAGTAACGGACACGATACACGAATCAACCGATCAAAGAAGGGCAGCCCGTCATTGAGTGGGCCGAGATGAAGGGATTTCGATATAAACGAGTCCCCTACAGGGGCTGAAGCAATTATACGACCGTGTCATCCAGAGCTATATAGGGCACCGGGCTTGACAGCACAGAAGCAGGAGGAAGGTAATCAGTAAGCGGGTCAATTCAGGGCCAAACGGCGGTTGGAAAAGCGCGGCCAAGCCTGAAGGGAGCGAATTGTCATGGTTGAGGGAACACACGATGCGATTGAATCGGAAATTGCCGAAGTGGTGGCGGAGCACGAGCGGGCATGGAACGCCCATGACGCCGACCGGTTGATCGCGATGTTTGAGGATCCAATGGATTTCGTAAACGTGCTGGGAATGCACCATCGGTCGGCGGCGGCGCTGCGGCAGGAATACCAGCGGATTCACGCGACCTTCATGAAGAATAGCGTCATCGGGATGCGGCTACATGATGCCCGACGATTGAGCGAGGAGATCGCTGTGGCGCATGCGCACTGGGAGATGTCCGGGATGGAGAAGCTGCCGGGCTGGAATGCACCGGAGGTGCGCCGCGGAGTGATGACGTATGTCCTGGTGCGCCGCGGGGAGAAATGGAAGATTACGGCGGCACATAACACGGATGTGGTGGAGATGATGAAAAAGTGAAGAAGAGTAACGGCCACGTTAGCGCCTGAAGAGTGGGCGTGAGGATCCATGAAGAGGTTTCTGGGGTTCCGGACAGCAACGCAGAGCGCCTAAGGCGTAAAATCCCATATCCCGGCACGTGAGGGCCGGATAACGGAATACCCTTTCATCACGAGCCCCAGGGACGGCACAACTTTCGTCATAATCGTGGCTCGCATATTCTTTTCAGGACAACTCGAAACCGGAGACTAGTAGAAATGGCGGTTGAAACGGAGTTGGACCCTACTTTTTCGCCCACAACCGGAGAAGAGAGTGAGGTACCCAAAAGCATTCTCGCCGGCGTACTGGTGATGAGCTTCGCCAGCCTGCTGCTGGAACTGGCGCTCACCCGGTTGTTCTC
>DATBAT010000006.1:0-2475 GCA_036271375.1 Terriglobales bacterium
GCCCTGACCTTTACCTGACCATCCTCGACTTCGCCAATCCCGACTTCAAAGATTCCGCGCGCGAGTTTTTCGACCGTGCCGATGCCGTCATCCTGCAGAATGCCAACCTAAGCTCGCCGGCGTGGCAGGGGGTCTCCATGAAGCCAGTTGCGCGCAAGCCCGTCTTCCGTATCCAGGCGCCCGCGTACCTTACTCCCGAGATTGTGGATTTCGTCCGCGACCGCCTTGCTGCTACCCCGGCCGTTCCAACCAAGTAGAAGCTGTCTTTCTGGGAACTTTGCGGGCTTAAAGGTAGTCTAATAGGCAGAGGTTTTCTTCTGTTCCCGATGAAACGGCTTCTCGTCTTACTTTCATTGTTATTCGCGGTTGCAGCCTACGCGGCTCCGCCAAAAGCGTCGGTTGCGAAAGCGGCAGTATTGCCGAAGGTTTTTGCCGGATGGCAATTGGCCTCTTCGAACGTGAGCACCGATCCCGCCAAGGCCGACCCCGCCTACGCCGATCTGCTTAAAGAAGACAAGTTCAACCTGGTCGAGACCGCCGAATACACCAAGCCCGGGCGCAAGATGAGCGTGAAAGCTGCGCGCTTCGACGACGCCACTGGCGCCTACGCCGCTTACCTTTTCTATCGCGGCTCGAACATGGCGAAAGAAGACATCGGCGACCAGGCTGCTTCCAACAATGAGCATGTGCTGTTTCGCCAGGGCGATCTTCTGCTGGATATCAACTTCGACCGGCTCACGCCGATGTCGCCGGGCGAGTTGCGCGAACTTGCCAGCGAACTTCCGCAGGCACAGGGTAGCGGCGCTAACGTGCCGAATGTCGCCGGCTATTTGCCCACTGCAGGGATGAATGCGGGGTCGGTGAGATTCGCGCAGGGTCCGGTGGGTCTTGCGCGCATCGATTCTCCTTTGCCGGTTGACCTCATCGACTTCAGCACCGACGCCGAAGTAGCCAGCGCCGAGTACAACACCAGCTCCGGCACCGCGAAGCTCACCGTCATCTCTTATCCCGAGCCTGCGATTGCCGGCAATCGGCTGCGCGCCATTCAGGCGTGGCATCCTGTCGCCGCCAATGGACAGCAAGTTCAGCCGTCAAAAATTTACGCCAAGCGTGCCGGCCGCCTGGTCGCGGTGGTCACCGGAAACATTCCCGATGATGAAGCCAAGACGCTGCTCGCTTCCGTGAGCTACGATCCTGACGTCACCTGGAACCAGAACACGCACTTCGATCGCAACAGCAACATCGGCAGTCTGCTGGTGAACGTCATCATTCTCGTGGCGGTGATTTCGCTGTTGGCGGTGGTGGCGGGCTTTGCATTTGGGGGAGTGCGCATTATTCTCAAGCGGCTGTTCCCGGACCGCGTTTTTGACCGCTCCGAGGATGTGGAAATCATTCGGCTGAATATCGGCAAGCGGGCCGACTGACTTAAGGGTCTTTGATTGCTTCTCACTTTGAGAGCCGGCCCGCTTTTTGCCCTAAGCCTCTGATAATCCGCCGTTTAGAGGCCTTGCTCAAGTGCAATGTGACAAAAAGTGGCAAGTTGATTTTTCCGTGCTGGTTAATGTAAATTACTGAAAACAAAGGCATTTATTCCGGAAAATTTGCTTGACACCCCTCTTCCGGGGTCAATACTATCTTCGCAACAAGTTCTGACGGCTGGTCGCAAGCCTTCCGCTTGGAACTATTCTCCCTTGACGAGAAGGCCGCCTGAGTTGCCGGGCGGCCTTCTCATTTGCGAGGGAATGCGGCGCAGACATTCCTGTCTGTGTATGTGGCTCCCATTTTTCTTGTGGGTGCGAACCGCGGGATCTCGTAGGCTTCACGCGCCGATCAGATTTGTTCCGTCAGTAATTTCTCGTGAGCTGTTGAGTTTTACGCTACGTTGGATTTGCGTTTACGCGCGTAACGATTGCCGCGCGGCTTGAGCGCGGAAAAAATCCAGGTATGGAAGCGATGCATGCAGGCGTAGCATCGCGCAGGCTTCCGCAACAGCACGATCGACGACCAGCGTTCGCGCCGGCTCATCCAGAGCGAATCGTGAACGTCGTGATCTTTACAACGCGGACACTGCACCATCTCGACCCCACTTTACTCTTCAGTTAGATGCGCGCAAGTTGCTCTATGTGGCGCGAACCAGAGGAGGCAATCCTGTCAAATTCCGGTAAACGGCTTCCTCAGTTATATCTTTACAACACAAAGTACTCTATTGTAAAGGCGCTTGCGCGTGAGCGGAACGAGGGCCCCAGCGCAACTTATACCAGTTCGGAGACCCAAAGTTACCAGAAGGCCAGAAGGAAGGAGCGGCAAGACCATCACCAAGACTTACGAAGACAAGGCGGACCACCAACTCGCGCCCGAGAGCAGCAACATCAATGTCGCGCTCAACCTCAGTCATCGCCAAGGTCCTGTTCTGGTACAGCACCTACGTGGTGAAGTTCGCCGGAGAGTATGCCTTCACCAATGCGACGGACAAAG
>DATBAT010000007.1:0-12306 GCA_036271375.1 Terriglobales bacterium
CGGAGATTTCGAGTACCCGGCAGTCGCTCGATCAGAAGCGGCAGGCGGAGAACGAAGCCAAGATTCGTCTCGATAGTTTGCGCGCCGAGTTTGCCACCATGATCGGCAAGAAGGGTTCGCTTGAAGCAGTCATCGCCGAGCATGGATATTCGACGGAGTCGGTTCGGCGGCTGTTTCAATCGGGTGGAATGCAGGGCGGGCATGCTCCGGCTGGGGTATTAGCGGACTTCCTCGAAGTGGAGCCGCGGTACGAAGCTGTGGTCGAAGACTTCCTGCGAGACGAATTGAATTATGTGGTGGTGAAGTCCTGGGATGCGGCTGACGAAGGGCTCCGCGTACTGCGCAATGATGTGGATGGGCGGGCGACGTTCCTGGTGCACCCGGAAGATTCGCAGGCCAAGTTTTCGTTCGCGGTGGATGAAGCCGCGCGCGGAAATACGCCGGCACATTCACTGGTCCCGTTGAAGAGTGCGATTCGAGTGCTGAATGGATTCGGGCGGTCGCTGGAAGTAATTCTGCCTAAGTTGCGCGACGGATACATCGTTCCCGATCCGGCGTTTGCGCGGGATCTGGCGTTGGAGAATCCCGACGCGTTCTTCCTTTCGCAGTCGGGCGAATGCTTCCACAACGTGACGGTGACGGGCGGCAAGCAGCGGACGGAAGGTCCGTTGTCGATGAAGCGCGAGTTGCGTGATGTGCTGCGGATGCTGGGTGAGATCGAACATGCGCTGCGCGACGAAGAAATGCGGGTGCTCACATTGGGCCGCGAAATCAAAGAGCTTACTTCCCTGCTCGACCGGCTGGAGGGCGACAAGCGCGAGGCTGAAAAGCAGGCGATGACCTCCGGACATTTGTTGCGCCAGTTGGAGTCTGAGATGGGCAGGGTCAGCGAGCGTGCCGGAACATGCAACCGGGAGTTGCAGCGGTTGTCTTCAGAGCGGCAGCAGCAGGAAAATTCGATAACGTTGCGAAAAGAAGAGTTGGAACAGGCGGAGCAGCGACGGCAGGAACTGGAGCAGAATGCCGCCATCGCACAGGTGGAATTGGCGGCACTGCGCGAGCGGCGCGATACGGCGGCGCTGGCGGCTTCCCAGAAGATGGCTGGTGTGGCGACGCTGGCGGAGCGGCATCGTTCCGCAGCGGCGGTGTTGGAGAGGATTGAAGGTCAGGTTAGCGAACTCGGGCAACGCGTCATCGCCTTGCGGGCGCAGATTGAAGGGTCGTTCACGGAGCTATTGCAGCGCGCGCATGAAAACCAGGAACTGGGCGATCAACTGGTTACTCTGGACGCTGAGCGCGGCACCAGCGAGGCCCGCGATGGAGAGTTGCAGTTCGAGTCGGAACAGGTGCGGGCGCGGCTGGCTGAGATAGACGCATCCCTGCACGAAGCGCGGCAGATTCTGGATGCGGCGCGCGACCGTCGAGGGGAGTTGACGGCGGCGGCGGCTAAGTTGCAGTCCGATTTGCAGTACATGGCTGAAACTTCCCTGAACGAGTTGGGTATCGAACGGCAGGAACTGGTGGCCGATACTTCGATTGAGATTGTGATAGGCGAGCAGTTGGTGGTTGAAGACCAGATTTACCGCGACATGCGGTCGCGGCTGGATGCGATGGGGCCGGTGAACATGATGGCGCTGGAGGAGTACAAAGAGACTTCCGAGCGGCATGGGTTCCTGGAGACGCAGCGCAAGGACCTGCTGGAATCGATTCAGAACACGCAGGCTACGATCAAAGAGATTGACGTCTTCTCGAAGCAGAAGTTTGAAGAAGCGTTCAACATCATCAACGAGAACTTCCAAACCACGTTCAAAAAGCTGTTTGGCGGCGGGCATGCATTCATGCGGTTGACCGACGAAGAGAATAGCGCGGAGAGCGGGATCGATGTAGTAGCTTCGCCTCCGGGAAAGAAGTTGCAGAATGTGTTGCTGCTGTCTGGCGGGGAGAAGGCCATGACGGCGCTGTCGCTGCTGGTCGGGATCTTCCAGTATCAGCCGGCGCCCTTCTGCATCCTGGACGAAGTCGATGCGCCTCTGGACGAAGCCAATATTGGACGGTTCACTGAGCTTGTCCGCGAGATGAGCGTGCAGACACAATTCGTGCTGATCACGCACAGCAAACGGACAATGAGTATTGCTCCGGTGCTGTACGGGGTGACCATGCAGGAGCCCGGGGTTTCCAAACTGGTTTCGGTGAGGTTCGGGGCTACGGCTTAGGCGCTGCGGACCGAGAGCTTAACCACAAAGGGGCACTAGGGGGACAAAGGAAAATCTCTATGGCTAAAGGGGTTTCCTTTGTGCACCTTAGGATCTTTCGTGGTTTAGGCTTTTGATCTTAGGCCAGCGGATTCTTCCAGCGCAGTCCTGGAAAACGCGCGAAGTCTCGGTCAGTAGTGTTAAGTACTCCTCCGAACTCGATGGTGAGCGCGGCCAAGTGAGCATCTGTAACCAGCGCAGCGGGAGCCTGGCCTTCCACAATCATCTGTTTGAACAGCGGCCAGTGATCTTCCCCGGGTGCGAGCATCCGAATGCCGGGCTGCGCTATCCATTCGTCCACGACTACGGCTGCTTCCTCGACGTTTAATCGCTGGCCTGGCAATCTGGGATTCGTCATGATGCGAAGGAATGCGGAGACGGTCTGCCACGGCAAACCGACGGGTTCGGCCTCAGAAAATATCTTCTCAATCCAGCGGCGGGCTTTAGTGTGATTTGGTGCGGCACTGTCGTACGCATAGAGAAGCAGATTCGCGTCGAGGACGATCAACGATGCGACGGACCTTCCAACTCCTCCAGCAGCTGCCCAACGTTGTCATAGCTTAGGCCAGGCGGAAGCCCTAGTTTACGTGGGGCCACGACAAAGGGTTTTCGAGCCGGATGTTTCGCCGTCATCAGTCCAAGTCGGAGAAGCCGGTTAACGACTTCTTTGAAAGAGACTCCGGAACGCCGAACTTCCTTCTCTAGTAGCTTAGAGACATCTTCGTCTAAAGATAGAGTTGTTCGCACATCATGATGTTAATAAATTGGCATCATGATGTCAACGACTTATTTGGCTTGTTGTTGACGTTACATTTAGCCATGAACAAAAACCTTTCCGATAATTCGGAACCCACCGCAGACGAGATCAACGACTGGCAAATATCCGAAATCGAAAAGGCATCGAACAAGCCGACCGGGGAGAATCCGCCACTCCGAGGAAGTTCAGGGCGTGATCGACAAGTGGACTAGAAAAGGTAGCTGACCCCTCCCCGCTTTTCCTCAACTCTCCTCAAGTTTTCCACAGCTAAACGTCGCGCTGCGACGCACGCTCATGGCGTCGTGATCACTGTCAACCTTTTTGCATTCAGCGGAGTGCGGATTTACTAGGCTTTTAGCGTGAAGGCGTTGACAAAAAATTCTGGCGGGTTAGAATACGCGACGATTTTTACCTGTAATATTTCTTCATGGCATCTCAGATACTCGATCCCGTTATTCTTCAAACCGACATCCCGGAGCTCAAGCTCCATGCCAGCGGCAAGGTTCGCGACGTCTACACCATGGACGAGAACCAGCTGCTTTTTGTCGCCACCGACCGTATTTCTGCATTTGATTACGTGCTGGCGACAGGCATTCCGCAGAAGGGCCGGGTGCTGACCCAGCTTTCCCTGTTCTGGTTCGAGTTTCTCAAGGCTGTTGTCCCGAATCATCTGGTGGAAGCCGACGTTACCAAGTTTCCGGCGACCTTACAGAAGTTCGCCGACCAGCTTCGTGGACGCTCGATGATTGTCCGCCGCGCCGATATGTTTCCGGTGGAGTGCGTGGTGCGCGGATATATCTCGGGATCCGCATGGAAGGAATACAAGAAGGACGGCAAGGTTTGCGGAATCGACCTGCCCAAGGGACTGAGGGAGTCCGACAAGCTGCCTGAGCCGATTTTCACTCCGTCGACTAAGGCGGTCTCCGGGCACGACGAAAATATTTCGTTTGAAGAGACGGTGAAACTGGTTGGGGCAGAGGCCAGCAAGCAGCTACGCGACCTGACCCTGGCGGTTTACACGAAAGCGGCTGACTATGCCGCGACCAAAGGCATTATCATCGCCGACACCAAGTTTGAGTTTGGCCGGACGGCCGCCGGTATTACTTTGGCCGATGAAGTTCTGACGCCCGATTCTTCGCGGTTCTGGCCCGCGGACAAGTACCGTCCCGGACAGGCGCAAGAGTCGTTCGATAAGCAATACGTACGCGATTACCTGGAAGAAATTCACTGGAACAAACAGCCACCTACTCCTTCCCTCCCCCCTGAGGTGGCCGGCAAAACCAGTGAAAAATACCTGGAGGCGTATCACCAGCTGACCGGTCGCAAGCTGGATGTCTAGATCCAAAGCGAATTGTGGGAGAACGAAGTGAACCTGGCGGATTGGGTGATCCTGATCGTGGTTCTTGTGGCCACTGTCCACGCCGCCAGCGAAGGCTTCTTTCATGAAGCATTTGGAATAGCCGGTCTGGTTGTGGGATACGTGCTGGCCGCCTGGCAGTACTGGAGAGTGGCGCGGACGTTTGCGCCGTATGTGAACTCTCCCTGGCTGGCGGACATTTTCGGATTCCTGATTATTTTCTTTTTAGTTGTGATTGTGGCCGGGATTGCGGGTAGGATTGCCCGCTGGGCCATGAAGGAAGTCGGACTCAGCTTCTTTGATCGCTTGCTGGGCGCGGCTTTGGGCTGTTTGAAAGGCTGCCTGCTGGTTTCCATTTTTTTGGTCGGGATGACGTCTTTCGCACCGACTTCAAAGTGGCTGGTGGGTTCGCAGTTGGCGCCATATTTCCAGGTAGTTGGCCAAGCCGCCATCTGGGTAGCGCCTTCGGAATTGCGGGCACGTTTTTATCAGGGTCTTGATTTACTGCGTCGTGGACGGTAAAACAAGTATCCCGTGTCCTGAGAATTTAGTGGCACGCGGCAGTTTTCACGAAGAAAGCGAGTTACCGTGAAGGATCAGCTCGAAGCACTGGTCATGCAGATGTACAAGAGCAATATTCTCTACTCGGAAGCAGTACGCGAGTTCAAGAAGAAGTTCATCCTGACAGTGCTGGAAGAAAACAAGGGGAACCAGTGCCGCGCCGCGCGCGAGCTGGACATGCACCGCAACACGCTGAGCCGGACGATTGCTGAGCTCAAGATCGATGTGCGGCAATTGAGAGATGGGAGTAAGCGGCCTCCGCGAAGCGCGCGACCGGCGGCTTACGAGAAGAAACTGGCGCGGTAGGATTCACGTAGAGGCAGCTGTCCTCACCCGCCGATCCCAAAGGTTAAAGTTCTGTGGTGGGCAGGCGAGGACACCTGCCTCTACGCGATTAGTAACAAACAAAAAAGGCACCCTTTCGGGTGCCTTTCTAAATTACGAAAATACGGCTACCGGGCTTTCTTCCTGGGCGCTGCCTTCTTGGCTGGCGCTGCGGGAGTTGCGGCCCTAAGCAAACCACCTTCTTCCATCACCATGACCAGCGGTTTCGGTGTGTAAGAAGTGGGAGTGCCTTCTACCTGCGTCTCGGCGCCTTCCTTCGGCATCAAGCGGGCAGGGATGGTAGTTTTCATGGTCAATTCGACATCGGCGATCTTCTTGTCGATGTCGTCGACGCTGGCGGCCAGCGTCAGCTTGGTCGGAGTCGCGGAGATGACCTGGGCGGCGAACTGTAGCGGTTTGCCTTTGATCGCATCCCAGACGATGGCGGCATCCTCAGGGCTTCCTTCGGAGAGAACCAGCTGCCACTCGGCGAAGTCCATGGTGTCCGGTTTCTTGGACTGCACCAGGTTGTGCGCCTGCTCTGCCGGGCTAGGAGCCGGTTTGATGGCGAAGCCCGCGGGCTGGGTTGGGCTGGCCTTGGCTTGCGCGAGGACGTCGGTCCATCCATCGTCGGCGCCGTGGTACTTCACGTATTGCGAACGCGCGTACTTTTCAATCTGCGCCTGATACTGCGGCGTTGGAGCCACCACCGAAGCGCGCGCGGCGTACCAGATGCCGTTGAGGTAATCCGGCGGGACCGGCTGCAAGTAAGACAAGGCCAGCGGATAGACCAGGCTGAAATCGGTGGGAGTGGCGTCGGCAGCCGCTTTCAATGCGGTCTGCGCGGTCGGATAATCTTTCGCAGTCAGCGCGCCCAAGCCAACGGCGGAATTGAAGATGCCCGCCATCTGTACCTTCAATTTGTCGAAGTCGGCGTCGGACATGCCGTCCGGCTTTTTGAAGCTGTCGAGAGCCGCGAGTCCGGCTTTGCCGTGGATCATAGCGTCAGCCATGTTCTGCTGGGCATTGACTCCACCTTGCGCCTGGGTGCGCTCGGTGTAGGCAAGCAGCGCCAGTGCACGGACATTGTTGGGATTTGACTGCAGAAGTTTGTTCGCGGTCTCCGACATCTTGGCCGCATTCCCCGACTGCTGGTAAGAGCCCATCAGAAGTTCGAGGGCATCATCCTTCATTACGCTATTAGGATATTGGACCAGGAAAGCCTCGAGGCCGCTGATCTTTGCATTGGGATCGGTCTGCTGCACGGCGCCGACGTAGGCGTTATATTCCGCAGGGTCTTTGATTTCTTTTTTCTGCTGCGGGGCTTGAGGGGAAGCGGCGGCGGGCGCGGCAGCCGGTTGCGCCGGGGTTGCCGGCTGTTGTGCTGCTGCGAATCCTGCCATGCCAAGCACAATCGCCACTAAAATATTCTTCATTCGAAGGCTCCTTAAATCTTTGGGAAAATTCAGCGACGGCAACATCTTCCAGGTATAAACCCGAGACTTCCTGGAATGTTCTAGAACATGGTCTACGTTCCCATGTGTGGGGCCGGAAGCCTCGGCGCACCTTGTAACTGCAAGATGGCCAACGTTATTCCGGTGAGCGGGATTATAAGTATGGAATCCTTCGAAGGCAAGTTTCTTTGCCATATGAGCCCGCTCCCATCTTGTTAAGATGCGAAATACGGGCCTCGCGGATGGTTGCAGCGATGGCCCGAAAGTGGAGGATAGGCCTTGGAAAAACCTTTGGCGGGACAGGTTGCGCTGGTTACCGGATCGGGAAAAGGCATTGGCGCTGCTATTGCACAGAAGCTGGCGGGGATGGGCGCCACGGTGGTGGTTTCGGGGAGGACGCGCAGCCACCTGGAGCAGGTTGCGCAAGAAGTAACGAAAGCCGGCGGAAAGGCTGTGGTGGCGGAGTGCGATGTCAGCAAACTGGAATCCGTGACGGCGATGGCACAGAAAGTGGAGCGCGAACTGGGTGCAACTCATGTTCTGGTGAACAACGCCGGAATAGGCGGATTTAAGACGCCGTTGGCGTCGCTCGATCCCGAAACTTGGGACAAGATTTTGAATACGAACTTGCGCGGCGTCTACTACTGCATTCGCGCGTTTGCGGCGTTGATGGCGAAATCCGGCGGCGGACACGTGGTGAATATCTCTTCGCTGGCAGGAAAGAATGCTTTGCCGAATGGCGCTGCGTACGCGGCGTCGAAGTGGGGATTGAACGGTTTGAGCTATTCGGTCGCGGAGGAATTGCGCGGGCAGAATATTCGCGTGTCGGTGGTTTGCCCCGGGTCAACGAATACTGAGTTGAGTCCGCATGAGGGCAAGAATTTCGCGAAGATGCTTCAGCCCGATGACATTGCCCACGCGGTGGCAATGCTGGTGACGCAAGCTCCGCAGTCGTTTATCAGCGAGGTTTTGGTGCGGCCCACGCAGAAGCCTTGATGTGGGGCGGACATTCTTGTCCGAACCTGGCGGACGAATGAGGTGTGGCTCTCCGAATATCGAGGCAACGCTTGTCACGCGAGTCGCGGACCAGTGTTCGAACTCTGGTAGAAGGCGGACAGAAGTGTCCGCCCCACATTTTTTCCTATCGCTACTGCTAGAATTCTGGTCGTGACGCGTCGAATTGTTTTGCTCTACCTGCTGCTTTCCGCCACCTACTTTACCGCTGTTGCCTCTTTCAAGCTGACTGCAATCCGCGTTACCGGATCCACCCGCTACACTTCCAAGGAAATCCTCAATGAAGTGGGCTTGCAGATTGGGCAGCAGGTTACCGAAGCTGACTTCCAAAAAGCCACCGCGTTGCTCGGCGAGACCGGGATGTTCGGTGACGTCAGCTACAAGTTCGAGTATTCCGATAAAGGCGCGATTCTCGATTTTCAGCTTAGCGATAATCCCAAGCTGGTTCCGGCGCGATTCGATAATTTTGTCTGGTTCAGCGACCAGGAATTGATGGAGAAACTGCACCAGCGGGTACCGCTGTTCCGCGGTGAACTTCCGCTGAATGGAAATCTGCCGGACCTGGTTTCTGACGCGTTGCAGGCTTTGCTGATCGAGCGCAAGGTGGCGGGCAAGGCTGATTATTTGCGCGCCAGCGATCAGGAAGGGCCAATCGCGGCGATTGCATATAACGTGGAAGGGCTGCACATCGTGGTGCGGAACGTCGATTTCACCGGGGCACCTCCAGCGCTACTTAAGACCCTGCAGCAGAAAGCGCGGGAGTTGTCGCACCAGGAATATTTACGCTCGGCGATGCAACCGGTGATTGACAAAGATTTATTGCCTGCGCTTTTCGCGCATGGATATCTAAAGGCTTCGCTTGGTCAGGCACATCCGAAAGTGGTGGAGGACGACGCGGACAGTACTCTGGTCGATTTAATTTTCGACATCGACGCGGGGCATCAGTACAAATTCGCCGACGCAAAGTGGTCGGGAAATAAATCCTTTCCGGCTGAGAAATTGGATCCACTTCTGACGCTGCAGAAAGGCCAGCCCGCGGATGGTGAGCAGCTTGAGCAGGATTTAGAGGCGGTAAAGCACCTCTACGGAACGAAGGGGTTCATGGGCGCGCAGATTAAGCCGGTCCTTGAGTTGGACAACGCCAAGATGACCGTGATCTATCAGCTTCAGGTGGAGGAAGGCGATGTGTATCACATGGGCGACTTCGACGTGCATGGGCTGGATAATCCCATGACCAAGCGGCTAACGCTGGCTTGGAAGCTTGCCGAGGGCGAGGTGTACGACACCAGCTACACGCAGAATTACCTGAAGAGTTTGCCGGCGACCACGATCAATCTCTCGCAGTGGAAGATTAAGACGATGGAGAATGTGGACAGCCGGGCGAAGACCGTGGATGTGCTGTTTCAGTTTCAGCCGGTGCCGTTGGATTGAGGCGCTTCTGACTTCTATCGGCTGGAAGCGGGGAGAGGTTTTCCTGTAACCTATTGCCTGAGGAAGCATCTTTAACGATGCAGGGCCCACAAATTCTTTAGGAGAGATTCATGATGCTGGGTTTCAAGCAACTGGGAGTATCGATTGCAACTCTGGTTTTGGCGGTCGCGCCGGCATTTGCCGCCGACAAGGCCCAGACTTTTACCGGTCAAGTCGGCGACGCCATGTGCGGTGCGAAACACGAGATGGAAGGCAGCCCGGCGCAGTGCACGCGCGAGTGTATTCAGCACGGATCGAAATACGCGCTTATCGTTGGCGACAAGGTCTATCAATTGGATGGCACCGACAAGAAGGCGCAGGATGCGCTCGACAAGCTGGCCGGCGAGAATGCCAAGGTAACGGGTACCCTGAGCGGTACTACCATCCAAGTGGCGTCGGTCGCCGCCAGCAAGTGATTTAGGCCGCATTTTACTGGAGTTTGATGGAGCGGAAGTCCAAACTTGGACTTCCGCTTCACTTTTTTGCGATTGACATCAACTTTTCACATTGCGGCTGGCTTCACTATGTTAGATTGCGATTTATCCCGTTTTCCGTAGGAGGACAAACGAATTGGGCAAGGACATGGTCCCCAAAAAGATTTTCTTTACCAAGGGGGTCGGTAAACATAAAGAGCGACTCACATCATTCGAACTGGCATTGCGTGACGCCGGTATCGCCGCCCAAAACCTGGTTCGGGTTTCGTCCATTTTTCCGCCACAGTGCAAGCTGATTCCGCGCTCGCAAGGACTGAAATATCTTTATCCCGGAGAAGTGGTTTTCACGGTTGTTGCCGAGAACTCTACCCATGAACCGCATCGCTTGCTGGCGGCTAGCATCGGCGTGGCGATTCCTGCCGATCGAAATACCTACGGATATTTGAGCGAACACCATTCTTTCGGAGAGACGGAAGATTCCGCGGGCGACTATGCGGAAGAGCTTGCCGCGGAGATGCTCGCGACCACTCTCGATGTGGATTTCGATTCGGAGAATTCGTGGGACGAGAAGAAAGAGATCTACCGCATCTCGAATAAAATCGTCCGCACGGCGAACGTTACGCAATCCGCCATGGGCGATAAGCGCGGGCTGTGGACCACGGTGATCGCTGCTGCTGTCTTTATCTTCGAGTAAAAACAAGACCGCCACGGATTTACGCGGATCTTCACGGATAATCAAAAGATTGATCCGGGTTGATCTGTGAAAATCCGTGGCGGTTTTTATTTCTTCTTGCCTTTTGCTTTCGCCGACTTTTTCCCCAGCCGTTCCAGAACTGCTCCCACGATCAACGGAAGACCTACGGTGGCGTCCACGAAGACTTCGCCGAATTTGCCGCCTTCGGATGGGGGGACAAACTTCCCCCAGGAGATGGCTTCGCTGTAGGGGCTGCCAGACAGACCTCCCCAATAGACCGGCTCCGGGCAGATTCTTAAACCGTAGTGGTAGCGCTTCAGCGGGAGGTTTTCGCCCATGCGACGATGGCGCAATTCGATGAATGGTCCGAATTGCTGCGACCAGTTTCGAGGTACGCCTCCGCCGATGGTGAAGATGCCCAGGCGCGGTTGACGCAGCAGAGTGGCTGCGAAGTGTTCCAGGTCTTCAAACGGATCAAATCGGAACTTGTGGCGTCCCGAGGATTCGCGCAGGCGGTTGTTGAGGGCCACATCCAGACCTAATTCAGAATCGGTAAACGCCGGGACGAATACCGGCACTCCCTGCTCGTAGGCCGAGCGGAGAATTCCCCGCTGATCTTTGGAGCGCTTGGCCAGAAACGCGCCGATGGCGTGGTTCAGCTTGTAGCTGCACATCACTTCGTTGGGGTCCCAGTCTTGCAGGACCTGCGACATCACTTTTTCTACGTCGTCGAGATTCTGTTCAGGCTCGAGGGTGTCGTAGACGCGGTTGTATCCCTGCTCGTAGAGTTCTTCGTCGGTAACTTCCGGGTTGTAGCGGAAATGAGAATTTCCGGTGGCCTCGACCAGACCGTGCGCCATTAGCGCACCGGTCGAGACAATGGCATTGACGATGCCGCGGTCGATGAGTTCGGCGACGATCAGTCCTTGCTTGGCAACGGTCATGGCGCCCGCCAAGGTCATCACCACGAAGCATTCCTGATCGCGGGCCATTGCTTCGAGCACGTCGGCCGCTTCGCCGAGCTGGCGGCCTGTAAAGGCTGTCTTGGACATGGCGCGTACCATGTCGTCGACCGAATGGATCTGGTTGAGATCCAATGGCTCGAGAGGAATGAGCTTGTCCTCGATGGGATTGTGCAGGTCACGGTCGATGCCGGAGCCGTCTGGAGTCTTGTGCTTCAAATGGTGTCCCCCAAGTATTGGATGGATTATTTAGTCTTCGAATAATCTACCGGAAGTTGGAAGCCAACGGGTAGTGGGGGAGTGTGAATGAGAGATTAAAAGATTCAGATTGGGATTGGTCAAATAAGCTTTGTCATCTCGAACGCGCGGGGTTTGCGCGGAGGGACCTTACAACGGCTGGAGGCTAGCTAGAAGTGGTTAAGAGCAGTGGCGCAGCTGCGGTATAGCTGAAGCGTTCGTGACAGTCTTGCTGCCGACCGGGGTGGCTGTTGTGCATCGTAAGGTCCCTCCCCGCAAAAAGCGCTCGCTCGGGATGACAGAGTTGTTTTGGTTTATGCGGTTAGAAGAACAACTCCGCCAGCCACTAATATCGCAGCCACCCAACGGAAGTGGTCGACCCGCTCATGCAAAAAGAAATTCGCGGCTATGGCGTTGGTCACGAATGTCAGCGATGCTGAGGCCGGGGCCACCAAGCTCACATCAGCCCAGGAGAGACCGAAGAGGAGGCTGTAGAAGGCCGCCGCCATGGCCATCAGGCCAAATAGGAAATTCGAGTTGCGCAGGATGCGTCCAGCGACCGTGAGCAGACCGTGATCCCGCCAGACTTCGCCTACATCGCCTACCTGCTTCATGGCGCGCGACAACAGCACGTCCCCTGTGGTTGAAGACACGACGATGGCTGCAATCGCTCCCCAGGCGTAGCCGTGGTGGGTCATGAGTGCGCCCTGCTGCCCACAGGCTCTGGCGTTGCCTCTTCAGGCAGTGTGGTAAGCGCGGGCCCGCGGGTCACGAATCCCACGCCTCCGGC
>DATBAT010000008.1:0-17851 GCA_036271375.1 Terriglobales bacterium
ACTTCTGCTTGCCCGTTGCGGAATCGAGTGCGTAGAAATTGGAATCGCGGCATCCGAAATACACCATTCCGTCCACCACCGCAGCGGACGATTGAATTCCCACCTGGTTATAGATCTTCGTGTCCTCGCCAGTCTTGAATCGCCACTTCTCTTTCCCGCTTGCCGCGTCGACCGCGTAAAAATAACTGTCCCAGCTTCCGATGAACAATACTCCATCCGCAATGGCCGGGGAAGCGTGCACCACATTGCCAGTAGCAAACTTCCACTTGAGCGTGCCGCCGTTCGCATCGATCGCATAAACATTGCCATCGCCGCTGCCAAAATAAACCGTGCCATCCCACACCGCGGGCGAGGAAAGAAAAACGTCAAACGGATCAGGCATGCTCTCGCCCTCCGGTTGACTGCCGTGCAGGTGCTTCCCCGCAAACCTTCGCTCGCCTGCGGTCGCGAACTTCCACTTCAATTTTCCATCCGCCGCATTCAGAGCATAAAAATTTCCGTCGTAGCTTTCGAAGTAAACCGTTCCCCCGTTCACCGCCGGAGAAGAAGTGATCCGCACGTGCGTGGCAAACTTCCATTTCAGACCGCCGGTTGCGATGTCGACAGCGTAGAAGATCCCATCCGTGCTTCCGAAGTAGGCGGTGCCGGATACGATTGCGGGGGACGAAATGACCTGGCCGTGAGTGGCAAACTTCCACTTGATCTTGCTGAAGCTGGCGACGCCCGGTCCGCCATATTCCCCGGTATGTTGCAAATTGCCACGAAACATTTGTGCTGACGCGGAAGCCAGGAAAAGAAAAATGCAAAGGATGGAAGAGAATCGCCTAAACATCGAAACACCTCATCGCTGTTGCGATCTAGTGAGCACAGCCCATCCATAGACGGAATCAATACCAAGTAGATAGCGTGTCTAATAGCCGTTGCGCGTGAAAAAGCCCCCTTGCCGCGCAAGAAACGCGTGACGAAAAGGGGGCATGCTATCGCTAATTTTTCTACTCCAGCGCGTAGACCGTGAACCCCGTGAGGAGTTTGGGAAAGAAGTCGGTCGACTTCTGCGGCATCACTCCTCCGGCGAAAGCAATGTCGCGGACCTGTTCCATCTTTGCCGCGTTCATCAGGAACGCCACATTGGCGGCTCCGCGGCGCACTCGCGCTATCGCCTCGCCCGCGTCGCGGATGTAGCTCAGATTCTGCTGGTCACGAATCGATTCCTCGGACAGCCCAAGTACGCCTTCCAGCAGCGTCTTGTGCAGCTGGACCACATCGAGGGCCTGCTGGTCTGGCGACAGCCCCTTGAACGCCGCCGCATCGGAATTCTTCGGATCGGTCAGCAGGAACGCCCGGTTGGAGGTCACGGCCAACAGAGCCGGGCCACTCTTACCCGCCTCCGACAGGATGGCCGTAGCTTTAGCTCCATCGAATTCTGGATCGATCTCTTTTACCTGAAAGTGCGCGCGCGCTTTGTCGCGGAAGGAGTTCGAATCGAACGAAGGCAGGCTATGTACGACCCGATGTGTCGGCAAGATGACCAAGCCAGGGCTGTCCATATTGACCAGGGTCATCATCATCATTTCGTAAGGTGCGTCGCTTGCGCCTTTGGCACCGGCCTCGGCCCGCCGCTCGTTCCGGTAGTTGATCGCCGTTTCGTAGCGGTGGTGGCCATCGGCGATGATCAGCTTCTTGTCACTCATCTTGGCGCGGACGCCCTCAATGATTTTGGGGTCGGAGATTTTCCACACCTTATGGGAAACCGCGTATTCGTCGATGGTTTCCATGTCGGGCTTTCCGGATGGTGTCAACAACTTGTCAATTTCTCCGGCCGGGTCGCTGTAGAGCATAAAAATCTGCCCGAAGTGGGCTATAGTGGCGCGGAGAAGGTCGAGGCGGTCGGCTTTTGGCTTCGACAAGGTCTGTTCATGGCGATGCACGATGTGGGCGGAATAGTCCTCAACCCGGCCGAGAGCAATAAAGCCACGGCGCTCCAATTCGGTCTTGGTTCCCGGCACGATGAAGGTCTGAACGTAGGCGTAGATCGAGGGTTCGGCGTCCTGCGCGAGGATTCCTTCGCGGCGCCAGTCGGAAAACGATTGGGCAGCTCGGCTATAGGGATCGTCCCCAGGTCTATCGGTTGGATTGCGTTTTCCGAGAATGATCCGCACCAGGTTGTAAGGGCTGGCGGCGTAGTACTTCTCCTGCATTTCCGGAGTGATTTTGTCGTAAGGCTGGGTGATGGTGTCGTTGAGCTTGACGCGTGATTGGTCGTAGCGAAGGGCGCGGAAAGGGGCAATATTGGCCATAGTTGGAGTTGAAATTGTAGCAAGAGATACGCAACTCCGGGACGCGGGAGGCACTTCTGCTTTACCAAAGCGGCAAACTTTTGCGTCAATGGGATCATCAGAGCGTCGGCTTGAAAAAGGCTGGCGTCTGAAATCACGTGGTGTGTTAAGATCGGCCACAAGCGGTGGCGATCTCGCGGTGGGTGCGGGTTTCGCAACCAAAAATTTAACGCAGTAACCTCCGCACGTCCCCTCGCTGGACCCGAAGGAGGCAGTTTTGCAGGTCAGAATTCGTAGTTTTGCCGCCTCGATTGTTCCCCTGACATTGTTGCTGACGGTTGTCTGCCTGTTGCTTCCCGTGTATTCGCCGGCCCAGGTGTTGAACGACGACGTCCACATCAATCCCAATGCTCCAAAGCCGCCGGTTGAGCCTTCCGGTGGCGTAATCGACGCCTCGCTCAAGACCCATACCAAACCTTATAAGGTGGATGTCAACCTGGTACTGGTGCCGGTAACCATAACCGATCCCATGAACCGCCTGGTCACCGGCCTCGATAAAGAGAACTTCAATATCTTCGAAGGCAAGGACGTTCAGGAGATCCGTCACTTTTCCAGCGAAGACGCTCCAGTGTCGATCGGCGTGATTTTTGACATGAGCGGCAGCATGAACAGCAAGATCGAGCGTGCCCGCGAAGCGGTGATGGAATTTTTCAAGACGGCAAATCCGCAGGACGAATTCTTCATGATCACCTTCTCGGACAAGCCGGAGCAGATTGCCGACTTCACCCAGAACGTGGAAGACATTCAGGCCAAGCTGGTTTACAGCGTTCCCAAAGGTCGTACCGCCCTGCTCGATGCGATTTACCTGGGCGTCAACAAGATGCGCCAGGCGAAATATCCCAAGCGAGCCATGTTGATTATTTCCGATGGCGGCGACAACCATAGCCGCTACACCGAAGGCGAAACGAAATCCGTGGTGAAAGAGGCCGACGTGCTGATTTACGCCATCGGCGTTTACGATCACTACTTCCCGACGACTGAAGAACGGCTCGGACCTCAGCTTCTGGCCGACGTCACAAGTCTGACCGGTGGCCGTTCGTTCACCATCGACAACCCCAACGACTTGGCCGATGTTGCCACCAAGATTGGCATCGAACTACGTAACCAGTATGTAATTGGATACCGTCCGCGGAACCCGATTCATGACGGCAAATGGCGTAAAATCAAAGTTAAGTTGACACCGCCCAAAGGCTTGCCGCCATTAAAGGTGTTCGCCAAGACGGGGTACTATGCGCCTTCGGAATGAACGAGTCTTAATATTCCTTCTGTGTTTTCTTCTCTGTGCAGTAGGAACGCAATCGCAGCAGACCCCTGCCCCAGATAAGCCACAAGTCCAGGAACCCGGTTCGGCATTTCCCTCGGCAGCTCCCGCGCAGAATGCTCCTCTTACCAAAGAGGGCGGCGACTTCGTCATCAAGAAACAAGTGCAGGAGGTCGTGATTCACGCGACCGTCGTGGACAAGAACCAGCGCATGGTGACCGACCTCGATCGCACGGCTTTCAAGGTTTTCGAAGATGGCAGCGCGCAGAACATCACGTCCTTTCGCCACGAAGACATTCCTGTGGCCATGGGAATCGTGATCGACAACTCCGGCTCCATGCGGGAGAAGCGCGACAAGGTCAACAAAGCGGCGCTGAACCTGGTGCGCTCGAGCAATCCCGAAGACCAGGTTTTTGTGGTCAATTTTAACGACGAGTATTTCCTCGACCAGGATTTCACCAGCGACATCAACAAGCTCCGCGAAGCCCTGGAGAAAGTCGAAGCCCGGGGAGGAACTGCGTTGTATGACGCGATCGTCGCCTCGGCGGACCAATCCAAGGGCTCGGCGCTTCAGAAGAAAGTTCTGTTCGTGGTGACCGACGGCGAAGATACGGCGAGCCGGGAATCGCTGGAACAGGCCGTAAAGCGCATTCAACAGGAGAATGGACCGACCGTCTACGCGATAGCTATCCTGGGTGATGAACGCCAGCGGCGTACGCGCCACGTTCTCGAAACCATCTGCGAACGTACCGGCGGGATCGCATTTTTCCCCAAAACCGTCGACGAAGTGGATGAGATCAGCCGCCAGGTAGCGCACGACATCCGCAACCAATACACCATTGGCTATAAGCCGACGAACCCCAAGAGCGCCGGCGGATACCGCGCCATCCGCGTGGATGCCGATGCCCACGGCCACGGCAAGCTGACGGTGCGAACGCGCAGCGGTTACTACGCGGGGGATGAGCGACTGGTGGGCGGCACGCGGTAGAGCTACGGCTCACGTAGAGACAGGTGTCCCACCTGTCCGCCGACGCGAAGCGAGGCGGGTTTTCCAAAATGACATTTGAGCAGTCCGGGCGAAAACGCTCGCTTGCGCTCGCTGGACAGGTGAGACACCTGTCTCTACGTTAGTTCTGCTGGCCACGCGCGTTTTCCCGAATTAGAGCTTACTTCCGATCATTGACCTTGGCCTTGACATCCCCATAGTCTTGTAGCGTGGCTACGAAAACTGTTCCTCGCGCATCTTTGCGGGTCGCCGAAGACATTACCGATCTGGTCGGCGGAACTCCTCTTCTTAAATTAAAGCGGCTGGCGCAGCCCGGCTCGGCTGACGTGTTTGCCAAACTGGAATACCTCAACCCCGGCGGCAGCGTAAAAGACCGCGCCGCTATCGGGATGATTCGCCGCGCCGAAGAACAGGGTCTGCTGAAGCCCGGCAGCACGATTGTGGAGGCGACCGCAGGGAATACTGGCATCGGTCTGGCGTTGATCGGTGTAAATCGCGGATACAAGGTCGCATTGTTCGTGCCCGAACGGTTCTCGGAAGAAAAAGTCCAGATCATGCGGGCGCTGGGGGCCGAGGTGACGCGCACTCCGGACAACGAAGGCATGCAGGGTGCGATTCGCCAGGCGAAAGAACTGGTGGCCGGCGATTCGAAGGCATTCATGGTGGGGCAGTTTTTTAATCCGGCGAATCCTGATTATCACTACGAAACCACGGCAGTCGAAATCTTCGAGCAGATGGAAGGCAAGATCGATGCAGTTGTAATTGGAGCCGGAACCGCCGGGACGTTCACCGGAGTCGCGCGCTACTTGAAGAAACAATTGCCTAAAGTGCTAGCGATCGCCGTGGAGACCCAGGGATCGATTCTCGGGGGCAAGCCGCCGGGGCCGCACAAGGTCGAGGGGATCGGAGCGAGTTTTATTCCGGGGAATTTTGATCCGACGGTGTGTGACGAAGTTCTTATGGTGAGCGATGTCGATGCTTTTGAAATGGTGAAGCAGTTAGCGGCTCGTGAAGGCGTGCTGGCTGGGTCGAGTGGCGGGGCCAACGCGTTTGCGGCGTTTGAGGTGGCAAAGAGCTTGGGGCAGGGAAGAGTTGTGACGATGGTCCCCGATTCCGCCGAGCGGTATTTGTCGAAGAAGATTTTTGAGGGCGGGATCTAAAACAGAACTGTCATCCCGAACGCGCGCTTTTTGCGCGGAGGGACCTTACGATGCGCAGGGCTGCTTCACGGACCATGGCAAGACTATTGTGCCGGCCGTATTACGGTTCCTGATCACGACTTTTATTGGGCCTGATGTCGTAAGGTCCCTCTGCGCAAGAGAGCGCGCGTTCGAGATGACAGATTAGTGAGAGGAAAAATGAGTAAGAAAAATCCAGGCTTTTCCACGCGCGCCATCCACTCCGGGCAGGAAGCAGACCCGCTTACCGGTGCCGTCTCGGCGCCGATCTATCCCACGTCGACTTATCTTCAGGAAGAGTTGGGCAAGAATAAGGGCTACGAGTACTCGCGCGTATCCAACCCGACTCGCACTCGCCTCGAAGAAAATTTGGCCGCGCTGGAGGGCGGGATAACTTCGCGGGTATTCGCCAGCGGCATGGCGGCTACCAATGCGCTCTGCACCATGTTGAAATCGGGCGACCACGTGGTCTGTGGACACGATCTATACGGCGGCGTGCCGCGGCTGTTCAACCAGGTGCTGGCGAGTTTCGGGTTGGAATTCACTTACGTCAACACCACTAACCCCGCGAATGTCGAACGCGCGATCCAAAAAAATACGCGAATGGTTTACATCGAGACGCCGACCAATCCCCTGATGGCGTTGACTGATATTCGCGCGGTGAGCAAGATCTGCCGTCGCAAGAAAGTTGAACTGGTGGTCGATAACACGTTTATGTCCCCGTATTTTCAGCAGCCGATTGCTTTGGGCGCGGACATGGTGGTGCACTCGACCACCAAATTTCTGAACGGCCACAGTGATGGTTTGGGCGGTGTGGTGGTTTGTACGACGCAGGAGCAGGCGGACAAGCTGGCGTTCATTCAAAAGGCGGCGGGCGCGATCATGTCTCCGTTTGAGTGCTGGCTGATTTTGCGCGGGGTGAAGACCCTGGCGGTGCGCATGGAGCAGCACGATGTCAACGGGCGGATCGTGGCGAGATTCCTGTCGCAGCACAAAAAAGTTAAAGCGATTTTTTATCCGGGACTTGCGGGTCATCCACAGCATGCGTTAGCGAAGCGGCAGATGAGCGGGTTCGGCTCGATGATTACGTTTGAGACCGGATCGCTGTCGAAGGCGAAGAGATTGCTGAAGAAAGTCCGGGTATGTTCCTTGGCTGAATCTTTGGGCGGCGTCGAGACGTTGATCTCGCATCCTGCGACCATGACGCATGCGGCGTTAGGCGAGAAGGGAAGACGCGCAATAGGGATAACCGACGGCATGGTGCGGATTTCGGTGGGTGTCGAGGATGTCGAAGATATTGTCGAAGATCTGGGAGATGCGCTAGCGGCCATCTAGAAGTCAACGGGTGCAGCCGCGAAGCGGCTCGCTCCTAGGCTAACGCGATCCGAGAGAACTACCAAGCCAGCTAAGGTATGACTCGCTACCATCTGCGATTGGGATCGCCACGCACTCCGGCACTTCGTAAGAGTGCATCTCCAAAATGGCATCGCGCACTCAATCGAAATGTTCTGCACCGGTCTTAGCGATCAGTAGATATTCTTCCGCTTCTTCTACCTTCCCCTGCCAGCGGTAAATCGAACTCAGCTGCGGGACGATATTCACGCACGCAGCCAACTGCCTCTCTACCAATCCTCGCGCGATTTTTCTGGCTTCTTCCTCGGACCCCGCCGTGGTCAGGACTAAAATCTTGCCGGTCATATAAAATTGTTATTCGATCTTCGAGCGTGCCGCCAAACCACGGCGGCGAACCGAGATTACCATTTGTGCCACCAGAAAGGTTCCCCCAATGGCAATTCCAATCAAGTTTGGCACCTCCGGATGGCGAGCGGTGATGGCGGAGGAATTTACTTTCGCGAATGTGCAACGCGCCGTGACCGGTATCGCGCGCTATGTGGCGTCGCAGAAGCCTTCAGGCGCGCGGGTGATTGTGGGACGCGATCCGCGATTCCTTGGCGAGACATTTTGCGGCATGGCTGTCGACATCCTGGGTACGCATGGCATCACGCCACTGCTCATCGAGGACGCTGCGCCGACGCCCGCGATTTCCTATGCGGTGATCAAAGAGAAGGCTGACGGCGCGATCAACTTTACCGCCTCGCACAATCCTCCGGAGTACAACGGGATCAAATTTTCCACGCCGGATGGTGCTCCTGCATTGCCCGAAGCCACCAAGCGCATTGAAGCTGAAATCGCCGCGCTTGACGTGGGTGGGGTTAGCCAAGCCACTTCGAAGAAAATCCCTGCGGAGCCTTTAGATCCGCGCGCCAGTTACATTGCGCGTCTGAAAGAGATCATCGATCTCGATGTAATCAAGAAAGCCGGGTTGCGCGTGGTCTACGACCCGCTGTGGGGAGCAGCACGCAATTATCCGGACGCGGTTTTGCGCGATGCCGGCATCGATGTGGCCACCGTGCATGACTACCGCGACGTGCTCTTTGGCGGGCACGCGCCCGAGCCCGACGATCATCTGCTCAACGACCTGCGCGGCAAGATGAAAGAACGCAAAGCGCACATAGGAATTTCGACCGATGGAGACGCTGATCGTTTCGGCATTGTCGACGAAGACGGAACTTTCTTTCAGCCCAACTACATCATCGCGCTGCTGTTCGATTATCTGGTCGAAAGCCGCGGATGGAAGAACGGCGTCGGCAAATCGGTTGCGACCACCAACATGATCAATGCGCTCGCCAAGCGTCACAAGGTTGAACTGCATGAGACTCCGGTGGGTTTCAAATACATTGGTGAGTTGATCAAGGCGGACAAAATTGCGATTGGCGGAGAAGAGAGTGCGGGACTTTCGATTCGTCATCATGTCCCGGAAAAGGACGGTGTTCTTGCCGGTCTTCTCTGTTGTGAGATGGTGGCGCGCCGCGGACAGACGCTTGGTCAGCAGTTGAAGAAATTATTTGCCGATGTTGGTTCCTTCTATCCCAAAAGAGAGAACTTTCACTTGACCCAAGATGCGAAAGACAAGTTCACTGTTAAATTGAAGACTGACCCCAAGAATTTCTCTGGACGCAAAGTCAGCGAAGTCGTTCGCAAGGATGGACTGAAGCTGGTGCTTGAAGATGGCTCGTGGGTGTGCTACCGGATGTCGGGAACAGAACCGGTTGTGCGCGCGTACTCCGAAGCCAGCAGCGAGTCGGCGCTGGAGAAATTGAGTGAATCGGCCAAGCAATGGATTTTCGAGTAGACCGGTATCCCAAATTCAACGTATCCATAAGACCAGATGATCGCATTCGTGCGCTCGTCGAGAAGGCTCCGCGTGCCGAAGCGGCGGCGGAAAAAGCGGTGCGCCGTTTTCAGCCAAGCCTGAGTTGGCTGTACGCATTCCGCCGCAAGCTGGGAACGGTTGCCGTGGGTGTGATTGCGGTATGGCTGTTCATCCACGTGATGTTCGGCGCGAATGGCATGGTGGTCTACAAGCAAAAACGCGCGGAATACCAGAACCTGCAAAAAGAACTCGCCACCCTGCAACAGGAAAACGATCGTTACAACCAGCAGATCAAAGCCTTGAAGAGTGACACCGAAGCGATTGAAAAGGAAGCGCGAGAGCAGCTGCACTACGTAAGGCCCGGAGAAGTGGTCTACGTTTCGCCGGCTCCGCCTCCGGCGCAGGCTCCCGAAGTCCATTCGGCCACCAAGTAGCGCCTCCCAGAACGGCACGGGATGGGCGATTTCGCATCCGGCAGATGCCCTTCCGTTAACAACTCTTCATTCTTGCTGTGATATAGTTCTCGCCGTTCCGGGTTTCGTTACAGGCCCCGTTTGCGAGTAGTTTATTCACGGCCCGGGCATTGAAATTCAAGGAGTGACAATGAAAAAAGTATTCGCAATCTGTCTCCTATGCTGTCTCCTGTTCCTGGTTGTCGGCGTGGTCATGGCCGACGAAATGGGAAAAGCGGAGACGGTCAACGGTTGGGTCAGCGATTCCAAGTGCGGCGCCAAGGGAGCGAATGCCGGAGCCGCAGCCTGCACCAAGAAGTGCCTGGAAGAAGGCGCGAAGGTAGTCGTAGTCACCGACAGCGATCAGAAGGTGTTGGAAGTATCGAACCCTGATGCGCTAAAAGGTCACGAAGGACATCACGTCGCCGTCAGCGGCCACGTGAAGGGCGATTCCATCCACGTGATGAGCGTGAAGATGCTGTAAGGATTTTGTTTTGAAAAAGGCGGCCTTCGGGCCGCCTTTTTTATTGTGGGGCAAAACGATCGCCATGCGATGCGCTACCGGATTACGCCATCCACCGGCGAACTGGCGGTCGCGTAGAGCTTGCGCTCCATACGGCCCGCGAGGAACGCCTGCCGCCCCGCCAGCACCGCGTTCCTCATAGCTTCCGCCATCAGCACGGCGTCTTGCGCGGCTGCGATGCCTGTGTTCATCAGCACTGCATCCACGCCCAATTCCAGCGCGATGGTGGCGTCTGAGGCCGTGCCCACGCCGGCGTCGAGAATCAGCGGCACTCCGGTAATCATTTCGCGCAGGATGCGAATATTCGCAGCATTCTGAATCCCCAACCCGCTGCCGATCGGCGCGCCCAACGGCATGATGGCGCTAGCTCCAACGTCGAGCAGGCGCTTGGCGAATACGATATCGTCGGACGTGTAGGGAAGAACCGTGAAGCCCTCTTTCACCAGCACGCGCGTGGCTTCCAACGTCGCCTGCACGTCGGGATAGAGTGTGGCCTGATCGCCGATAACCTCAATCTTCACCCAATCGGAGATGCCGACCTCGCGTCCCAGACGTGCCGCTCGGATGGCTTCGTCGGCGGTGTAGCATCCCGCTGTATTCGGCAGCAAGAAATACTTCTTCGGGTCGATATAGTCGAGCAGTGATTCTTTGCTGCGATCAAGATTCACCCGGCGCACCGCGACCGTAACCATCTCCGCGCCGCTGGCTTCGAGAGCGCGTGCCGTCTCCTGAAATGATTTGTACTTACCGGTGCCAACGATTAAGCGGGACTTAAAAGCGCGGCCAGCGATGATCAAGGGATCGGACATGAGGACATTGTAAATACAGAGTAGCGCCGCCGTCCTCGCGGGTGGGTAGGGCTGAACAGAAAATGAACACGCCCCCAAGCCAATCGGTATCATCCCAGCGCCACTTTGTTCTGATTTCGTAACGCTTTAGGGCAGTCTCTAGGTCTTTCTAGGTGGGATAAAGTTATTATTTATCATATCTATTCAAATATATAAAAAATAGACACTTATCATCATTCAATGGAATGGCGCTCGTCCCTGAGTTCCGGTATTTGCCCTCAGGGTAATCTCAAAGAGTGACCAAGGTAATGCTTGCTATCATCCACTCGCGTCAGGTTCTCGCTCCCAGGGAGCCTGTACACAGGAGAAACACCCATGAACCGTTCAATCAGGATTGTTGTCCTGATGGTAGGTGTCTTGGGCGCACTCACGGCACTCGCTGCTCCGCTGATTCCAGTTTCGGACGGTGGACCGATTCCGATGTGCAGCCCCAAGAAACCACGTTGTACTGACTAATTTTTCTGTAACGAACAAACCTTCCCCGGGCTGGCGACTGTCTGATGACTACGTCAGCCCCATTTTTTGCCTACGCCGCGCGTGTTCCTAAGTTGCGCGCAAGCTGCTCGGGATCGGAAACTGGTGGCTGGCAGGAAAACCCAGAACAAACAACGGCAACGGTTTTGCCCTCTCTCACCGCGGGCAAATGCGGGATGGTTTCTGCAAGGGCAGGTGGAAGGTTTTGCGCCACGGCCTCACTGGGATCGATACTGAGCACTGCCTTGCCGTAGGTGAACGAGGCCACGGAAGACTTGCGCAGCTCCTCAGCCTGCTCGCCCTCGCCAACAACAACCACTTGGGTGTGCGGTTGCGAAAAGTGCACTGCGGCGATCCCGTAGGTGGAAGCGAAGATTCCATACTGATGCGCCGCGCCGCCCAGCACTTCGAGAGTCTGCTTCGCCTTCTCGTAATACGACTTTTGGTTGGTGTAGCCGTGCAAGCGCATTAACGCGATGGCAGCCATTGAGTTTCCCGCCGGAGTGGGCGAATCCTGGAATGGTTTGCGACGGGTGCCAAGGACTCCCAGCACTTCATCTGTTGAAAGTTTTGGCGTGTCGAAGAAGCCGCCGCCTTCCACGTCGAAGAAATCGGCGATCATGCGATCGGTAATTTGCTGGGCGAAGCGGAAGTAGCTCATGTCGGCGGTGGCCTCGTAAGCGTCGAGGCAGGCAAGGGCAGTGAAGGCGTAGTCATCGAGCATCGCGGGCACGTCGCGATGCGCGGCCTTAGGATCGGAATAGGCGATCACATGCTTCAAGCCTGTTTCAGTATTCCACGCCGCGCCGAGAACGCGATCCAGGGAACGCAGCGCGAACTTGCGTGTGTCACTTAAATCCAAGACTTTGGCCGCTTCGAGATAGGCGGAGATGCAGAGCGCGTTCCATCCCGTGTAGACCGTCTTATCGACGAACGGAGTCGGGCGCTGTAGACGCGCGGCATACATTTTCCTTCGGGCGGCCGCGAGCAGTTCTTCAACTTGCGCCGCGGAGAGCCTCAGTCTCCTTGCGATGTCATCTACCGACGCCCGAATGTACAGCACGTTCTTTGCGGGATTATGGTGCATCTCGCCGACTTCTTTGATGTCGTAGTGGAGTGCCGCCACTTCGAGTTCCTGCTCGGTGAGTACCGCTTTCGCTTCTTCGACCGTCCAGGTGAAGTAGTCGCCATCGTCGTCCATCGAGAGGTCGGCGTCCTGCGAAGCGTAGAAGCCGCCGAGGTCGCGGTCACTGAGCCGTTCGTCCATCCAGCGGATGATGTCGCGCGCGACCTCGGCGAAGAACTCCGATCCCGTGGCCTGAAACGCGTGGACATAGTTCTTCAGCAACTCAGAATTGTCATAGGACATTTTCTCGAAGTGCGGCACGACCCAGTGCTCGTCGACCGAGTAGCGATGGAAGCCCCCGGCGAGCTGGTCGTAGACGCCTCCGTTCGCCATCTTTTCGAGAGTGCTGGCGAAGACTTCGCGCAACTCCGGGTTCCCGGTGCGGCCGTACTGTTCGATCATCAGGTCAATGGTCGAGGAGTGCGGGAACTTGGGCGCATTGCCGAAGCCACCGTGATTGGGGTCGTACATCTTCAAGCCAGCCTGCAAAATCGCGTTGACGACGTCGGGATTGAACTCGCCCTTCGCGCCTTCTAAAGACTCCGACCGGGAGATCGCCGCCTCCACCATCTGCGACTGCTCCAGCACATCGCCGTTCTTCTGGCGGTAGGCATCGGAAATGGAAGTCAGTACCCGCTTGAAACTGGGGCGGCCATAGTGATCGTCGGGAGGAAAATACGTTCCCCCGAAAAATGGCTTGCCGTCGGGAGTGAGAAATGCCGTCAGCGGCCACCCGCCTTGTCCGGTCATGGCGTTGACCGCGACCTGGTAACGGCTGTCGACATCGGGACGCTCGTCGCGATCGACCTTCACCGCGATGAAGCGTTCATTCACCAACTGCGCAATCTCGGGATTGTCGTAAGACTCGCGATCCATCACGTGGCACCAATGGCACCACACCGCGCCAATGTCGAGCAGAATGGGTTTGTTCTCACGCTTGGCCGTGGCGAAAGCCTCCGCACCCCACTCGCGCCACTGGATGGGCTGGTGCATGGCGGAACGCAGATAAGCGGACGAAGCGGAAGCGAGCGAGTTCAAGGGCATGGGTCTAAGTGTATTACGTAGCGGCAGATGTCCTCACCTGCCCATCTCAGACCTCGGCGCTCGTGGTGGGCAGGTGGGGACACCTGCCGCTACGTGATTCGTGACAGTTTTATTTTTGCGGCACAGCCTGATAGACCACCTTGCCGCCTACCACAGTCTCCAGCACCTGAACCTTGGCGATGTCTTCTGCGAGAATTTTTAGCGGATTGCGGTCGAGTACGATGAGATCCGCTAACTTGCCGGGCTCCAGTGATCCCGTTGTGTCGTCTTGGTGGAGTTCGTAGGCCGCGTTGATGGTGATGGCGCGTAGCACCGCCTCGCGGGACAGCCCTGGATCATCGCCCAGCTTACCTTGATATTCTTTCGGAGAGTCAGGAACATTGGTGCGGGTCACGCCGACTTTCAGCGCGAACCATTCGTCGAGTTGATCGACCGGCCAGTCGCTGCCGAAAGCGATGCGCGCGCCTTTCGCGGCCAGCAATCCGGCGGGTTCGATAATTTTCATGCGGCCTGATCCGAAGTAGTCCTTCACGCCGAGAGTGTCGCCGGCGGGCTTTTCCCATTGGAACGACAACACGGCAGTCGTGTTCAGCGATTTGTAGCGGGAGAAATCCGCGGGATCGACGATCTCATCGTGTGCGATGGCCGGACGGATATCCGCGTTCGGTACGGCCTTCCTCATGGCTTCGATGCCGTCGAGTCCAGCGCGTACTGCGCCGTCTCCGTCAGCGTGCATGTGGGGATCGATTCCGTTGCTGGCTAGACCCGTCAATATTTTCGTTAATGCGTCCGCGGGAAAATAAACCGTGGGGCCACGACTGGTGCCGGCTATCCAGTTGGGACTCTCAGCCGTTCCGGAGTTGACGCGGTAAGGTTCCACCATATTTCCCGTGAGCGCAGGGGCGGAGATGACACCATCGAGAAACAACTTCGCGTTGCGGACGGTGACGCTGGGCGCCGGCTGAAGTGCGCCCTCGTCGTATTTCTTGGCGAAGGCGACAACCTTGGCGACGACTCCTTTCTCGTCGGCGGCCTGCGCGGCATCGATCAGCGGAGCGAAGTGTCCCCTCGCAGTCAGGCCACCTGCGCGCTGTACCGAGGTGAACGACGCCATGTCTTCTTCCGCGGCGTCGGCGTCGAGGAAGCTGGTGACGCCCTGCTTCTTCATAGCATCGAGCGCAATTTTCGCTGCTTCGATGTTCTGCTCAGCGGTTGGTTTAGGAATCAACGTGGAAAAGACCGCGTGAGCGGCATCCTCAAGCAGCCCTGTAGGTTGACCTCTCTCGTCGCGCCAGATTTTTCCGCCGATAGGGTCGGGCGTAGTCGCGGTGATTTTTGCAAGTTCTAGAGCTCGGGTACTGGCGAGAACGGTGTGACCAAATGACGAGCGCACTATGATCGGACGAGTCGTTTTAAGGACGTCGAGGTCGGCGCGGCTGGTCTTTACTCCGGCGGGCCGCATGCTCTCTTGAAACCAGCTCACTACTTCGAACCAGGTGTTGGCATCGCCCGCAGGTTCTTTATCCAGACATGTCTGGATTCTTTTCTGCATTTCCGCGACGGTCAGTGGGTCGTAATTGAGGCTGCACCTTAGCAGGCGCGTCCCCGCTTCGATGGGGTGCATATGACCGTCGATCAGGCCGGGCATCAGAAATTTTCCCTTGAGATCGACCGAGGTCGTCGATGGACCGACAAAAGGCCTCACGCCTTTTTCATTTCCCACGTAGACAATTCTGCCTTCGCGGATCGCGACCGCGTCGGCGAGTTCACTTTTGTCGTTTGCGGTGAAGACCACGCCGTTGCGGTAGACGCGGTCGGCGGGAGCGGTTTGCGCCAATGCGTTTGCCACCAGCATCAGCGAAATGATCAATGCGCGAACCTTCATGAACGGGCCTCATTTCCGCCGACTAATTTTCTGGCGATAGTGCAGTAGAGATCGACAGCGTCGGAGAGTTGCTTCTTTTCGATGAATTCGCCGCTGGTGTGGGCGACGTGAATGGAGCCGGGCCCGACCAGCAAAGGCTGTCCCCAGTTGGTGAGCGCGGGGATGTCGGTGGTGAACTTGGCCACCATGCTGGGCACACCTTCAAAAGATTTCAAGCGGACAAAGGGAATCTCCAACACGAACTCGACTTTTGCCAGGTCGCGTACCGTTTCAACAATCTGACGGCGCAAATCTTCGGCAGGCCCCACCAGCCGATAGAGCAACTGTGCGCGAGCTTTGTCAGGGATCACATTGGGTGCGCGCCCTCCTTCGATCGTCCCGATGTTCAAGGTGCCGGGGCCGACGCCTTCGGTGAACGGTAGTTCCATCGCGCGGAGACGAGTCAACGCCTCGATCAGTTTGTCGATGGCCGACTCGCCCAACTCAGGGTAGGCCGAGTGCGCCATACGCCCTTCGGCGGTGACTTGCGCGCGCAACGCTCCCTTGGAGGCCAGTGCGACCTGGTTTTCGGTGGGTTCGCCGTTGACCAGGAATTTGCAGTCGTGCGCGTACTCGTTCGCCACTTTCGCGCCCAGGCTGTCGCGTTCTTCTCCCACTAGAAACAAAAGCCCGGCGTGAATATTTTCTTTGCGCAGCCGAGCGGAGGCCGCGACCTGCGCGGCAATGATCCCTTTGGCATCGCAGGAGCCGCGACCGTACACTCGCGTCCCGTCTTCGGAAGACGGAATGAAAGGGGGGACGGTATCCATGTGGGTGGAAAAAAATATCGCGGGCTGCGGTTGCTCGGGAGGAGTCGCGATGACGTTCATGCGCGCTCCCTCAACTGCCATCTGCTTGGAGTGATAGCCCAGCCGCAACAGTTCGCTATGCAGGAAATCGCCGACGGGGCCTTCGTTGCCCGTGATTGACTCGATATCGACTAGTTGGCGGGTGAAAGAGACCACGTCCATGGGTGAGAGGATACCGTAGTCTCACGAGCGAGGGCGAATGAGCCACCACCGAATTCCTCTGTGAACCTCCGTGACCTCTGTGGTTGAGGCTTTTGCCGCTGCTATCCTGTAAGCGATGAATCCATCCATCCGTTCGTTGTTCCTCGAAGGTACCGCCGGCAAACTGGAAGCATTACTCAACGAAGGCGGCGAAAACCCTTCGCATGCCGCGCTGGTGGCCCATCCGCATCCCGTCTTCGGGGGGACGTTGCACAACAAAGTCGTCTTCCACGCCATGAAGGCGATTAACGGATTTGGCTTTCCCGTGCTGCGCTTCAATTTCCGCGGAACAGGACTAAGCGAAGGGGAGCACGCCCACGGCGAAGGCGAAGTCGAAGATGTCCAAGTCGCGCTGGATTGGCTAGAACGCGAGTTCCGTCTCCCCGTACTCCTGGCCGGGTTTTCGTTCGGTGCCGCCGTCGGCCTTCGTGTGGGATGTCCTGATCATCGCGTACGCGCGGTGATCGGTCTGGGACTTCCGGTTGCAGCGGTAGACGATCGTCATTACGACTTCGAGTTCCTCAAGAGCTGCACCAAGCCAAAACTCTTCGTCAGCGGGACGCGTGACCAGTTCGGTCCTCGCGAAAAGCTGGAGCAGGTGGTGCGTGCGCTGCCCGATCCCAAGAAGTTGGTGCTGATCGACGCAGCCGATCATTTTTTTGAGGGCCGCCTCAGCGAGATGCGTGGCGCCATCGAGCCGTGGGTCAAGGAAGTCGTTGGCTAGGGAATCGACACCACCAGCCGCTTGGATGGCTCGCTCTCCCCGTTCTTGTTGACTGAGGTGACGGTGTAGAACACGGAACTTCGACCGGGAACCGGCGCGTCCGAGTAGCTGGTGTCGTTTGAAACGCCAATCTTCCGGTACTCGTTGCTTGGAGCCGAAGCCCGGTAGATGTTGTAGGAAATGGTGTCCGGCGATGCGTGCCATGTGAGCACTACAGTTCGCGGCGCGGCCGGTTCGATGGGCTTGGCTTTCGTGCAAGCCGACAAGCTCAGCAAGAGAGACGTCGCGATGTGTGGAAACCTTCGCACGAGAGAGTTCCAATTGTATTGCCAGCCCCATCCCACTGGCTCGCAGTCTTCGCAATGACTAGCAGAATCTATAATCCTCCTCATGTCCAACCAGCAAGAGATGCGCGCACTGGCCCGCCGGATCTTCGAACGGGCGCTCGCGGAATCGAGCATAGAGAAGGCCTTTCAGCGCCAGATCGAATGTAACCGCGGCGTGCTGCGCATCGGCAAAGATCTATACGATCTGAACTCCTATAGCCGGGTTTTCGTCACCGCCATCGGCAAAGCCGCGCACAGTCTGGTCGAAGCGCTACAACAGCGCGCCGGCGAGCGTTTCGAAGGGATCGTCGCGAGTTCGACTGAACCCGCTTCCCAGTTGCGCGGCTTTCGCTACTTTCAAGGCGGACATCCCATGCCTAACGCGGAGTCCGTGCGCGCGGCCGG
>DATBAT010000009.1:0-14613 GCA_036271375.1 Terriglobales bacterium
TGCGAAATGCGTATTCCATTTAATTCTCCTAAAGTTTCAAAAGTCCTGGGGTTTTCGCGGGCAAGTACTGAGAAGAACCGCTAATCGAGGCACAACAATGACAGGAGGACACACCTCCTGTTGTGCAACTGATATTCCAAATCGATACTCGCTAAATTGTTGATATGGTTGATGTATAGAAGTTATGTTTTGGAAAATTCCAAAAACGGAAAGACCACCGGAGAGGTGGTATGGAAAACGGTAGGCGGAAGTCTTTGTAAAGAAAGGTAAAGGGCGCAAATCTCGGATTTGCGCCCTTTTTTCGAACGTTTTTGGCTAGAAATTCAGTTTCATCGCGAACTGCAACTGACGGGCTGATGTTGTGCGGTCAGGACGGGTTGCGGTAGCGCTTGAGAAGCCGAATGTTCCGGTATCCGCGAGTTCGTTGTCTGGCTGGTCGAATTGCACCCGATTAAACAGGTTGTAGAACTCGAAGCGTGTTTCGAGCTTTACCCGCTCTCCCAGCGAGGTGATCTTCGACACCACAGCGTCCCAGTTATTGATTCCCGGGCCGTAGAAGTGGTTGCGGCCGGAGCTTCCGGGTACGCCCAGTGGCTGGCTGCACCCGAGCTCGAACACGCAGAAGTCAGCCAACGGCGGGCCGCTTTCCGTCCGGTCGTGATCTGCCGGAAGACCCGCGTCACCGATCAGGGTGCCACGTGAGCGAACCCCGGTATGCTCGGCATCGACGATATAGAGCACGTCGTAAGGGTGTCCGCTCTGGAAGGTCGTGATCCCTGATAGCTGCCAGCCTTCCAAGGCTTTGCCCAGCGGGCCGGAGGTGATGAAACGCTGCCCTTTGCCAACCGGTAACTGCCAAACGTAGTTGACCGCCAGGCGATGGCGGATGTCATTGTCGGAGTTCGACCGCTCGTTTTGTAGCGCCAGCGAGTTTCGCGGATAGCTGCGGTTGCCCTCCGCCGGGATCAGCGGGTCAGGAGCGTCGTCAATGGCGTGCGACCAGGTGTAAGCACCCTGAAGCTGTAGTCCGTGGGACATCTTCTTGGTCAAGTTAACCTGAAGTCCGTTGTAGAACGAATTACCAATCGATTTGTTAAGCGCAACACCGGCCCCGGCAAAACTGAAGGGATTGGCCAGAGCGTTGTTATGCACGGCGTTGAAGGGCAGGCCGAAGAATTCCTGACCGAAATACAAAGCGGCGAATTGCAAGTCGTCGGGAGAAACTCCATCGGCAATAAGTTGCTGGACCAGTGCTGGATCCGGAGGATTTCCATCCACCACGCGCAACAAGTGAACGCCACGGGTTCCGACGTAGTCGACTTCGAGCGTGAGGTTATTCAACAACTCATGCTGAACTCCGAAGTTCCAATTCTCGGTGTAAGGCAAACGCAAGTTGGGATCAAACAGTGTCGGGCCGACCGCGGCGCCGTTTTCAACTATGGGAGTCGGTGTTAAATCACCGGGGAAGGGCAGATTTTCCGGAGTGTCGAAAGGCGTGGTCGAGAACGTCTGTTCGAATGGCGGATTGCCGCGCGCGTTACCGAACAAGTTTCCAAACACGCGATCGTGGAACATTCCAAAGGCTCCGCGAATGGAAGTCTTGTCCCCGGGCAATGGGCTCCACGCGAAGCCGACACGTGGTTCAATACCGCTAAAGTCGTTGTTGTAAAGCTGATGTTGTGCGTTGGGGCCGGCCAATTCAAAGGTAAATGGCGCATTCCCAGCGGGGTCGACGTATAGGTTCGATAGATTACCGCTGGTTTCATAGGGCACGCTGTTGAACTGGTAGCGGGCCCCGAGGTTCAACGTCAAGCTACGCCGCACCTTCCAGCTGTCCTGAAAGAAAACGCCGTATTCGTTCTGCCGAAATTGCCGGTCATCGTGCGGTACGCGTGCGCCTGTCTTGTCGAAAAATTGAGCCTGATATTCAGTGTCAGCGACGCCGAACAGGAACGAACCTAAGTCTTGCAGCGAAGTCGGACCCTCGCATCCATCGCCCGTGTTCATATCGCATGGAGTGGACGGGTCGATGTCCACAAACGGCGTACCGAAGTTGGTGTTGCCGGTGAAGGTCAGCAAGTCGCGGGAGTTGAAGTCGTCATGGCCGTTTTCGAAAATGCGGCGATACTCGCCACCGAACTTGAAAGTGTGTGATCCCCGCACCCATGAAACGTTGTCGGCCGCGGTCCAGGTGCCGGTACGGCGTGTTTCGCTATCGAGTTCGCCGAGAGTCAAGCAGCCGAACCCACCGACACCGGGCAGTGAGTAGTCACGCCCGTTTCCGAATTGATCGATGCCGCTGATTCCGTCAAACGTGCTGAGGCCGCCGCAAGTGAATGGCGCATCTAGACGGTTGAAGCCGAACTTGGCTTCGTTCACCAGGGTTGGCCGCAACGCGGAAGTCAGGCTGACGCCGATGTTACTGGTCTTTGAATCAGAAGATGCGGTGTCGAGTCCGGGTAGAAAATCGCTGTGAAACGGATTCGGATCGCGGAACGTGTCGTACGCGTAGCGTACCGAGAGTGTTTCATTGCTGGTGATGTGGTGGTCGACTTTGGTGGTTAGGTGCCACTCGTCCGAAGCAGAACGCGAGGGGAAAAAGTATTGCCCTCGAGCGTCATCGACTGCCGGACCATTCGGCGCCGGGTATAGCGCGAGAATCGCCTGCGCTGTGGGATCGAGTGTGTAGCCGCCAGGGTTATTAGGCGACGACGGGCTCGACAGATCGACCGGCATCCCGTCGTAATTGAAAACTCCCGACCTGAAATTCGCCGACGGCACGATCGAGGCGTTGGTCAGAGTTGTGCGGAAACGATGCCAGTCGCTGTTCACAAAGAAGAAAGTCTTGTCCTTGATGATCGGTCCGCCGAAGGAGACTCCGAACAGATTGCGGACATAGGGATTCTGCGGCTCAGTACTTCCGTCGGGCTCCGTCCCGTGATTGAAATAGTCTCTCGCGCCGAATGCGTTATAGCGTCCGAACCAGTATCCGTTGCCGTGAAAATCATTGCTGCCGCTTTTGGTCACAACTTCGACGATGGCACCATTGTTGCGGCCGTATTCCGGCATGAAGTTGTTGGTGATGACGCGGAATTCCTGGGTCGAGTCAGGATTTA
Source organism: Terriglobales bacterium (assembly GCA_036271375.1). GTDB lineage: Bacteria > Acidobacteriota > Terriglobia > Terriglobales > Acidobacteriaceae > DATBAT01. The sequence continues at coordinate 3,117 of DATBAT010000009.1, forward strand.
ACGAAGCCAGTCCGCCCGACGTTCCCGGGACGGAAGTGTCGTTGTTGTCAATCCCGTCGAGCAGGAAATTGTTGTCGCGCTCTCGCGATCCGTTGACCGAGAAGCCGCCGATGGCGTTGGTCTGGATGGTGCCGGGCGAAAGCAGGATCAAGCTGTAAGGATCGCGCGTCACCATCGGGAGGTCTTGCATCTGCCGTTGGCTGACCAGATTACTCACCTGCGAAGTTTCAAGATCGACGGCGGGAAGTAAGTCGGCGTTTACCTGGACTTCTTCCGTGACCGCACCGGGCTCAAGCGTGATGTTCACGGTCACTACTTCCGCGACCGTCAGTTGAACACTGGGGACATGAAACGCTTTGAACGTATCTTTCTTGGCCGTGACTTCGTATGCGCCGATAGACAGGTTGGTAATCGCGAAGTTGCCCTCGCCGCTGCTGGTGACCACACGGCTGGCGTGAGTGGCAAGGTTTGTCGCAGTGATCTCTGCGCCTGAGACAACGGCACCAACAGAGTCGATTACGGTTCCGCCCATACCGCTATTTTGCGCGAACAACGCAATTGGTGCGGAAAGCAGAAAGATTGCGCAACCCAAGCGCACTCGTGAAAATAAACGTTCCATCATTCCCCCTCGATCTTTACAACTCTGTACGTATGATTGAGTCCGCTAGCGAACCTATTGAAGAAATCGTTAGTTGCATTTCAGTTGGCTGGCAGCTGCTTACTCGCGATCATAACCAAGAACGAAAGTGATGGAACGCCTGTGTTACCTAGGTTTGGGTACACGTTAGTTCAGTCGATGTGGGAGTATGTACAACATGGATGTTGTCCTATATCAACGCGGGATTGTTATGTTTAACTGCGGCGAGTTCTACGACGCGCACGAAATTCTCGAAGATGTGTGGCGCGCGTCGGTGGATCCGGAGAAAAAGTTCTTACAAGCTTTGATTCAGACAGCCGTGGCTCTCCATCACCATTCAACCGGAAACGTCATTGGATGCAAATCGCTGATGGCGCGCGCTCTGAGGAATTTCAGCGGATATCCCGAGGGTTTTTGCGGAGTCGAACTTGAATCGTTGCGTGCGGCGCTGGCGCAATGGCAACGCGCTTTGGCCGAGGGAAGCGAGTTGCCGCCATTTCCCCAAGTCATCTGCCGACAAGATCTGTAGAGACGTAGCTCGGCTACATCTGGAGGCACGCGACCTCTCCACCTAAGGTAAAATCGCCATTCCATGCCGTTTTCCCAGCAAAAATTCGAGCACGTTCCCATGCTCGATCTCCAGCGCCAATATAAAACCATCAAAGCGGAAATTCTGGCAGCGATAGAACGCGTCTGCGCCTCGCAGCAATTTGTTTTGGGGCCGGAGGTCGCCGCCCTGGAGCGCGAAGTAGCGGCCTATACCGGGGCCGCATCGGCGGTAGGTTGTGCTTCCGGCACAGATGCGCTCTGGCTGGCCCTGGCTGCCAGCGGCGTGAAACCTGGTGATTCGGTAGTCACCTCGCCATTCAGCTTTCTGGCGTCAGCCAGCGCCATCGTACGTGCAGGCGCGACGCCAGTATTCGCCGATATCGAGCCGCAAGGTTTTAATATTGATCCTCACCAACTACCGGGGAAAATGAAAGGCGCGAAGGCGATGTTGCCTGTACACCTTTATGGACAGTGCGCCGACATCGACGCGTTACAACCAATCGCCGATGAATTCAAAGCAGCGATCGTCGAAGACGCCGCGCAAGCCATCGGTGCGGCATGGGGAGATCGCAAAGCTGGAACGCTAGGCGCGGCGGCTGCGTTCAGCTTCTATCCCACCAAGAACTTGAGTGCGTATGGAGACGCTGGGTTAGCAACTGCGGCAGATCCACAGATCGCCGAACACATGCGTCGCCTGCGCAACCACGGCAGCTCGCGCCGTTACCTTCACGAAGAGTTGGGATGGAACGCGCGTATGGACGCGATTCAGGGTGCAGTGCTGCGCGTAAAGCTTGCGTACATCGAAAGGTGGAATCAGCAAAGAAGGGAAAGAGCCGCAACCTACGATCGCTTGCTAAAAGAGGCGGGCCTCGATGGAACTGCTGTCACTCTGCCGTTCAGAAATCCGAAAGCGCACCACGTATTTCATCAGTATGTGATTCGCGCGCGACGTCGCGATGAGCTTCGCGAATTTCTTAATGCCCGCAAGATCGGAAGTGAAATTTACTATCCGTTGCCTTTGCATTTGCAGCCTTGCTTCGCTTATCTCGGATACAAGACGGGCAGCTTCCCAGAATCCGAGCGGGCAGCGTCCGAAGTCCTTGCCTTGCCGATGTTCCCGGAACTCAGCGAGGAAGAGCAAAGCTGGGTCGTTCAGAGCATTTCTGATTTCTACTGCTAGTAGGGTGACTTTGTAATTTTGTAATTTCAGAGCGGGTCTAATTCTACCAACTGCCCGATTACAAAATGCACTACCGTCGTTTACGACGCCCCGAATGCGACCGCGGCGCAGACGCCACCGGCTGCTCCCCCGGGGCTATCACCCGCCGCACAATGGGCGAGTTGAGCTTGTACTTCTTCTCGGTAACCATGCCGGCATCGTCTTTCACTCGCAAAACAAAAACCGGCAACACGCCTTCCTTGCCGAAATCTTCTTTCGATAACGTTACCGGCAGCACGCCATTCAGCCGTTCACGATAGGCGGTCTCGTAGCGATCGCGTTTAACGTTCCAGGTAAACACCCGCGCCTGGTTGAAATCGAAGGGCATGCCATCTTTCGATTCTGTAAACAACACCAGGAACTGCGGCACTTTCTTGTCGTTTTCCTTATTGTTAACTTCGCTCAGGACGAACGACGCCACGATGCGTTGGCCCTCGGCATACTGCGCGATCTCGAGAGGCACATCGACATCCAGCATGCGGGAGAGTATCCATCCCACCTTGTCGCCCGGATCACGCACCAGCCACCAGTCTTCCAATATGGGCTGCGGTTTATCAGAATCTTTCGCAGGCTTCGTGAAAGCACCGGGCTTGGCGGCGGTAGCGCGCCGCAGCAGCGAAACTTTCGAACTCTGATTCAACTGATAAAGGTGCTCGGTATCGCGGCCTGGCTCGACGTGCAGATTGGTATCGTTGCGCGTGGTCGCCGTGCCTTGCACGGGCGTGCTCCTGTCCGATTGCACAAGTTTCTGAAAGCCATCGAAAACATCCTGGGTGACCAGGTAACGCTGTTCCATCCAGCCTTCAAGTCCGCTGGCGGTGCGCACGCGGACGAAGCGGCGATCATGGTCGATAATTTCGACGCGGTCGCCATTCTTTACCACTCCCTGCTTGTTATAGATGGCGGCCACGCGATCGCGCAGGTTCACCTGCGGAGCGGAGACGTACGCAGGCTCGCCGGGCTTGACGTGCACGCGGTTGCATCCGGCAAACACTGCAAGAAAAAGCAGGCAAGACAGGAGAGCAGGAAGGATTCTAAAGCCAGTCTTCACGGGGTCCTGCTTCAACTATAGCGCCGCCAACGCGCGGAGCGGGCAAGGCAGGTATCCAGATGCTTACCGAAGTTTTGTGGAAGAAGCCCCACTTCCTTCTATGCAACCGCGGTATCCGTTGGTCGAATTGATCTAGCTTTGCGGCTCACCCAGCCCGAACCGGTGCACCCCAGTCACATCCCCCGGAGGATACGGAAACGCCGGGGGATCCGCACCGCCCATTATCCGCCGCACGCGTTCGCGCACGAACCCGACATCACTGATATAGCTTCGCCAGCTTGTAGTGGTCCAGCCATGGCGTCCCAGCACCTCCAGAATCTGCTCGCCTGCCAACGCATCGGAGGAGCGCACGTGCTGTATCGACTTCATGGCGTCCCCTCCTCCCATTGCCTGGCTGAAGGCGCTGGTGGTGACGTCGCTGATCCAATGCGCAACTCCGCTTTCGTTACCCACCTCCGCCGCCAGCGCATCCACAGTCGCAGCAGGCAAATATAGAAGCAGGCCTTCCGTAATCATGAGCGACGGAGCAGACCCGGCCGTTTCATAGATCGCCCGCCGCTGCGCCGGGTCATTTAAGTCGGCAATCAGCCGCTCCCGCCGGCAGTGGAGGGTTTCGCCCGCCATCATCTGCTCCTTGTAATCAAGAATCGGACCAAAGTCGACCTCGACCCAGCGCAATTCCGGCGACAGCTCAAGCCTCCACGGACGCGTATCCAACCCGCACCCTACGCTCAGCACCGTCTTAATTGGATAAGCCGCCAGTGCCTCTACCAGCAACTCATCTACAAAGCGCGTCCGCACCGCCAGTCCGAATCGCAGCACGTTTGCATGCGGCAACGAATTGAGGATCGTCACTCCCCGCTCCCCCGCCATTCGCGCCGCAAACGGATCGCGCACCCACGCGTCTTCCTGTTCAGTCTCATGCGCGCGGCAAGCCGCCACCATCAAGGCCGTGTCGCTGACGTGGGCAATTTCGCTGTTGGCGAGAGTCATGGGATTTATCTTTTACCTTGCGAAGGCCAAAAAGGCAAAGAAGTTGGTGGACTGCAAGAAAATGCCGACGGCCTAAGCCATCGGCATTTCTCTAAATCCTCTGGACTACGGCGCAACAGTCAGGGTAACTGTGGCACTAACCGTACCCGATTGGGCCTTAATTATTGTTGTGGAGGTAGTTGTGACGGTTTTCGCAGTTGCCAGACCAGTCGCGTCAATTTCAGCCACATCTGTGTTCGAAGAAGTCCAAGTCGCCGAACTGGTTATGTCCTGTGTGGTTCCATCCGTAAGATGGGCGGTTGCCTTATATTGCTGAGTGGAGCCGGAAGGAATGCTGGTGTTCGACGGGTCCAGCGTAATTGTCTGAAGTCCCGCGATTTGCACGGTTACCGTCGTCGTTCCGCTGATGGCAGCCGAGGTCGCCGTGATGGTAGCGGTTCCAACCGCAACGCCAGAAAGCAGTCCGGCCGAGTTCACGGTCGCAATCGTAGCGTCTGAGGTCGACCAACCCGTGGTACCGGTAATGTTTTTGCTGCTACCGTCATCATAGCTACCGGTTGCCGTCAACTGAAGCGTGCTGCCCGCAATGACAGCGGGAGTAACCGGCGTTACGGTGAGGGTGGTGAGGGTCGGATCGACGAAGAAACCGTTGCAACCTAGTGAAAAAGCTAGAAGTATGAGTGCGGAAAATGCAGCGGAAACCTGGAGTTTTCGCTTTGTCTTTAACATAACTTAGAAGTCCCTATGGAGGCCGAATTTCAGGCGGCATCCACGGAAGTGGCTGCAAGAATTGTAGCAGACAGATGTAGCCGCATTTACACCGTAGGGTCAGGGTATACCCACTTCTGATACTCTCTCTAACTGCCTATGAGACCCCTTCTCCGCTTGTTCTCTATCGCCCTCGTATTCTCAGGGATCATCACTTCAGGAGATCCACAAGCCGCCGCCGCAAACGCCGAACCGAACGTCTGCCCCAAGTGCATTCAAGACAACTTGAAAGCGCTCGCCTCCGATGACATGAAAGGACGGGGCAGCGGCAGCGAAGATGAACACGGTGCGGCGAACTTCGTCGCGTCGAAGCTGAAGGAATATGGGGCGCAGCCCGCCGGCGACAACGGCGACTACATCCAGGCAGCCACGGTGTTGCGGCGGAAAGCGACCGGGCCTCCGACGCTGACGGCCGGAACCGTCACATTGGTCTACGGGAAAGATTTCGTTATCTCGCGTTTGTCGGCGGAAAAATTCTCCGGACCGTTGCGCAAACTGAACGCCGAGGATCCGAACGCACAGTTGGCCGCAGGCGACGTCGCGTTGGTTACGGGCAAAGACCGCAGCAATACCAGAAAACTGGCGGCTGGCGCCGGAACCGTCGCGATTGGCGTATTGACGGTTGGGAAGGACGACAAGGCCGAACACTTCGCGGCTGCCGGAAAAGAGCTTCCCAAACTTGCCGCGAAAATCCAAGGCAACAAAAGCACCGGAATGGCTGGCGACCTCAACATGCTCGACCTGACCGATGAGGCGATCAAAAAACTGTCGACGGTCGCGGATGACACCAAAGTCGAATTCAACATTCCCGCGGAAGATGAAGCCGCCGGACACACCTGGAACGCCGTGGGCGTTTTGCCGGGAAGCGACCCGTCGCTGGCACACGCCGCGATTTTGTTCTCCGCGCATCTCGATCATCTGGGTGTCGGCAAGCCGGTCAACGGTGACAGCATTTATAACGGCGCTGACGATGACGCTTCCGGAACGGTCGCTGTGCTTGAATTGGCGCGGGTGCTGGGTTCAGGCGATAAACCGAAACGCACAGTTATCTTTGCCCTGTTCGGCAGCGAAGAGTTGGGCGGCTTCGGGGCGACGTACTTCCATCAGCATTCTCCCGTGCCGCTGGCCGACATCGCCGCCAACCTCGAATTCGAAATGATCGGACGCGGAGATTCTGCGGTTAAGTCCGACACCTTGTGGCTCACCGGATGGGAACGCTCGAACCTCGGGCCGACGCTGGCGGAGCATGGCGCGAAGTTGGTGGCCGATCCGCATCCTAAGGAAAACTTCTTTGCCCGCTCCGATAATTATGTTCTGGCCAAGCAGGGAGTGGTCGCACAGACCATCTCCAGCTTCGGACTGCACGCCGACTATCACCAGCCCAGCGATGACGTCGCGCACATCGATTTCAAACACATGGATGCAGCAATTGGATCGCTCCTGAAGCCGGTGGAATGGCTGGTGAACTCGGACTTCAAGCCGGAGTGGAAGCCCGGCGGGAAGCCCTAGCTTCTGAAGCAAGTCGTTTTACCGCAGAGGTCACGGAGTTACACACAGGGATTTCACCAAAGATTGCTGAGTTTTTCGTCGGGTAGAGAAGCTAGCTGCCGGCCGAGAACCCGCCCGCGTGCGCGAACGTCAACCGCAGATACTTGTGGGGATTGACCGGAATGTCGTTGATGCGAACTTCGTAGTGAAGATGCGGTCCGGTCGAGCGCCCGCTCAGACCGACATAGCCGATGATGTCGCCGCGATGCACCCGCTGTCCCTGGGTGACGGCAAAGCCGGAAAGGTGACCGTAGCGGGTCGAAACCCCGCGGCCATGTTCCAGCACTACGGCGCGGCCGTATCCGCCGAAGAAGTCGGCAAATTCGACTACCCCGTCCGCCGGCGCAATTACAGCCTGCCCGTAAGAGGACGAAATGTCGACGCCGTTGTGAAACGCGCCTTCCCCGTTAAATGGATCGATGCGCTCACCGAATGATCCGGTGACCAATCCTTCCACCGGCCAGATACTCGGGGATGAATTTGCCCGCACCCAGTCGGCGGTCGTGACATTGCGAATCAGGCCCAGCGAAATTCCCGTGGTCGCCGCGCCGGTCATGGCCGAGGTCCGCAGCGCGAAAAACTGGTTCATCGAGGAATGAACTTGCGCGTCGCGATGTTCCGCTGCGGCATCTTCCATGATCGAATCCGACTTCAATCCGTATAAAGAAGAGACCTCGCCTGCTAACGATCCCAGCGACGCTACCTGAATATCGCGTTCCTTCGCGACCTGCTCCAGTTTGCTATATCGGTTTTTGAGATCTTCTTTTTCGTGGCGTAGCTCGTTGAAGCGGGAAACCTTCAACAACATGCGGGTGTAGGAGCCAGCCATTCCCGTCAGGCTCAGAACTACAATGACCGCACCTGCAATAAAGGCGTAGAGGTATTGGACCGGGATCTGTATTTTGCGCAGCTGTCCATCTTCGCCGTGTTTTACGAACAAGATGTAAGAGCGTTTACGCAAAAATCCCTCTTTCCGAAATAAAGCGGAGTTTCCTAAGTAATCGGCACATTCCCAATTTGGGATTAGCCGAACCGTGCGGAAAACTGACGCTTTCTACCTTTTCGAACAGCAAAGCCAAAAGGGGATTCTGCGAGCGGCTGGTTGAAATCGTCCATAGAGTCCAAAGACCTATGATCGTGGTGCCCGCAATCCCTACCGAATGCAGCACTTATGAGAACCGTGGAGCCTGAATCAGAGTGCCCACGGTAACAAAGTAGATTCCCCTATGTCAACGGCTCCAGCAGCCAACGAGCCATTCGTCCCTACGCCGGTACGGATGTGGTACCTCGGTGTGTACACCTATGCCCAAACTGGAACGCAACGTGAATCGTCGCAGCTGGGCAGGTGAGCGGCGCCCTTTAGCAGTTCAGGCAATGAGATAAAGATGAACGGTTTGGAAGGTGAGTTGCCCGGTGGATCGAACCAAAACGCGCCGCAAAAAGAAATGGCCGGAGCCTGGGCCCCGGCCAAGAAATAAATAACAAGCTACGGAGTGAACGCCCGCAGATGGAACGTGTCCACCTGAGGTCCGCGTTCGCTGCCATCATCCTGCAAGCGGCCGAAGACGTCGAAGCCGATTACATAAAGTTGATAAGTTCCAGCCTTGGGTTTGTCGAGCGAAACCAACTCGCGCGAGTCCACGGTGGCGCCATCGTCGATCTCATTGCCATCGGGATCGATCACCACCAGGTCGATATCGTTGGTTGGATAGTGCGCCCAGTCATTGTTCCATGTCAGCTCAAACGACGCATGCGTCAACCCGCTCGGCATGTTGAAGGTGTAGAGCAACTGGTCGCCCTGGTGGACTGACCCATGACGCTTCCAGACCGGCGCGGCTTTGGCGATGGCCTTCACCGTCAATTCCGCGGAAACCTTGCCGGCGTTGGTGGAGTCGCCCAGCACCGCGATCCGCATCAGCCCGGTCTCCGGGTTATCGATGGTGAAGGTCTTCGGTGCGTTGAAGAAGGTGTCAACGTAGTTGTCGTCTTCTGTAGCCGCCGAAGTCTTGGCCGGGTGGATCGCCAGGAAGATGTCGTCGCCGAACAGCTGGTTCTGTTTATCAGCCGGCAATTTCGGCGTGACGCTCTTCAAGTTGACCTGCACGCTGCCAATGTCCCGGCCGACGCGGAAGATCAGTTCCTGACGCTCTCCCGGAACCAGATTGCGCGCGCCGAAATGAATCGGCGATCCCGGTTCCAGACGGTAAGTCTGAATTCCGAGATCGTGGAGATTCTCTGCGACCGAATCAGAGTGCTCGGGGAAGCGCGGGAAGTGGTCGCCAACGCGATCATGTTTCAGCAGTTTCAATGAACGCGCGACATCGAGATATCCTTTGCCGCGATCGGTCGGGCCCGAGCCATCGGTCAACAATTCAGGATTTGCACCCTTGAGAATCGCGTTGTGGATTTGCAGAGCCGAGGCATCCGGCACTCCGGCCTGTAGCAATGCCGCCGCTCCCGCAACCGTTGGAGATGCGAAAGAAGTTCCCGAAACGAAGTAGAGTCCGCCGTCCGCACCCTGGGCAAAGTTCCAATAGCCTGCTGTAGTGACACCGACACCCACGCGGCCATCCGGGGTCGGACCGTGCGAACTGAAGTTCGCTGTTTGGATTGAGGTCGTGGGGAACGCCAGAAATCCCGCGCCAAGGGCGCAAGTGTCGCTGGCGAAGTTGTCCCAGAAAATGCGTTCGTGAATGAAGTCATCGGCAGCCGCGGTGGATAGCGCTCCACGTCCGGCAGCCACGTCGGCGACGGTCATTGCCGTCGGACCAGCGTTGGCTGAACTGGCCGCGAGCATGATTCCCGCCTTCAACATTTCTTCCGTCATCAATCCAGTCAGGTCGCGTCCGGCAGCGAGAGTGAGTCCGCCAAGACTCATGTTAACCACCTGAATATTCAGCGAGTCGTAGACGTACGGATCATCCTCGGTGCCACTCCCCGAAACAGGCACGGACGGTTCACCGGCCAGAAAATTTTTCTTCAGGGTGATGGCGCGGTCCATTGCCGCCAGGACCGCGTCGCCAGTGGCGAACTCTCCGTTCGCCGGGAATACCTTCATGGCATAGATCAGCGAATCCGGAGCGACACCAACTACCGGCAGCAAAGAATCGCCGGGGAAGCCGTAGGGAGTCGCGTCGGCGATGGAATCCGGCGAATAGTTCTGCAACGCGCCAATGAGGCAGTCGGTGTTGGGCACGACGAACACGCCATGACCGGCGATCATGGTCGAAACCCATGTGCCGTGCAGTCCGTTCTTGGTGCTGGTGGCGGAGATGTCGTCGACATCTTTGACAAAACTCTCGCCGCCGATGACGCTACCATCCAACGTATTCACGAGGTCAGGATTGTTGGCGACGCCGGTGTCGATGACTGCGACGACCACGCCATCCCCGAGATTGCCGCCGGCCTGAATCCCCGTGGCGTTGATCAACGCATTGTTAAAGAGATAATCGGCGGGGCGCGACCGAACGCTTTTCAAAACGCCTTCACGGTCGAGCTTGAATTTGCTTAGCACCGAAACCCGCGCCGGCGCTTTAGTTACAACTCCCACGCGGCCATTCTCCGGGGCACGCACGGGAAGCGATTTGCTGATCTTGAATCCGGGGGCTGCTGCGATGGTGTGCGCCGACTTGGTCGGGATCGTGGCGGCAACGGCATTGAGGTTCTTGAATTCGTAGCGGATGGTCCCGCCCGCGGCTTGCACCTGTTGCTTGAGCGCTTCGCGTGAACCCGTGGAATGAATAATGACTGACTGGCGCTGCGCAGCGCTGGCAGGAAGGGCTAGGAGGGCAAGGGTCAAAAGCCATTTAAGGCATGAAGCGGGAGAGTAACGGTCGTTCACTGAGAGCCTCCGGCAGAACTAGGTGGGCAAAACCGCCCAGGGAAAGAAAGGCAACTCTAAATCTGAGGAATCGTGATTTACAAGCAAAAATAACTGTGGGATGTTGAAGTGGACAATGTTTTGCAACGTTTCTGCAACCGCTATTCTTGATCGGCTTGAAATGCTTGATAGGCGCGGCTTTTGTGGATGCGCTTGACGCCCGGCAGCTTCTGAATTTCTCCGATCTTACTCGTAGGCAAGAAGGCAGTGACAGCGGAAACAGACCGGTAGATGCGGGTCACGAAGCCTCCCGCGTCGGTGATGGCTTTAGTGATGTCCGCGGCGGGCTGGACTTGGATGGTGACGCTGGTGGCTGGCGTCATCTCCTCGGTAGTTTGTCTGAGAGCTGCCTCGGGTGCGCGAACCGCCCAGATTTTTCCTTCGTGGTGGAGGGGAGTGATTCCTTTGGCACGCAGGCTGGCGGGGAATTCAGCGTCTGGAAGGCGAACCAGATATTCGCGGGGAAGTTGCTGTGCCGCAGCTGGCATGAGCAGGAGTGCGAGCGAGGCTGCGGCCCAAAACTTCATGTTGCCAGCATTCGCTTCGCAGGGCGGAGTGTCAAGGATCGCAAATACAAAAGAGATGACCACGGAGAGCGCAGAGGTTCACAGCGGGAAGCGGAAATGGATCTCTCTGTGAATCTCTGTGGTTATTCTTTTTGCCTTTTACCCTCGCAGCAATTGCCGCAGCACGTAATGCAAGATGCCGCCGTTGGCGTAGTACTGCGCTTCCTGCGGAGTATCGATGCGCACCAATGCTTTGAACTCAGTGGTCTGCCCGCTGCCCACGGCGCGGACCTCGACCCGGCTACCGGCAGCAAACTTCGAAATCAGCGGAGGAATGCCCGTGATC
>DATBAT010000010.1:0-9783 GCA_036271375.1 Terriglobales bacterium
TTTCGCCACCCTTGCGCAGAGTTTCTATAATGATTTGTAGCGGTGCCAGCCGCTGACGAGGTAGATTCATGAGCACGCTCACCCATCCCGAAACGAAGTCCTCTCGGGTGCCAGCCGCCGAAAACAATGCCGAGCAAAACGCGCGGATGTTCGAATACAGTTCCGCCGCCGACCCTGTTTCTTCCGGAAGCGTTCCGCCGATTCCCTATGCGGAGTTCGCCGCTGACCTGTACACTACCGGTCCCAGCCGCATCATCCCGCTCGATCTGTCGAAGGCGCTTAAGTGCGAAGGCCCAGCCAGTACGCCCTCGCTCGCCGCCAGCTTTCTGCGCATTGAGGCAGGCGACACCCTCGAGACCTCTGCCAACTCTACCTCGGAGTTGTTCTATGTCATCCGAGGCAGCGGCGTTTCCACTGTTGACGATCACGAGATCCACTGGTCGCAGGGAGACTTTTTCACGCTGCCCGGCAGCACCGCACGTCATCGTGCGCAGGAAAGCTCCGCGTTTTACTGGGTGAACGATCAGCCGTTGCTCGACTATCTGGGCGTGCAGCGCAGCCATCCGCGCTTCGCCGCGGCCCATTACACCCGCAGCGAATTATCAAAAGCGCTGGAGCAGGCTGCCAACGACCCGCAGGCCGCCACGCGCAGCCGCGTCAGCCTGATTCTCGGCAACCCTGGCTGCATGCAAACCATGACCGTAACCCACGTGCTGTGGGCGATGTATGGCCTGATCGAACCCAACACCCGCCAACTGCCGCACCGCCATCAGTCTGTCGCGCTGGACCTGATTATCGACGCCAAACCCGGCTGCTACACCCTGGTCGGCACCGAATTAGGCTCCGACGGGCACATCAAGAATCCCACCCGAGTGGATTGGAAATCCGGCGCGGCTTTTGTCACGCCGCCAGGTTACTGGCACGAGCATCGCAATGAGTCCGGCGAGCGCGCCTACCTCACTCCGATCCAGGATGCCGGTTTGCACACCTACTTGCGCACCCTCGACATCACTTTTTTCAAGGATGGCGACTAGAAATCACTGATTCCGGTTTAGCCGAAATATCCCCAGGTTCAATGCGGTTGCGAAGCTGACCCATGCCAGATATGGCACTAGCAGCCAGCCGGCCAGCGGACGAACTTCCCAGAACATCACCATGGTGGCCAGAATTGCCAGCCATAGAAAGCTAACCTCCCCCAGCGCGCCGGTAATCGCATGCCAGCGGAAGAAAATCATGCTCCAAAGAAAATTCAGCGCGAGTTGAATTGCAAACCAAGTCAGCGCGTAGTTTCGAAGTTGCGACGCCGGCTGGCTCCAAACCATCCACGCAGCCACACCCATCAAAATGTATAGCGCCGTCCACACCGGCCCGAAGATCCAGTTCGGCGGATTGAAAGAGGGCTTCTTCAGCCCCGCGTACCAGTCCGCGACATCTCGTCTGGTCAGCAGGCCGGAAATGACCCCCACAAGGACGCATAGGCCGATCCAGAAAGCCAGGGCTACCAGTGGGGATCTCGCCCCGGAAATATCATGCATCGGAACACCTCACGCAGGAATCAAGAGCCGCTCTCGACGGACACCGCAAAAACCACCTATCCTGAAATCTGCGATCATTTAGGAACCAACATGAATATAGATGCAAGTTCGATTCAGGTGCAGTTGCCCGATGGCAGCACCCGCACCGTGCCCGCCGGAACCACTCCGCTGTCGATTGCCACGGACATCTCGCCCCGCCTGGCTGCAGCTGCGGTTGTCGCCCAATTATCTCCGCTTCAGGCTCACACCGCGCAGGCTGCCTCCACCGCTGCGGATGAAGACAAATCCACCAGCGAAGCTTCCATGTACTCTGCCGAGGATGCTGTCGGTGAACGCCTGGTCGACCTGACCACGCCGCTGAATGAAGACGTCGCCCTGCGCCTGCTGACCGAAAAAGATGTCGAAGCGCTCAAGGTCGTGCGGCATTCCGCTGCTCACGTCATGGCGACAGCGGTGTTGGAGTTGTTTCCGGAAACCAAGCTGGGCCACGGTCCGGCGACCGACAGCGGCTTTTTTTATGATTTCTACCGTCCCACGCCGTTTACGCCAGAGGATCTAAAAGCCATTGAAGATCGCATGGCCGTGATCGTCACCCGCGATGAAAAATTTGTTCGCGAGTGGGAACCGCGCGACGAGGGCATGCTGCGCTTCAAGGCGGAAAACGACTTTATGAAGATGCACTTCATTGAACGTTTTACCAGGCCCGGCGAAAAAATTTCGCTCTATCGCAATGGCGCCTTTGTCGACTTTTGCCGCGGCCCGCATGTGCCTTCCACCAGCCGTGTGAAGGCTTTCAAGGTGATGAGTATTGCCGGCGCCTACTGGCTTGGCGATGAAAAAAATCCGCAGCTACAGCGTATTTACGGCACTGCATTTTTCTCAAAGAAAGAAATGGACGAGCATTTTGCCCGCCTGGAAGAAGCGCAGCGCCGCGACCATCGGGTTCTTGGCAAGCAACTCGACCTGTTCTCTATTCAGGATATCGCCGGACCCGGCCTGGTCTTCTGGCATCCTAAGGGCGGCCTTATCCGTAAGCTGATGGAAGACTGGATGCGCGAAGAATGTATCCGTCGCGGTTACGATATGGTCTTCACTCCGCATGTAATGCGTCACGAACTCTGGAAGATCAGTGGTCATGCCGGTTTCTACGCCCAGAATATGTACACGCCGATCGAGCTGGACGATGCCGACTATCAGTTGAAGCCGATGAACTGCCCCGGTCACATCCTGATCTACAAGAACACGCCGAAGAGCTATCGCGATCTTCCTGTCCGCTACGCGGAGCTTGGGAATGTCTATCGCTACGAGCGCAGCGGCACCATGCACGGCCTGCTGCGTGTCCGTGGCTTTACCCAGGATGACGCTCATATTTTTTGCACTCCCGACCAGATTGAAGATGAAGTTGCTGCATGCATCGACTTCGCCGATGCGGTGCTGAAGACTTTCGGGTTTGCGGAGTTCAAAGTCGAGCTTTCCACCTGGGATCCCAAGGACAAAGCCAGCTTCGTCGGGTCGGAAGAAAATTGGACGCTTGCGATTGGATCGCTTGAGCGTGTGCTGCTGCGCAAAGGCATCCCGTACAAGACCATCGTTGGCGAAGCCGCGTTTTACGGTCCGAAGATAGACATCAAGCTGGTCGACGCTTTGGGCCGTCTCTGGCAGCTTTCCACGGTGCAGTTCGACTTTAATCTGCCTGCTCGTTTTGAACTGGAATATGTCGGCGAAGACGGCGAACGTCATCAGCCCGTCATGGTCCACCGTGCGTTGTTCGGTTCTGTGGAGCGGTTTTTCGGTGTGCTGATCGAGCATTACGCGGGAGCATTTCCGCTGTGGCTCGCGCCGGTGCAGGTGGGCCTGGTGCCAATCAGTGAGAAGCATATAGAGTACGCGAAAAAAGTTCTGAAACAGTTACAACTAGCCGGATTGCGGGTGGAGCTCGATGACCGCAACGAAAAAATGAACGCTAAGATTCGCGACCTGACCATGCAGAAGATCCCTTATCTGCTGGTCATGGGCGACAAAGAGGCTGCAGCGAATGCCGTCAGTGTCCGCACTCGCGGCAAAGGCGATCAAGGATCGATTCCGCTGGATCAATTTATCTCCAACGCAAAAAAGCTAGTGGAGGAAAAGTCCGTCGAATTGTAGTTCGAGCCAGTAAGTGGAGCAAAAATCCTCCGAAGGATAGACTCATACGATGCGAAAGCTGATCACTGCGTGCTGCTTATTTGCCTTGGCTACACTTGGCGCCCTCGGGCAGGCGCTGCCCTCGGAGCCCGCCCTCACGAGCCAGCAAACCTACACACTGGTGCGCGTTTCCAGTGCTGACCCTACTGGAAGAAACGCCGATGCCCGTACCGTCGCTCCCGGCGCGACCTATACGGTTCTCGATGCGGATGGGCCCGCGATGATCACGCACATCTGGTTCACCATCGCCGACGATGAGCCATATAACCTAAAGCGCATCGTGCTTCGTATGTATTGGGATAATGAAAAAACTCCCAGCGTGGAGGCGCCCATTGGCGACTTCTTCGGCCTCGGCCTCGGCGAATATCATAACTGGCAATCGAAGTATCTCTCGGTCGGCAGCATCAAAGCACTCAACTGCTTTTTCCCCATGCCGTTCGCCAAACATGCGCGCATCACGGTGACCAACGAAGGCAAGGAGGCGATCAACTCGCTCTACTTCAATATTGACTATCAGACCTACTCGCATCCGCTTGCCGCCCACACAATTTATTTCCATGCGCAATATCGTCAGGCCCAGCCCAATCACGGATGGACCAACAAGTGGATCAGCAATGGCGAATCCCTCGTCAACGATAAGGTCAATCTCGACGGCAGGGATAATTATGTGTGGATGACTGCCACCGGTCACGGCCAGTTTGTCGGCGTCACCATGTCGGTGCTGCAGAATCAGGATGGGTGGTGGGGAGAAGGCGACGACATGTTCTTCGTCGATGGCGCCAGGCTTCCATCAATTTCCGGGACTGGCTCCGAGGATTATTTTTTGGGCGCGTGGGATTTCGGCGGAAGGCCATTCTCCTATCAGCGATACGGCGCACCGGTTGTGGGCAAAGAACTGGCCGGTAGCGGCTCCAGCGTCTACCGCTTTCACCTCGGCACCCCCATCCCTTTTAGAAAGTCCTTCAAGGCTACCATCGAGCATGGCCACGCCAATGCCCGTTCCGACAATTTCTATTCGGTTGCGTATTGGTATCAGTCGGAGCCACATGCGCTCTTTCCTCCGCTGCCGCCGGTGCAAGACAGAATCCCGCGTTTGCAGAATGTTGGCGGCCCCGGAAATGCCGCCGCTCTGGCAGAGCACAAATAACTTCGCTCAGAATTTAAATCGCGCGGCCAGCTGAAATTCCCGCGGAGTGTAAGTGCCCGTGCTGTTCGCGTTCGTAGTCACGCCATACGTCGGATTGAATTCCAGATACGGATGTGCGGATGTCGAATCAGACGGACAGCCCTGAGTCAGAGGTGTGGAACACGAGTTATAGCCAAATGTATCTATGGCAGTTACATTTTCTGTATTCGTTAGATTGTACGTCTCCGCCATCAGTTCAAGGGTCGCGCGATCTCGCAGCGGAATCCGGCGAGTAACGCGCAGACTCGTGGTTTGTGTGGATGGAAAACGATATGCGTTGCGCTGAATGATATTCAGACGCGAAGGCCCGCCCTCGCCATTGACGCCGAAAAAAGCGCCTCCCGGCGCGCTGCCGCCTACGCCCAGGGTATACGGCAGACCGGTTTGCCACGCCACTACAGGCGCAAGTCCCCAATCGTTCAGCAAATAACCTAACCAGCCTTGCTTGTGCCAGGTGGTAAACATGCTGGCGTGCACCACCAGCCGCTGCCGGACATCTGTATTTGAATTGCCATATTCGAGTGCCATGTTGTTGGGTTCCAGAATATTGCTTGGCGATTTGTACAAAAATATGTTCTGGTGAAAGTCCAGCGCGTGCGCAAACGTATAGTTCACGCCGAAACTGATCCCATTCGATGCTCGGTGAGTGATCGCCAATACGCCCGCGTTGTAGTTTGAGTTCACATTGCTCAGCAGCTCGGTGATATTGCCGTACAGATGGTTTGGCCGCACAGAAGTAAACAGCGGCGTCGTATAGATGGCGCCTTGCGATAGCGGGCTTTTTTTTCCCATTGCCGGACCCGGAATATCGACGGTATATCGCAATTGGCCGACCGTCGCCTTGTCGATATTGGTGTCGATGTAATTCGGCAGGTCGCGGCCCTCACTGCTCATAAAGCTCGCCGTCACAATCGTCTTCCAGCCAACTTTTTGTTCCAGCGTCACCTCTCCTTGCGTGGTTTCCGGCGCTTGGTAATTGGGTGCGAAATAGTACGCGCTGGGCAGCGCTCCTCGCGCCGCACCTGTCGGCACGCTGAAAAAAATGCTGGGAAACTGCGGCGCTCCGTACTCTGTGGAAGACGAGTAGCGATAGGTTCGCTGCGACGCGGCCGATCCGGAAGAAGTCAGCGCGGAATGCAGCGTTCCGTTCACGATGCGCCCGTAGAATATGCCATATCCCGCGCGCAGAATTGTTTTTCCGTTGCCGAACAGGTCCCACGCGACCCCGGCACGAGGAGCAAAATTGTTGTGGTCGTCAGGATAATTTTCCGTCTGCGGCAGCTGCGGATTCGGCAGAAAGGGTCGCGGCACTCGCTCATATTCATAGCGCACACCGGCGGTCACCGTCAGACGAGAAAACGTTCGCCACTCATCGTTGACAAATCCAGCCCAGTCGTTGGTCGTGATAAAAAATCCGCCGGGCCCAAAGCTCTGCGAATATCCCGCGTAATTGTTAACGAAATAGCTGTGCGGCGGTCCCAGGCCATCGACCGCGTGATAATAGTCCGCCAGAAAGCTGCCGAAGGAAGTGTAGTTGTAGTGCCCAACTCCGTTGTATAAGTTGTCCAGCAGGTCTTGATTGCGGTCCCAGTTGCCGCCGAATTTCAACGTATGATTTCCCAACACACAGGAGATGGTGTCGGAAACTTCCGCGCGATGTTCATCCGGATATTCCGGGCGCGGCAGCTTCGCAGGGTTTCCCAGCACCATGCCTTCACCCGACGATCCGCCGGCAATGCTGATTTCCGGCGCCAGGCCGAATTGATTGTTTCCCAGTGGAATTTCCGCGCCCGCAGGAGCGGGGCTGGTCTCGCGATCGAGCTCGCGCCCCAACTGCAGTCGCAGCTCATTGCCGATATTTTCCGTGACAAACGTGGTTAGGTGGAAAATGCCCCAATCCAGGCTCACGTAATCGTTGCCCAGGCTGTTGACACCATACTGCGTGGAGCTTTGCGTTTGTACTCCGTTGGGTGAACTCCTCCGCATGCGATTGTAGGAAATTGTCGCGTGGTTGCGATCGTTCACCAGCCAGTCCAGTTTGGGAAAGTTTAGCGTCTGCTCACCTGTGCGTGGCGCGGGTCCGGTCAGAGTGTCCACTAACTGCAGTCCCTGCTGATATTGCTTCACTCCCGCGTCGTATGAAGCCAGGTCAAGCTTGTCGTACAGTTCGCAAGCGCCTTGGGTAGCCGTAAATTGAAACACGCTTGTATAGATTCCATTGCTGGCGTTGTACGGCGGCAGGTTGGCGCAGGTAATGCGGTAGCCCAGGTAATTCCCCGTTGGCAGAACCGGGATCGGCTGTGCGTAAATCGCCGTGGGATAGCCCACGCGCGACACAGCTGGAAAATTTCGAGTGTTGTAGTCGAAGGAGTAAAACCAGAACAATTTGTCGCGAACGATTGGGCCGCCAACAGAAAATCCTATCTGCCGCCTTTCGTCTGTCGGCTGATACGGGCTGGTAACAAAGTCGTTCGCGGTGCTGTCGAAATTGGTTAGCGTAGTGTATGCGTTCAGCGCCGACAAGCTGCTGCTGCGCTCAAAGAAGAAGGCCTCCCCATGATATTGATTGGTGCCGCTTTTCGTCACCGTATTGATCACGCCGCCGGCCGCGCGTCCATATTCCGCGGAATAGTCTGCCGTATTTACCTGGAATTGCTCCACCGCTGCCATGCTGATGGAGTAGGGCGCCTTGTTCCGGCCGCGTTCTTCTGAGAAGAAGGCCTGGTTATTATCGGCGCCATCGATTGTGTTGTTATTCAGCAGTCCACTGATGCCGCGGAAACTCAAGAGCCCATGCCCATCCGGATCGCTCACCACTCCCGGAGTCAACAGCGCAAAACTACTCCAGCGGCGGCTGTTGGAAGGCAAATTCTGCAATTGAGACTCCGTAATGTTCGTCGCAATCGAAGGATAGGTCGACTGAAACGGAACGATGGCCCCCACCTGGATCGTGCTGGAGGTGGCTCCAATGTGCAGCGTAGTCGTCAGCGGAGTTCCCCGGCCCAGCTCTACCACGACGTGAGTTGCCGTGAAGGAAGTAAAGGCGTCTCCGGTGATGTCGACCGAATAGGTGCCGGGCGGCAGATCGGCCAAAGTATAGTTGCCACTCTTGTCGGTGTAAGCGATAAACTCCGCGCCGGTCGCTTCGTTCAAGGCAACAATGCGTGCGTTTGGGATTACTGCGTGTTGTGGGTCATAAACAGTTCCGTCGATTACGCCCGTAGTCGACTGACCTTGGAGCTTTGGCAACGTCGGCAGAAAAAACAGCAACACAAGGCATACCGCGCATACCGCGCGTGGGGGAGGCAAGCACAACATGACGAACTCCCAAATCTTTTATGCCCGTTTAGGCAACAACAGGGTGCCTGCACGGACGACGCTGAAAGCGATGCAATGAAGGCAATAACCCGCTGAGACGCCGAGCTCGTGCCACGCTTTCCATATTTCCGTCGTACCGTCCATGATTTTGAACGATACTTCCGCGCGAATCGCACGGCGTAGGTTGAAGCTCGCGTCCGGTTGCGCACATTGCGGGACGGGAAATATGGTCGTGAGCGTTACACTGAGGGTAACGCGATTCCCGAGCGGCAGGAAGACTATTCACACCGATGTTTATTGACGAAGCAAGGATCAAGGTGAAGGCGGGCGACGGCGGGAATGGCTGTATGGCCTTCCGGCGCGAGAAATTTGTGCCCCGCGGCGGTCCTTCCGGCGGCGATGGCGGCCGCGGCGGCGATGTGATTCTTGAAGCCAGCCAGAGCCATAACACGTTGGTTCACTTCCGCTTTAATCCCGAGCATAAGGCGGAGCGAGGCCGTCACGGCGAAGGCTCAAATTGCTCCGGTCGCGATGGTGAAGATACGGTGCTCAAGGTCCCCGTCGGCACTGTTGTCTACGACGACACCACGGGCGAACTCATCCATGACTTTCGTAACCCCGATGAGCGCATGGTGCTTGCCAAAGGCGGACGAGGCGGTCGCGGAAATCAGCATTTCGCCACCCCGACGCACCAGGCTCCGCGCGAACATGAACTCGGCCACGCCGGCGACGAACGACTGATTCGACTTGAGTTGAAATTACTCGCCGATGTCGGCCTCGTGGGTCATCCCAACGTTGGCAAGTCCACGCTGATTGCCCGCATCTCCGCCGCCCGACCCAAAATTGCCGATTATCCTTTTACCACCCTGGAACCTAACTTGGGCGTTGTCACCGTAGGCGAGTGGCCGCACGAAGAGAGTTTCGTCGTGGCCGATATCCCTGGCTTGATTGAAGGCGCGCACCTTGGCGCAGGCCTGGGCGCACAGTTTCTGCGCCACATTGAACGCACTCGACTGCTGGCTCACATTGTCGATGTATCCGACGGCAGCGGCCGCCCCGATCCGATGGAAGATTACAACATCATCGAAGAGGAGTTGAAGAGCTTCGGTCACGGACTGGAAGAGAAGCCGCGCGTTGTGGTCGCCAGCAAGTGCGATGTCGCCAACCCAGACAAACTGAAAAAGCTGCAGTCGATGGCGAAGCGAAAGAAGCTACCCTTTTATGCCATTTCCGCAGTCACCGGAGAGGGAATTGACGCGCTGAAGTATGGCCTGGCAGAGAAGGTTCGGGCCCTTCGCGTCCCGCTTCCCGAAGCCGGCTGAACCGAAGCCATAAATGTATTCGATATTAGCCTGTCACTCTGAAGTCTCCACGGCAACAGACGTGGGTTTGTTGAGAGTGCCCATCCATTCGAAGTTCCGTCGCGATGGTTGGGATTTATGCTAGCGACAGGAACCGCATGAGGCGCATCGCTTTTTTCGGCGGCAGTTTTGATCCTCCGCACCGGGGACATCTCGCCATTGCCACGGCGGCTGCGAATCTATTCGCCCTCGACCATGT
>DATBAT010000011.1:0-4632 GCA_036271375.1 Terriglobales bacterium
GGTGCCGCGCTCGTAAGACCAGAGGATGTAGCCACGAATTGTTCGCCAGATCGAGGTCATCGGCACCGGATGCGTGTCCGTGGAAAGCGTGGTTGCGTGAAGTCTGTCCAAGTCTAGTTTTCGCCTCTCACGTTGGCAAACGGAATCTGTGGTTGGCCGTTCGACCGCTGCTAAAACTTTTTCGCCGTGATGCGGTCCGTGCCCATGTAAGGGCGCAGGGCCTCCGGGATTATTACGCTGCCGTCCGCTTGCTGATAGTTTTCGATTACGGCTAGCCAGGTCCGGCCTACCGCCAAGCCGCTGCCGTTGAGCGTGTGCACGAATTCACTCTTGCCTTTGCTCTCTGGCTTGTAGCGGATGTTTGCCCGGCGCGCCTGGTAAGACTCGAAATTCGAGCACGACGAAATCTCGCGGTATAACTTCTGTCCCGGCAGCCAGACTTCGATGTCGTAGGTCTTCGCCGAAGACGGCCCCATGTCCGCGGTGCATAGCGACATCAGGCGGTAATGCAGTCCCAGCTTTTGCAGGACTTCTTCGGCGTGGCTGGTCAGCTTTTCCAACTGCTCATAAGACTCTTCGGGCCGGGTGAACTTTACCAGCTCAACTTTCTGGAACTGATGCTGGCGGATGATGCCGCGAACGTCCTTACCGTAAGAGCCGGCTTCGCTGCGGAAGGATGGCGTGTAAGCGGTCAACGAAATCGGCAGCTTGGCGGCCTCGAGCGTCTCGTTGCGATAGAGATTGGTGACCGGAACCTCGGCGGTGGGAATCAGCCATAGATCGCGCTCGCCATGGGGCACGCGAAAGAGATCGGCGGCGAACTTGGGAAGCTGCCCGGTGCCGTACATCGAGTCGGAGTTCACCAGATACGGCGGCAGGACCTCGGTGTAGCTATGCTCGCGGGTATGCAGGTCGAGCATGAAGTTGGCTAGTGCCCGTTCGAGCTTCGCGCCCAAATCCCAGTACACGGCAAAACGCGCGCCGGTGAGTTTCACCGCGCGTTCCATGTCCAGTATGCCCAGCTGTTCGCCAAGTTCCCAATGCGGCTTGGGCTCGAAATCAAATCTTGGCGGCGCTCCCCAGGTACGGACTTCCACGTTGTCTTCCGCGCTCTTGCCAACGGGCACGCTGGTGTGAGGAAGATTAGGAATGCCGGTAAGGATGTTTTTCAGACTCTCTTCGAGTTCGGTGGCGGACTTCTCTCCTGCCTGAATCTTCTCGCGCAGATCTTTGCTTTCTGCGACCAGTGCGCTGGCGTCTTGTCCCGCCTTCTTCAGCTTGGCGATTTCTTCGGTAGAGCGGTTGCGCTGGGCCTTCAGGGTTTCGGCTTCGGTGATGGCCTGGCGGCGGCGGGTGTCGACGTCGCGGAAGTCTTTCAAAACTTCGGCGGGATCCATGCCGCGGTGGCGCAGCTTTTCCTCGACCAGGGACAGGTTTTCACGAACGAAATTCAACTCAAGCATGGGGAATGAATACTTTACCGGAAAGGCGGGAGGAGCGCATCTGGCGGGAGGATGGGCTTGGCGAGTTCAGAAAAATCACTCTAGTAGCTTGCGCTTTTCCTTCGTTACTCGGCCGTGGATGGGCTGATTCTGGTCTTCACTTCCGAGATCGTGTTTGCAGGAAATCCGCCCTGCTTGGCGTGCTCGCGGATCAACTCTTCGCTGGGGGCGCTGTAGACGCAATAGATTTTGTCGCCGGTGACGTAGCTGTGGTGCCACTCGATTTCCGGACCCAGATTGCGGAGGACGTTGCACGACTTTTGCGAGATGGCTTTGAGTTCTTCGGGAGTCATCTTTCCTGCTCCGGGTATCTCGCGCTCGATGACGTACTTGGGCATTTCGTGGCCTCCAGAATTTACGCCGACATTCTACATGTCAGGGGAAGCTTTTCACCAACGCGGTCTTCCCGATGCAACAAAAAGCCCCACCCTGGCCGCAAGAAAGCCGCGACTAGAATGGGGCAGACTTCCAGGCGGGCAGGAGTGCCCACCCTACATTTTTAGACGAAAATCTCGCCCGGCAGGCGGGTCAAGGTCCGCGATGCCAGCGTGTTTTCGATGGTCCGCCTGGGCTGTTCGACGCCGGAAGCATCGATACGCTTGCGTTCGATCTTCAACTTCAGCGCACGCTCAATTTGACGAAGCTCCATCACCTCGGCGCCAGCGATCAGGCTGGAGGCCCGTCCCTGCGATCCGGCGCGGCCAGTACGGCCGACGCGGTGGATGAAATCTTCCGCCATCTTTGGCAGGTCATAGTTGATGACGTGGGCCACGTCGTCAACGTGCAATCCGCGGGAAGCGACGTCGGTGGCCACCAATACCTGATAACGGCCATCCTGGAATCCCGCCAACGCGGCGTTGCGTTGTGACTGCGAGCGGTCACCGTGGATCATGGCGGCGGTAAAGCCGTCACGCGCCAATGTCTTAGCGATGCGTTCCGCTCCACGCTTGGTGCGGGCGAAGACCAGGGTCTGTCCACTCTCGGCGTAAAGAAGTTGGCGCAGCGCATCCATCTTGCCATCAGGGCGTACTTCGTAAGCGGCCAGCTCAACGCTCTCCGCCGGCTTTAGGACCGATCCCAGCGCGACACGCACGGGATTGCGCATGTATTCGTGGACCAGGCTGGCAACCGATTGCTCCATGGTGGCCGAGAAGCACAGCGTCTGGCGATCTTCAGGAAGTGATTTCAGCACGCGGCGGATGGCGGGCAGAAAGCCCATATCCAGCATGCGGTCGGCTTCGTCGAGAACCAGCAGTTTGACCTGGCGCAAATCGACCAGGCGGCGGTCGATGAAATCTTGTAAGCGTCCAGGAGTGGCGATGATCAGTCCAGCGCCGGAGCGCAGGTGTTGAATCTGCGTTTTCTCGGAGACACCTCCGATAACCAAAGCGGCCTTGCAAACATTCTTGCCGCAGAGCATTTCGAACTGCACATGAACTTGCTGCGCCAGTTCGCGGGTGGGCAACAGGACCAAGGCTTTGGCCTGCTTCGACGGCTCACGCCGCAAGAGTTCGATCATGGGTAGCAGGAATGCGAGGGTCTTGCCGGTCCCGGTCTGGGCGGTGCCGATTACGTCTTTGCCTTCCAGCGCTGGGGGAATGGCCTGCTCCTGGATAGGAGTCAGGGTTGTGAATTGAGCTGCCGCCAGCTTCTGCTGTAAGGATGCAGATAGGGGCAGTTGTGAAAATGTGGTCATTAAGTTTGGTTCTTTCTCGAGGGGCCTGCTGTCACACACTCAGACACACGTCAGAAGTGTTCACGCCGCTCACGTTCAATTTTAGATTTGGCGCTGAGTAAAACGGCGGGCAGGGAAAGCGGAGATGAAACTGATCCAACGTGGGACCACCGCGTAAACAAGCAAACCGTGACAAATAGCGTCAACGACAGTATAGCAGCTTTGTAGCCGAATGGGTGACCATTAAGTAACTATGGTCACCGCAAGGTCTAAGAAGAGCAACGAGAGGATCGGCAGGCAGTGCACCACCGCCGTGCGGATGGTTTGCAGCCGGGGCGACGCTTCGCTGCGCGGCGGAACGTTTAGCTCGGGCATCGGCGTTCCGGCGAACAGCCGGCGGCAGGGTTTGGCCAGCCAGCGGGCCCAGCGGCCAGACCACGAGACGCGCGCGCTGTCGGTGGCGATACCGGTATCGGCATACATCTGGCGATAGATCTTCGAAATCAGCACGAAAGCCAGCCGTCCGCGGCTCGACTTGATGAACTTCGAGCGCCGCCAGATGGAGCTCATGCTGTAAAAGTTGTCCCAGACGGTTTGCGTGCGCGAGCGGATTTCTTCCGCGGTCATCAATGGATGGTCCCAGTAAAGCTTGGGACGAAGCGCCTGCGGAATGAGCCAGCGGCGGGTCAGCGGAACTCCCGCGATGGTGGGCGGAGTATCGCCCAGGCCTTTTTCCCAGCGGTCGAAGTCAACCGTGCCAGGATATGGGCTGAGCGTCACGAACTGCGCAAAAGTAAGATCGGCGCTGATGGCAGCGGCCGCGGTGGCGTCGAAAGTTTCCGGACGATCGCTGGGCAAACCGAAGATGAATGAACCCAGCACATGCACGCCGCGGGCGCGGAACACCTTCAGCCGCTCGATCAGCTGCTGGCCGGTCATATTGAAATCTTTGTAGATGTCCTTGAGTCCGGCAGGAGTTACGGCTTCGACGCCGACCAGCGCGCCCTTGATGCGCGCGGCTTTCATGGCATCGAGAAAATCGGTGTCTTCCGCGGCTTCCATGGTGATCTGGGTGAAAAAGACCATGTCATCGGGAAGCTGCGCCAGGCGCGCCATCAGTTCAAACCGCTCTTCGCGAAGCTCGGTGAGTTCCGCGATGCGAGCGGCGTTCTTCTGCCGCCGCGCAAGATCGAGATCGGTCAAAGTGACGGGATAAAAATTGTCATCCGCCAAAGCGATAAAGCGGAAACCCAGGCGTCGCAACTGGACGATTTCTTCCATCACCACGTCCGAAGTACGCTGCCGGGGCTTTTGACCGTCGGTACGCCACACCGAGCAGAATGAGCAGTGTTTGGGGCATCCGCGGACGGTTTGCACCGAGGCCCACATGTATTTCTCGCGGGGGATCAACTCCCAGCGCGCCGCGACAAACTGTTCGGCTTCAATCTTTCCGCC
>DATBAT010000012.1:0-7958 GCA_036271375.1 Terriglobales bacterium
TCATCTGCGATGACACGCAACTCGATAAGCGGGTCGATGCGGAAGTCTGCCTGAGCCTCGGGTTGCGGTCACTGGCTGCGGTCCCGCTTCGTGCGCCGAACGACACCATCGGACTGCTGGAAGTGTTTTCCAACTACCCAGCGAACTTTTCACCCGAACATGTTGAAACGCTGCGAAGCATCGGCGATTTGGTCGAACTCGCCTACTCGCGTGTCTCCGCCAAGGCGGTGGCTGCCGAGCTGTCGGTAGCCGAGGAAGCCGCGGCACAGGATTCGATCGCGGCGATTGAAGAATCATTTTCCGAGCCTCGCGCTATAGCCTGGCTGCGCGATTCGCATCTATTTACTGGCGAAAAAAAGTTTCCTTACTGGGCGATCCCTGTCGTTCTGATTGTTGTGTTGCTCTCGTTCCGCGCATCTGTCTCATGGCACGCTCCGGCAAAGGTCGCAGTTGCAATACCGGCGGCAGTTTCGCAGGAGATCACGATATCCAGCGAGGCGACGGCCAAGCCTAATCCGGCGCGCGAAAGCACCCGCCACAAGATTGCCAAGCTTCAAGCGCCTCCTTCGGTTGAAACCTCGGAAGCGCCCGAGGTTGTCGTGCGGAAGTTTGAAAAGCCAGAGGGCACTAGCGAAGATGCGAACGATCCGCCGCAGCTGCCAGTCCTCGCCTCCAACAACGAAGTGCTCAAGGATCTAGTCGCCAGAGAGGCGACAATGCCGAAAGCCGGGATGTCGGTCTCCCACGGCATCGTGCGGGGTGGTATCACGCACAAAATTTCGCCGGTCTATCCGGCGGGCGCGCTTGCCGACGGCGTGGCCGGAGCGGTCGTGCTCAAGGCCACCATTGACGAGAAGGGATACGTTGCCGACGTGAATCCGGTCAGTGGCCCGCAGGTTCTGGCTCGCGCTGCGATGGACGCAGTAAGAAAATGGCAATACCAGCCATCGCTTCTGAACGGAACTCCGGTGCAGGTGGAAACTGAAATTACAGTGAATTTTAAGAAGCCGTCGAACTAGGCGACTTGCTCTTGAGAGTCGCCAAGTTTTTCTCGCAGCACTTTCTTGAGATCGTCGAGGTGCAGGGATTCCGCTTTGCGCTCGTGCCGTAGTTCCTGCAATTTGTTTTCGTGCTGCTTGGGAAAAGCCGGTTGGGAAAGACCTGCCGCAGAAGTTTTCATATCCACAATTTCCTTTGGTTAGGTTGCGGGAGGATTCTAGCAAATGCCAGTGAATAAGACATGGCGGCTGACACTAGGAAGTTCATCGATTGCGAGCCTTTGAATTCAATAGCTTTGCGGAGAATCTGCCTTCCTGCGGCCAAAACCCGATTGGCGCACCCATATCGCGTTCTCTGTGATCTGGAGGTTGGTACACTATCTCTTCGATCATGGCTATCACCGTAGAAATTTGCATTGATTGCACTGAATCTGCCGTCGCCGCTGAGCGCGGAGGCGCACAGCGCGTCGAACTGTGCAGCGACTTGGTCGAGGGAGGGATCACGCCAAGCGCCGGATTGATTGCTACTGTCCGCCAGAAAGTGAAGATCGGCGTGCAAGTAATGATCCGCCCGCGCGGTGGGGATTTCCACTACTCGGCTGAAGAGTTCGACATCATGCGCCGCGATATTCGCATGGCCAAACAGCTTGGGGCGAACGGCGTGGTCTTCGGCCTATTGGACATTGACGGTAATGTGGAGGTTGAGCGCACTCGCGAATTGGTTGAGCTGGCGCGTCCGTTAAATGTGACCTACCATCGCGCCTTTGACATGGCGCGCGATCTGGATAAATCGCTGGAAGATGTGATAGCGACTGGGGCCGACCGTATTCTTACCTCGGGCGCAGAGGTTGCGGCCGCAGTCCCGACCTTGAAGAGACTGATCGTTGCGGCGGGGGAGCGCATCATCATTCTGGTAGGTGGAGGACTAAAGCCGCACAACGCGCCGAAGGTGATTGCCGAGACGGGTGCGAAGGAGATTCATGCCGGCTTGCGGACGACGAAGGAGGGCCCGATGCGCTATCGGAACGAGAAACTGGTGATGGGGACGATTCCCGGGCTTGAATATGACCGAACCGTGGTGCTGGAGAAGGATGTCAGCGCACTGGTTAGAGCGGTTAACCGTTGAGGCTTCGCGCTGGATTTTGCGGATCAGCTATGCTCTCGGAGGACGCCGTGGAAGCGTGACGCTCCAGCGCCACGAAAAAGAGTTCAAGAGTCCAGCGCTTTAGCGCCTGCGAGATCAGCAGCGGCTAAAGCCTCACTCCTAAAATGCCGTATATGGCCGGGCTGAAGACCGGTGCTCACACGGTGCCGCGGGCAGTCGCGACAACATCAGAGCCCTCAATCCAGGATCGGCAAGTGCAAGCACGGCTTCACCAGAAAGTCGAGCTTAGCGATCTGTTGTAACGCTTCTTCCACCAGCGACGCCTTGCATGGCTCCAGCGTGATGACGAATGGCAAGTGCGTCTTGTCGTATCCCGTCTTCTGCAAAACTGAATCCAGATTGATGCCACATCCGGCGAAGATCGCTGCAAGTGAAGCGATAATCCCAGGACGATCCTTCACCGTGAAGCGTACATAATGCCGGCTGGTGAAGTTTGCGCTTACCTCTGGGGAACGTTCAGCGTCTTCCGCGAGGACTGCTGGCGATCCCGGCTTGGAGCGCGCGATAGCGACCAGATCGGAGACTACCGCAACTGCGGTCGGATGTCCGCCAGCTCCGTGACCCGCGAACACCGTCTCGCCACCGAACTTGCCGGTTGACATCACCATATTCTGGCTGCCCTCTACTCGCGCGAGTGGGGAAGAAATGGCGACCAGCGATGGCTGCACTGCGGCCAGCAAGGTCTCACCCTGAATCTGCGCCCATGAGACTTGTCGAATGGTGCACTGCAACTGCTTGGCATGGTCGAAGTCGACCGCTTCGACGGGAGAAATCGATCGCGTCACGATCTTTGTTGGATGTACGTCGCAGCGTAGACCCACGCGCGCGAGAATCGCTAACTTAGCTCGGGCGTCGAAGCCATCGACGTCGTCGGTGGGATCGGCTTCGGCGAATCCCAACTTTTGCGCTTCGGCAAGCGCGACCTCAAACGTGATTCCACGGTTCTCGATCTGGCTGAGGATGTAGTTGCACGTACCGTTCAGAATTCCATAAAGCTTAAAGAGTTCATCGCCCGCCAGGCCTTCTTGCAGACCGGAGATCACCGGCACGCCCCCGGCAACCGACGCTCCATAAGCTAAGTGGACGTGGTTTTTGTGCGCCAGTTCGAATAGTTCCGGACCATGGTGTGCGATCAACTGCTTGTTGGCCGTGACCACGGATTTGCCAGCCTTCAACGCCGCTCGGATCCAATCGCCCGCGGGAGTGAGTCCACCGACGACCTCCACGATGACATCGACGTCAGAATGGAACACATCGTCGATATTTTCCGTCCAGCGGACATCGGGCGCGATCCAGTCGGCCTTTTTTCGCTGCACGTTGCGGTTGTAGATTTGCGCCAGCTTCAATCCGGCGGGCGGATGCTCAGTGAGAATGCGCGCGACTGAACTGCCGACTGTGCCGAATCCCAGCACTGCGACTTTGAGCAGTTGCTTGCCTGCCTTGGGGGATGCTTCTTCTAACGAAGTTGAAGTCTTCATATGGATTGCGTCGCACCTTTACTGAGTTTTTTGCCGCTCGGTTTGGTGGTCCGATTGAAGCGACTGAGTTTCTTCGAAGAGCTGTCATCACTCGAAGCATCGCCAAAAAACTTATTGTGCAAGAAGCGCACGGCTTGCGGCACATCGCTCTCTTTCACTACGACACTAATATTGATTTCCGATGCTCCCTGAGAAATCATGCGGATGTTCACGCCAGCATCCGCCAGCGTGTTGAAGACGCTGGCGGCGATGCCGGGGCGTCCGTGAATGTCTTCGCCGACCAGGCAGACGATGGCCTGCTGATCTTCGCGGGTGACATCGGCGATTTTCTCCAGGTCGCTCAACAATGCTTTTGGCAGGCGCTTGGTCTCCATGGTGAACGACAAGCTCACTTCTGAGATGGCCACCAGATCGACCGAGGCGCCGTGATGGTCGAGGGCTTCAAAGACCGAACGCAGGAAGCCGTGGACGCCGACGCCCCGGGAGGCTACCACGTTGACGATGCTCGTGCCCGTCTTCGCGGTGATGGCGCGAAACATGTCTTGTCCCGAGGGAGCGTGCTCGGTGATCTCGGTGCCTTTGCTCTTCACGTTTCGCGAGTTCAACACGTAAACCGGAATATTTTTCTGGATCGCCGGCAGCAGCGTCGCCGGGTGAAGCACCTTCGCTCCGAAGTAAGCGAGCTCAGCGGCTTCGTTGAAGCTGATGCGACGGATGGTCCGCGCATCGGGGCAGATGCGAGGATCGGTGGTCATCATGCCTTCGACGTCAGTCCAGATTTCGATTCGCCTGGCGTCGAGGGCCGCGCCGATGATCGCTGCAGAAAAATCGGATCCGCCGCGGCCCAGTGTGGTGGGCACGCCCTCGCGCGTGGCGGCGATGAATCCGCCCATCACGGGCACGCCGCCCTTGGCGAGAATGGAATTCACCGCCGCCTGCGATTGCTTGCGCGTGTCCTCCATCTGCGGGACAGCGCGAGTGTGGGTGGTGTCGGTGACCAGACACTTCCGCGAGTCGACCCACACGCTGTCGATGCCGCAGCGTTTAAAGGCCGCCGCGACGATCTCGCTGGAGATCAACTCACCGAAGCTCAATAGAAAGTCGCTGCTGCGCGGAGAGAGTTCTCGCACAGCCGCCACACCGTGCAGGAAGCCTTCAAGCTGGTCGAATGCGCTTTCGATTTTCGGAGCAACGGCCGGGAGATCGTCTTCAAGGAGTTGTTTGGCGGTGTCGAGGTGGCGCTGACGGAGCGCCCGTAACAGCGGGCCGAGAGAATCGGCGTCACCGCTGGCGGCTTTCTGTCCCATCAATACCAGTTGATCGGTGACCTTGGCCAGCGCGCTGACGACTACGATCCGGCGATGCCGCTTCCGGCTTTTTACGATTGCGACCACGCGGCCGATGGCCTGCGCGTCCTCGACCGAGGTGCCTCCGAACTTCATCACCACCAACGAGGTGGCGTTCTTCTTCTGAGTACGTTGCATTTTTTCCTAAATTGTCCCTAAAAGCGAAAAGCCCACTCGCCATTTATTTTCTGGCGGTGGGTCTCGATGAGCGGGTGATTTATTTAGCTCAACTACCCCCGTGCCAGAAAACTGTAATTCGTGTGCTCGACATAATCGTCGAGGACATCGTAATACCCGTGATCTGGCTCGTGGCTGTCATTCCGCCCACTACTATACCCAGCGCGGAAGCGCGGCGGTATTGGAGTTTCCGATTGGCCCTATCTGAAAACCGGAGGAGCCAGATTTTGCTGCTTCGTCGTTTATCTTACCGCGTTACGTATCCCGCTCATTTGTCATTCCGACCTCATCCCTTGTCATTCCGACCGAAGGGAGGAATCTGCTTTCTTTTTGCTGCGGCAAAAACCTCTCGGACTGGTCTCGGACCTCCGCTGCGAGCGAGATTCCTCCGGCCTGCGTTCCCTGGAATGACAAATTCGCAGCAAATGGTGAAGTCTAAGACAGCAAAGCAGATGGCCAAATTGCCTGCCCGAAATATCCATCGCGACTATCGAAATTCTGAATTTTACTTTGACACCCACTAGGCTTTACCAAGGATGTATAGAAACTTGATTCCGGGCCGATCTGGTCTCTAGCCGCTGGCAAAAACGATGCGGCAGAGAACCCGGGCGCCCTTATTGTCGTTCGAGGAGACTGATGATGCGATGTCCGCCCCCACATGGCTTGCCTCCAGCGCAGGGACTCTACGATCCCGCGTTTGAGCACGATGCATGCGGTATGGGATTTGTGGCCAGCATCAATGGCAATAAGACCCACGAAATCATCAAGCAGGGAATTCAGGTCCTCATCAACCTGACGCATCGTGGCGCGTGCGGTTGCGATCCCGAGACTGGTGACGGCGCGGGAATTCTGATTCAGATTCCGCACAAGTTTTTTGTCAAAGAAGCGAAAGTCCTTGGATTCGAATTGCCCGAGCCCGGCGAATACGCCGTGGGCATGACGTTTTTGCCAGTGGAGAAGCATCAGCGCTTGCAGTGTGAAGGAATTCTCGAGCGCATCGCGGTGGAAGAGGGCCTCAGCGTTTTGGGTTGGCGTGACACGCCGGTGGACGGCGACGCCATCGGACGCGTTGCCCGCCAGTCGCAGCCCTACATCCAGCAGGTGTTCATGGCGCGCGGCGAAGGGATGGACGAAGACACCTTTGAGCGCAAGCTTTACATCGTACGCAAACGCGCGGAGTTGGAAGTTCGCGAGTCGGATGTCGAAGACCGCGAGATGTTTTATATTCCGTCGCTCTCAGCACGGACGATTGTTTATAAGGGCCTGTTGCTGGCGCCGCAGATCGCCAACTTTTACGGCGAGCTTTCTGATCCGGACGTGATCAGCGCGTTGTGCCTGGTCCACCAGCGCTTCTCGACCAACACCTTTCCCAGTTGGCAACTCGCGCATCCTTACCGCTACATCGCGCACAACGGCGAGATCAATACGCTCAAGGGCAACGTGGCGTGGATGCACGCGCGCCAGTCGATTCTGGCTTCGCCGCTGTTTGGCGACGACATCAAGAAGATTTTCCCGATTATCTCGCCGGCAGGCAGCGATTCGGCGAGCTTTGATAACGCGGTCGAATTGTTGTTCCAGTCGGGACGCTCTCTGCCGCACGTGATGGCCATGCTGATTCCCGAAGCGTGGGCGGGGAATCCGCATATCAAGCCGGAGAAGCGGGCGTTTTACGAGTATCACTCGTCGCTGATGGAGCCCTGGGACGGCCCCGCCGCCATCGCCTTTACCGATGGTCGCTTAATTGGCGCTACGTTGGACCGCAACGGATTGCGTCCCGGCCGCTACGTGGTCACTCATGACGACATGGTGGTGCTGGCTTCGGAAACTGGCGTTCTCGACATTGATCCGAAAAATATCAAGACTAAAGGCCGTTTGCAGCCGGGAAAGATGTTCCTGGTGGATACGGTCGGCGGGCGAATTATTTCCGATAAGGAAATGAAGAAGACGTTGTCGGACAGGCAGCCTTATGAACAATGGCTGCAGGAGAAGCAGATCACGCTCGATCAGTTGCCGGAGCCGTCGCGTGTCCACAGCATTGACCACGGCACCATTCTGTGCCGACAGCGTGCCTTCGGATACACCGACGAAGACTTGCGCATGATTCTGGAGCCGATGGCCGCTTCCGGCCAGGAGCCGATTGGCTCGATGGGCACCGATACGCCGTTGGCTTGTCTGTCAGACCGTCCGCAGCCGCTGTTCAATTACTTCAAACAGTTGTTCGCGCAGGTCACCAACCCGCCGATCGATCCGATTCGTGAAGAGATGGTGATGTCGCTGATCAGCTTCATCGGCACCGAGCGCAACATTCTGGAAGAAACTGCGGACAATTGCCACACGCTGAAGCTGCCGCATCCGATCCTGACCAACCGCGATCTGGAAAAGTTGCGCCGTATTGCTACAGGGGATTTGCTGGCAATTACGCTGCCTGCCTTGTTCCGCGCTGCCGATGGTGAAGCGGGGCTACATCGTGCCATTGATGAACTGTGCCGGCAAGCGTCGCTGGCAGTTCGTTCGGGATACACGCTGTTGATTCTTTCTGACCGCGGCGTTGACAAAGACTACGCGCCGATTCCCAGCCTGCTGGCTCTGGCTGCGGTGCACAACCTTCTGGTGCGGGAGGAGACCCGCACCCAGGTGGCTTTGATCATCGAATCCGGCGAACCGCGCGAGGTGATGCATTTCGCGTTGCTGATCGGCTATGGCGCGAGCGCAATCAATCCTTACCTGGCAATCGAGACTCTGGAAGACCTTTCCGCTCGCGGCTATTTGCCTGCCGGCATCAACGGAGAGATGG
>DATBAT010000013.1:0-15046 GCA_036271375.1 Terriglobales bacterium
GAGCAGAAAGCTTTGACCGCGGCGCAAAAGAAAAATCCCGAGATCAATGCGGGCTTCTACGCTTTTGCGGCTAAGCCCCTGTTCCAATTTATCGACAAGCTACAAACCAACAACACGCACGGCGAGTTTTATTTGACCGACATGGCTTCTCTGCTGGGCAAGGCCAAGCAGCGCGTGGTTGCGGTTGAAGCGGAAAACGCTTACGAAGTGCTGGGCGGAAACACCCGCGTCGACATGGCCGAGATCGATGAGCAGATGCGCGCGGTGAAAGTGCGGCAGTTGATGCTGGACGGCGTGACGATTCTCTATCCAAAGACCTGCGTGATTGACAACGAAGTAGAGATCGGGCCGGACACCACCATCGAACCTTACGTTCAGATTCTGGGCAAGACGAAGATCGGCAGCGAGTGCCGCGTTCGCTCCTACACGGTGATTCAGAATTCTGAAATTGGCGACGGCGTTACGATTAAGCCGGGATGCATTCTGGATGACGCGAAAGTTTCGCAGGGGGCGATTCTGGGGCCGTATTCGCATCTGCGTCCGGGAAGCGATATCGGCGAGGGCGCTCACGTTGGGAACTTCGTGGAGACCAAAAAAGTCCGGCTTGGTAAAGGGTCAAAGGCCAACCACTTAACCTATCTCGGCGACGCGGAGATAGGGGCTGGCGTGAACATCGGCGCCGGGACCATTACCTGCAACTACGACGGCGTGCACAAGCACAAAACGACGATCGAGGACGGAGTTTTCGTGGGCAGCGATTCAACACTGGTAGCACCGGTGAGGCTGGGTAAGGGCTCTTATGTGGGCGCAGCTTCGTGCATCACCGATGATGTGCCGGAAGAATCTTTAGCGGTGGGACGCGGTCGGCAGATCATCAAAGAAGGATGGGTGCGGCAAAAGAAGCAAGCACAGGCGGCCAAGAATAATTCCTAGACGCCCATTCCTTATTGCACGACCATCGTAAGAGCTGTCGATTGCGTGACAGTTCCCGATTGCGCGGAGACAGTCAGGGTGTATGTTCCCGCCGGCGTACCAAAAGGCGGCGGTGGCTGCTTCCTGCCCCCACCACAGGAGCTCAAAGCCCCCATTAGCACGACGACCGTCAACAATAGCGGCAGATCTTTGTAAGCTTTGCGGCGCCTCATTCCAAGAACCGACACCCAACCGAATATTCCAAAAGACCAAAGCAGACTCTCCGAGAACCATTGGCGGTTACGGGCAAGCGCGGAGGTGGTCCGCGCTGTCGTGGTCACACTCACATCGAACTGAGACGCGGTTGAGGCGGTGACTGCTACGCTCGCCGGAACCGAACAGGTCGCAGCAGTAGGGGCCCCAGTGCAGGTCAGAGTCACGGTCCCGGCAGTTCCCGTGCCGCCGACTGCCAGTTTGAAGGCGGCAGTAGCGCCAGCGGCAACCGTTGCGGTGTTTGAGTCGCCGGAGGCGACGGCAAGACCAAGATTTGGGCCACCGACTCCGCTCAAAGTGATGGTCTGCGGGCTGTTGACGGCATTGTCCGTGACTTGAAGAGTGCCGTTGTCGCTCCCTTGTGACGACGGAGCAAATGCAACGTCGATTTCGCATTGCGCGCCCGGCAAAATCGATGTTGCGCAATTGTTAGTTTCAGAAAACGATCCGGTCGTCGCGATGTGTCCAATCGACAACGCAATGTCGCCAGTGTTCTTCAGAATTGCGCTTTGGGTAGAACTGGCGGTGCCGACTGGCTGAGTTGGGAAAGTCAATGACGAAGGGGAAAGCATGCCTGAGCCATTGCCAGCCGTTCCGCTGAGTTCCACAGTGCGTGGACTGCCCGCCGAGCTATCGGAAATCGTGAGGAGGCCAGTTCGAGTTCCAAGGACAGTTGGGCTGAAAGTCACATGAATGGTGCACGAGGCACCGGCTGGAGAAACGGTGCCACATCCGTTTTGAATGGAGAAATCTCCGGTTACCGTCGCCCCAGACACGGTAAGTGGACTGGTGCCCAAATTCGATACAGTAACGTCTTGTGACGTGCTAGCAACATTCACCGACTGGGGCGTCACGAATCTCAGCTGCGACGGTGCCACCGCAGCCGCTGCTCCCGCCGCCGGTGAAATCTTCATCAGGATGGCATCACTGTAAAAGCAGCCCTGGGAAAATCGGGGGTCTGCCGATGGGCAAGCATCGGGCAGGTTGAAATCCGGCTGTAGGGCATTGAAGATTGGAAACAGGTTGTTGGCCGGGGCGGCAAGAATGTCAGCATGTATTTGCGACGCCCCCCCTAAATAAATACTGCCTGTCGAATCCACCGCGATTGCGTTGATTGCCGTAGAAGCATCGGCCAGGAAGCTGGAAAATAACAACGATCCGGTATCAGGATTAATTTTGCTGACAAACAGCCGGTTAGCCAAGGGTCCCAAACCCGGCGCATCCGCGTCGATGGGATTCACCAGCGGAAGACTCCCGTCGCTGCCGCCGGTAATATAAACATTGTGCGAGGCATCAAGAGTAATCGCGCTTCCAAATGCGAAACCACCCAGGCAGGTAGAGAAGGCCAGAGTGCCTGACGCATTAATTTCGGCCAGAAGCATTCTCACGTGGCGTGATGGGTCGCTGTCGCTACAACTTTGGATTGAGCGGACCTCGGGAAATCCGTTAGTAAAAACTGCTCCTAGCAGGAAGGCATCGCCCGCGCCATCCAACGCCATCGAGCTGAAGAACGTAGAAGCAGTGTCATTGGTGCTTGCCAGGTAGGTGGCGTAAAGAATTGCTCCGCCGGCTGGGTTCAGCTTGGCGAAAAACGGTTCCTGACAATCCGCACATGCGTCGGGAGAAGCCGGTTGAATGGAGCCAACCGTGGTAGGGAAACCGGGGGTCGCTTCGCCAACTGCATAAATATTGCGCGCCGAGTCGATCGCAATGCCGTTCGCCCCGGCAGTCGTAGCCTGACCCAGGTAGGTTGAGAAAACCAGGTCGCTGCCTGCGGGATTAATTTTGGTTATGAAAGCATTCTGGCCGCTCCCCAGCGAAGCTTGCAACGGACTCTGGGTTGGAAAATCATTCGAGGTTGTCGTTCCGGCAATGTACGCGTTGCCGTCCGGATCGATAGCCAAGCCGGCAAAGGTGTCGTCTCCCGTACCGCCGAGATAGGTTGCGTACAGCGCCGCGGTCGCGGTGTTGTTCAGTTTTACAATCGCGACATCTCGCGATCTGGCCGTCGACTGGAAGGGGGTTGACCCCGTGGGTATGGGTAAGCCAGCCGCCGATCCGCCGGCGACAAACACATTCCCTGCCTGATCGACCGCCAGCGCCTTTGGGTCCACTCCACCTAAATAGGTGGCGTAGGTCAGCGAGGTACCGGCAGAATTGAGCTTCGCGACAAACGCGGCTTGCTGCGTTTCTCCCAGCACTCCTTGAGTCACCGGAAAATTCGCAGCAGAACAGGGGCCGGTTATATAGAGATTGCCAGAGCCATCGGTGGCTATCGCGGTTGCGGATTGAATCGCACCTTCAGGGGGAAATGTTGCCCCCAGGAATGTCGAGTAGACCAGCACGGGATCAATCACCAGCGGCTGACTGTGGTCGTAACGCGCCAAAAGAAATCCAACGTGGCCATTATTTAAAGCATATTCCGCAGCCACTTGCGTTTTACGCTTCGCAATCCACTGATAGGCGTAGGGCTTTTGCAGGCGGATTTCGCCATTCGAAAGCCGCATCACCAAATCGCCCGCCTCATTCACCTTCGCGCTCTGCACGCCAGAGAGCGCCATTTCAATCTGCGACGGACTAGCGCCGGCGCGCACCACGAAGTCGTGCTCCAGGCGATCTTGCTTTCCGTAATAAACAACATCTATTCCCGGGTATATCTCTGGGTAGCGCACTTTGCCATATTGCGGCACGTTGGTGATCCACTTAGCGGGATCTGGGCCAAAAAGATAGTTGCTGTAACCTTCGAGCTTGTCTTCGGGAATAACCGCGTGCGGAGTGGATCCCACCAGTTCAATCTTGACTTCGCCAAACCCCCGGCCATCGGCATGACTCAAGCGGACTGTCATGCCTCCGTGCTTGAGAGCCACCGCGTAATTTCCGGAAGCTGCTGCAAACTCTACTCCCTGCCTGGCTTGTCCCTGATTGGCTTCAAATCTCATTGGCGTTGAGAAGCGGCGTGCATTGCCCGGAGCGGCTGGAATCGATGTGGCGCCGGAGTACGCGAGGATAAAGTGAGAGCTGGTTACAAATACAAGCAACAAGAGGGTTCGGGCGGCTCTCATGAGAAATGCCTCGTCTAGAAATAAGGACTGGGGCCCATGCGTGTGTTTCTCACAACCGCCGGAGGAGAGTCAGTTGCCACGGTAAGTTATCACGCTAACGTCACTTTGCAAAGTAAAGCGAGGGCGTCTAATCAGTCAGACGGACGACACAAGCCAATGATTGTGGCAAGTACCGGCCGGTAGGCCGCAAAGAGCCTTGGCTGGAAAGTGCAACGCGAGCTGCGTTTGGGCCGAACACACATTAAAGACGAGTTGCGGTCCGTCAATGCGTACGCGTCGCCTGGTCAAGATCAGCACTTAACATTTAGCACACAGCATTTAGCCGCGCGAGGGAATGGGAAGTTCGCGTGGTCACCGGCGCATCGGTACTTCGGGGCACGGATTCCGCTTCACTTGTATACTTGGCGCGATATGCGCCTAATCACTCTGCTGCTTCTCGTCGCTTCCACTGCCATTTGCTTTGCTCAGACGGCCCCTCAGAAATCCAGCGCCAACGAACTGATTGCCTTGGCCAAAGGGCCGAGTGCGGCGCTGGCTTCGGCGATCACGGCCACCTTCGATGCCAAGGATTTAAAAGAAGGTACAGCTTGGATTGGACATGGCCAGGACTTTTTCTTCGCAACCGAGGCCGCCGCCAAACCTGAATTGTTCGTCGACGAAGCGCCGGGGCCGGCCATGACGGCGATCCCTGGGAGCAGTTTGTGGTATGTGCCGACACGGATTGAGCCGCTGGGGAAACTGCACGCATTTTATTACGTCGTGAACGGCGCGCACTTTGGCGGAAAGCTGGACGTGCCGGCCTTCACTTCCCTTTCCTACTTGCAACTTGGAGTTCCGTCAGGAAAATTGTCCGACAAAATTACGCACATCAGCAAGATCTACGACGGTATGAAAGCGGACTATTGGATCTACGTTCCGGCGCAGTATGACGCCAAGACTTCGGCGGCGCTTATGGTTTTCCAGGACGGAGAAGGTTATTCGCACCGCGACGGGAACAATCCGGTTCTCAACGTTGTGGACAATCTGATTGCGGCGAAGAAAATCCCGGTGATGATTTTGGTATTCATCAATCCGGGGGATATTTCGGATTCGCCGGGAACACCAACCTACAATTTTGTTAAAGGATATTCCGACAAGTGGAAGCGGACGTTGAAAGATTCGATGCGCAGCACTTTGTATGACACGGTGAGCGATCGCTACGTCCGATATCTGCGGGATGAAATTCTGGCTGACGTGGGCGCGAAGTACAACCTTCGC
This sequence comes from Terriglobales bacterium, assembly GCA_036271375.1. Lineage (GTDB taxonomy): Bacteria > Acidobacteriota > Terriglobia > Terriglobales > Acidobacteriaceae > DATBAT01. Next base: position 5,505 of record DATBAT010000013.1, read on the forward strand.
AAAGACGCTTACAGCCGGGCGATTACGGGGCTCTCGTCCGGCGGAATTTGCTCGTTTAATGCGGCATGGCAGATGCCCGATCAGTTCGGACGGGTGATTTCGTGGATCGGCAGCTTTGAGAGCATTCAATGGCATGAGGATCCGGCAATCGTGGACGGTGGGCAGGATTTTCCCGACAAGATTTTGCGTGAGGGCAAACGGAACATCCGAGCCTGGTTGCAGGATGGGTCGGAAGATTTGGACAACGAGCGCTACGGCAATTGGCCATTTGCCAATCTGCGGATGGCGAATGCTTTAAAACGGCGGGAGTACGACTACCACTTTAGCTTTGGCAAGGGGACGCATAATTCGGGACATGGGGCGGCGGAGTTTCCGGAGGAAATGATTTGGTTATGGCGGGATTATGATCCGGTGAAGACCTCGCAGACCTTTGAGATGGAAGCTGGTGAGAAAGATAAGCCGGTTTACCGGGTTAAGGCTTTGAACCGGGAGTAGAGGGAACACAAGGTCCCCTTCGACTTCGCTCCGGGCAGGCTCTCGTCTTCTCCCGGCCGACAGTTCTGGTGAGTGGTGGTGATTCTGGTCGTGTAACATTTGTTCGGGGGATTCATGACGCTGCGGGTTCTGGTTTTGCTAGTTGTTGCAATTGGCCTGCCGGTGCGGGGATTCGGGCAGGCGCGGCCTTATGCGGGTGCCGACTTGCCGCAGGTTTACCAACGATTGCTGGCGCAGATCGACAAGATTCCGGCGTTTGATCATCATGCCCATCCCGGATTTCCGGATGACCCGGATGTTGACGCCATGGCCGCGCCTCCTGGCAGTGCGGCTTTGCGGCAGCGCGATACCAATCCTGAGTTAGTAGCGGCGTCGAAGGCTTTGTTTGGATATCCATATGACGATATGGCTCCGGAGCACGCGAAGTGGTTGGTGCAGAAGAAAGCAGAATTGAAGAAAGCGCAGGGCGATGCTTATTTTTCTAATTTGCTCGACAAGTTGAACATCGAGAAGTCGGTGGCGAATCGGGCGATGATGGCTTCGTATCTCGATCCCAAGCGGTTTTTGTGGGTGTTCTTTGCCGACTCATTCATGTGGCCGTTCAACAACGATCGGCAGACCAACCGCAATCCCGACGAGAAGGTTTACATTCCTCTCCAAGAGAGGATGCTGCACCGTTTTATGGCGCAGGAGAAGTTGGACAAACTGCCGGCGGATTTTGATTCCTACCTTACATTCGTGAGCAAGACTTTAGAAGAGAACAAGAAGAATGGGGGAATTGCCATGAAGTTTGAGGTGGCGTATTTTCGCCCGACTTCTTTTGGCGATCCGTCCAAGGACGAAGTCGCCGACATTTACGCGCGCTTCGTGACTGGCGGTATTCCTTCTGAGAAGGAATACCTGGCATTTCAGGATTATGTCTTTCGCTTTTTGATTCTTGAGGGCGGGCGATTAGCGTTGCCGGTGCATATTCACACCGCGGTTGGTATTGGCGACTATTTCAACCTGACCAAGAGCAACGTGATGAACCTGGAGAGTGTGCTGCGCGATCCTCGGTACGCGGCGACCACTTTCGTCCTGATTCATGGCGGCTTCCCTCTGGAGCGTGAAGCTCTGTGGCTTGCGGCGATGAAGAATGTTTATCTGGATTCGTCGTTCATGGAGATCACGTTGTACCCGTCGGAATTTAAGCATGTGCTGAAAGAATGGCTGGAAACTTTCCCCGACAAGATCACGTTTGGAACGGATTCGTTTCCCTACAACGATTCCCTGGGAGCGGAGGAAAGTTATTGGTTAGGCGTCCACTCGTCGCGCATGGCTCTGGCCGCCGCCTTGGCAGAGATGGTCTCAATGGGCGAAGTCACCGAACCGCAAGCGTTGAAGTTAGCGCACTCTTATTTGCACGACACGGCGGCGGGAATCTATGAAGGGAAGGGACAGTAACTTGGCGACGAAAAAGAAGGTGGATGCGAAGAAGAAGACGGTTAAAAAAGCCGCGGTCAAGAAAAGCAGCGTTCAATATATTCCGTGGAGCACAGTGGCGCTCGATAAGTTGAACCCGCTGATTGACCGGCAGTTTGTGGTGGGCCAGGAAATTATGGTCGCGCGCGTGATCATGAAGAAGGGCGCGATTGTTCCGCTCCACAGTCATCATAATGAGCAGATTACTTATATTCTCACTGGGGCATTGAAATTCTGGATTGACGGCAAAGTGATTGTGGTCAATGCCGGCGAAGTCTTGACGATACCTCCGCACATGCCGCATAGGGCCGAGGCGCTCGAGGACACGGTAGACTTGGATGTGTTCAATCCTCCGCGGGCGGATTGGATGAATGGGACGGATGTTTACCTGCGGGACGCGGAGAATAAGAAGAACACCGTGGTGCCGCATATTGTAGGGTAGTTCGCTGGGAACGGCATGAAGTTCCAACAAGGGGCTTCGTGCCGCCATCTGAGATATAGTTTCCGCAGCACACTTCTACAGGGTTCTCTGGATTTACGTTCTCTCGGTCTTCGATCACAGTTCAACGGGCTCAATCGATTTTGAAGTCATAGGAGCCGTCTTATGTTCCGTACGCTCTGCCTCTTCCTTCTTCTCAGTGTGACCTCTTTCGCCCAGAATTGGCCGATGTCCGGCCAGGGCGCTGCTGACCTTAGAAGTCAACCCAACGAAACTCACATCAGCGTAACCAACGCCGGCGCGCTGGCCACCAAATGGGTCTTCGAAACTGGCGGCGACGTTTCGGCCACTCCTACCGTGGTGAACAATGTCGTCTATGTGCCTGACTGGTCGGGACATCTGTATGCGATCGATGCGATCAGCGGCAAAGCGATCTGGTCCCATCAGATTGCGGAGTACGACGGCGTCTCGGGGTCGGTATCGCGCGGCAGTCCTGCGTTCTATAACAATGAGCTGATTTTTGGGGACCAGATCAAGGGCTCGCATAGCGGCGCCAGCGTAATCGCTGTCGACTCGACCGGCGGTTCCCTGCTGTGGATCACCAAGGTTGATCCGCATGCAGCGGCGATTATCAGCGGGCCAGCAGCGGTGGTGAATGGCGTGGTTTATGTCGGAACGTCCTCGGGCGAAGAGTCGTTTGCCAATCAGGCTGGGTATGCGTGCTGCACTTTTCGTGGAAGTGTGGTCGCGCTCGACGCGAAGACCGGAAAAATTTTGTGGCAGACGTTCGTGATGCCCGTGGGATACAGCGGTGGTGCCATTTGGCAGGAACCGGCCGTCGATACTACTCGTGGCCTGGTTTACGTCGGAACCGGCAACAATTATTCCGTGCCCGCCGCGGTGGAGCAGTGTGAGCAGAAGAATCCAAACAGCGCGAGTTGCACTCCTTCCAAAGATTATTTTGACAGCGCCCTGGCACTCGACATTCACACTGGCGCGGTGAAGTGGCATCAGCATCTTTATAAGTACGACGTCTGGAACCAGGCCTGTAACGCGCCGAAACAGGGAGTGACTTGTCCTGATCCCACGGGGCCGGATTTCGATATGGGCGGGTCGGGACCGAACTTAATCGGAAACATTGTTGGCTTCGGGCAGAAGACGGGAATGTATTGGGGCTTGAATGCCAGCACCGGCGCGATCGCGTGGAGCACGATGGTCGGTCCTGCGGGAAGGCTGGGCGGGATTCAATGGGGCACGGCCAGTGATGGCAAGAAGATTTACGCGGCGATTGGAAATTCAACTCACGCTTCGCACAAACTGATTTCAGGCCAGACCATCACGTGGGGATCGTGGAGCGCGCTGGATGTCTCCACAGGAAAGATTCTTTGGCAGACGGCAGATCCTACGGCGGGAACGTTGGACGAGTCTTCGGTCAGCGTAGCCAACGGCGTGATGTATGCAGGGTCGCTCGATGCTACTGGACACATGTACGCATTGAACGCGTCGACCGGACAGGTATTGTGGAGCTTTGCCAGCGGCGGATCGGTTTTGGATGGTCCGGCGATTTCAAATGGCGTGCTGTATTGGGGATCTGGTTACGCCAAGGTTGGCGGCACTGCCAACAACAAGGTCTACGCCTTTGCGCCTTCGACGACTGGCCCGACTGCCGTGACGGTGACCGCACCTGCGAACAATGCGTCAGTTACTTCGCCGGTCCACTATATCGCCTCTGCGGCGGCCCCGAGTTGCGGCGGTGGGATTGCGTCGATGCGAATTTATAGTGCGCCGGGCGTTGTCGCATACAGCGTGAAGGCTGCAAAGATCGATACCAGCATCGTGCTCGCGGCTGGGACATACAACACCGTGGTACAGGCATTCGACAACTGCGGCGGAGTTGCGAAAACTCCGCTGAAGATCACAGTCAAGTAGGAATCTTGCAATTTGCTAATCGGGTAATTTTGTAATTTAAAACTCCTGCCATTTTAAGGGTGGCGATTCTGCCACCCTCTTTTTCATCCTGCAATTGTGCACTCGATCTCAACTTACAAAGATACTCAACTAGCCAAATGCAAAATCTTTTCTTCTTCTCTGGCGCTAGTCTGAGTAAACGATTACTATGTTCCCGGTCTAAACTCCCTTGAGGTAAATCTTCATGCATGGACGCCGTCAGTTTTTGCGCAACAGCCTGATTGGCAGTGGTGCGCTTCTGCTTTCCCGGTATTCACCGTTCGCTACCGCCGCTATTTCCGCCGATTCTCGCATTGATATCCTGCTGGGTGAGCCGCTGGGCACAATCTCTCCGGAGATTTATGGGCATTTCGTCGAGAACCTCAGCGGCGTTGTCTATGACGGCATCTGGGTTGGGGAGAATTCAAGGGTCCCAAACATCAAGGGCATCCGTAAAGAACTGGTCGACGAAATGCGCAAGATCAAGCCCGCCGTGGTTCGCTTCCCCGGTGGTTGCTTCGCTGACAGTTATGACTGGAAAGACGGCATTGGCCCAAGCGACAAACGCCCGAAACGTACCAATTTTTGGGCCGAGGGTGAGGCAGCATCAGCCCCTGCAAGTCATCGTTATGATCCCAATCAATTCGGCACGAATGAATTTGTGCAGTTCTGCAAACTGATCGGCGGGCAGCCTTATCTTGCTGCTAACGTCCGGAGTCTGCCCGCAGTCGATTTCTATCGCTGGGTGGAGTATTGCAATTCCCCATCGGGATCGACACTGGCGGAAACTCGCGCCGCCGCGGGGTATCCTGAGCCTTTCGATGTGAAGTATTGGGGAGTGGGCAACGAGTCGTGGGGATGCGGTGGCGATTTCACCGCGCAGGAATACGCGGTTGAATTCCGCCGCTACACCACCTGGACGCCGCGCTATGGACAGCCGTTGTCGTTCATTGCTTCGGGTCCAAATGACGACAATCGCGAATGGACCCGCAGCTTCCTGGAAGAGATCGTACGCAAGGGTCCGCGACAAGTGCAGTCCATTTATGGGTTGGCCCTGCATTACTACGCCTGGAACCTGAGCCGTGGCCGCACCAAGGATTGGAATGCGGGAAAAGGTGATGCGCTAAAGTTCGACACGCTGGATTGGTACGAGTTGCTGCGGCAGGGAGACGTGATGGAGTCGCTGCTTAACGCGCACTGGGAAATCATGGGCGAGTACGACAAAGAACATCACATCAAGCTGGTGGTCGACGAGTGGGGCCCCTGGTACAAGCCGGGGAGTGAGTTAACGGCGGGCGATCAACTGGAGCAGGTTCCGACCATGCGGGACGCGGTTTTCAGCGGCTTGACGCTTGATACGTTCAACCGGCATCCGGAAAAAGTCACCATGGCGAACTGCGCCCAGTTGATCAACTGCCTGAACAGTTTGTATCTGGCACATGAAGATAAATTCTGCATTACTCCGGTGGGGCATGTGTTTGCGATGTACGCCGCACACCAGGGCGGGCAGGCCTTGCGTACGGTGTTCAACGCACCCGAGGTTGGCTATGACCGTGACGGCAAGCCCGCATCGTTCTGGGGACTAAAAGGCTCTGCATCGATGACCGACAAATCACTGGTGCTGACGGTGGTGAATCCGCATGTGAGCGAAGCGCGCGAGGCTGAGATCGGGCTGCGTGGAGGCACGGCGCAATCGGGAACTGCAACCACGCTAGCGAGTTCCGATATTCACGCGCACAACACTTTTGAACAGCGGACGGCGGTAGCTCCGCAGACGAAAAGCATTTCCGCGAATGGAAGCAGCGTGCGCTACGCTTTTCCGCCGGCATCGGTAACTAAAATCGTTTTGACTTTGGGGTGACGCATGAAGCGCGGCTGGCTATTGCTGATTTCTCTCTTCTTGACCAATGCTGTGTATGGGCAGCTGGCCGCGACTCCACCCATGGGATGGAACAGCTGGGACGGCTACGGCACCACCATCAAAGAAGCCGACGTAAAGGCTAACGCCAACTGGCTGGCGAAACATTTGAAGTCCTCTGGTTGGCAATACGTTGTGGTCGACATGGAGTGGTACGTCACCAATCCCACGCCCGAGGGGAACTCAAAAACCTTTGACTACGTTCTCGATGGCGCGGGCCGCTATATGCCGGCGGTGAACCGCTTCCCTTCCGCGGCGAACGGCGCGGGTTTCAAGCCGCTGGCCGATTATATTCATTCCCTGGGACTGAAATTTGGCATTCATGTTCTGCGGGGAATACCCAAGGCGGCGGTGGCGAAAAATCTTGAGGTCGCGATGGATGCCGCCGACACTTCGGATACTTGTCCCTGGAACTATGACAACTTTGGCGCCAACACAACCAAACCTGCGGCGACGGCTTACTACGAATCGATTGCCAAGTTGTACGCGAGTTGGGGCGTTGATCTGATCAAAGTGGATTGCATCGCGAGCCATCCTTACAAGGGCGACGAGATTCGCCTGCTGAGCGAGGCGTTGACGCACACGGGACGCCCGATTGTACTGAGCCTTTCGCCGGGACCAGCGCCGACGGAGAAACTGGATGAACTGCGCCAGTACGCGCAGATGTGGCGCATCTCCGATGACATCTGGGACATTTGGCATAGTGACGTGCGCTATCCGCAGGGCTTGGGCGATCAGTTTGCCAACGTTGCACGCTGGGCCGGGAAAGCGCAACCCGGACATTGGCCCGACGCGGACATGCTTCCGCTGGGATATTTGGGACCGGCGGCGGGATGGGGAGATCCGCGCGCGACGCGGCTGACGCACGATGAACGAAAGACGCTAATGACGTTGTGGTCGATTTTTCCTTCGCCGCTAATGGTCGGCGGGGATTTGACCAAGGCTGACGCGTGGACTACTTCCCTGCTCACCACCGCGGACGTGATCGAGATGGACCAACATTCCAAGGGGAACCATCCGGTGGTGACGACCGACAAGATTGTGGTTTGGACGGCGGAGTCTTCGAGTGGCGGTTCGAATTACGTGGCGGTATTTAATATTTCGGATGCGCCCCAGGATGTTCGTTATGGGTGGAAAGAATTGGGGTTGAGCGTGGGCAGCCATCGAGTGCGGGACATCTGGGAAGGAAAGGATTTGGATTCGTGGGAATCAATCGCCGTAAAGATTCCGTCGCATGGAGTGGCGCTCTACCGGGTGAACTAGTGTCGGTAAATCCAAATCGAACCCAATCCGGGGCCGATTCTTTCGCGCCTCCGGCGCTTGTCGTTGTGCAGCTTTCCCAGGGCTGACGTCCTGGGCTGCAAACTTTTGCCGCTTCTTCATACTCAATTCGTTACTGGCGCGATTTCTACATAATCCACTGAGGCGTTTTCGCTGCCGTCCGGCGATCCTTCCAGCGTGATCGTGTCTCCGGGATGCAACTCCATTCCGGACACCATTTTTCTGGTGGAGGTGTCTGAGTCTGGTTTGTCCGAAGGGAGATGGTCATCAGCCGACCAGTCTGCGGCAACATGTTCCTGCACCAGCAATTTGAAATGCGCGTTACCGGACTTCTGGTCGAAATATTGAACGGCGACGTTGTACTTACCTTGCGTTCCGCTGAAATTGAAGCTTGCACTGCAAGATGTCTGCGCGCAGCCGATCGCCCTTCCCTCTGAGGCCGCGTACCAGGGAGATACTGGCTCTACCTCGTAACCCTTCAACTGCATGGTCTCGGCTTCGATGCGGTTGGGATGGTGGCCGACGCGTCCTTTTTCGTCGGCAATGCCCGATAGACGATAGAACCAATCGTCGATGGCGTCGCGCCAGACTATGGCGTGGCCCACCTGGTATTGAAGGCGACTCAAGACCGCTTGATATCGTTCAGTATCAATTTTGGTTTTTAGTTTTTCCCACTCAGCAGGAAATTTTTGCGCGTCTTCCGCGCCTTGGTAGTGGGAGTCGTAGATGGTCTGGATCACGGTCTTGCCGGAATGCAGAACGTAGGTGTAGGGCACGTGATGAAAAAACAACACGAGATTGTCCGGACACGACGTCAACGACTCGTAGCCCTTCGCCACCTCTAGCGGATATTGCCCAACGTAGCCGGTGCCAGTAGCAACCGTACGGTCCATGCCGATGCCGTTTTTATCGGCGCGAATCCATTGGCCCCACCCGTTGTTGTCCGCGGAGTCAGGACCCGGGCCATAGTGGGAGCCCACGATGTTGGTCAGTGTTTGCAGGCCTAGGGGCGAACCGGTGTATTTTTCGTAGGCGAGCCAAGAAGCCAGTTGAAGGTTGCCGATTGTCTCAACCACCTGCGGATCACTGCTGAACGTTTGCGTAGTCCACTCGTCGATGATTTCTTTGGCTGAGAGTTCTTGATCCCACGCAAGGCGTCCGAAGGCGTAGAGATTGGCTTGCGCCAAATCGTAACCCAGCCAGTTCTCGTCGAGCCCAACGTTCGCCACGCCGATGAAGCCGCCGAGGGCGCTATGGAAAGTCGATCCCGCGGAAATCTCTTTCACCGGTGTGATTGTTTTGCCAGCGTGCAAATCGAAATCCAGAATTTCTTTCCACATGGGTGCGAGAAAGCAGAGATGACGCTGCTGTCCGGTGTACTCCTGCGTGATCTGAAGCTCCAGAGCCTGGTTGGTTTGGTGCATAGCGCCGATCAGCGGCGACACCGGCTCGCGCACCTGAAAGTCGATGGGCCCGTGCTTGATCTGAATGATTACGTTAGCGTCGAACTTTCCGTCCAGTGCTGCGAAGTTATCGTAGGCGGCTTTGGCGCGGTCAGCTTTAAGGTCGTTCCAGTCAAGATGATGGTTGTAGACGAAGGCACGATAGACGAGCACTCCTCCGTGCGGTAGAAGAGCGCGGGCAATCAAGTTAGCGGCATCGGCGTGAGTACGCTTGTAGGCGGAGGGACCCGCGCGGCCTTCGGAGTCGGCTTTCACGACGAAGCCGGCGAGGTCGGGGACAGCCGCATACACCTCATCGGCTTTCTTGCGCCACCAATCGGCCACTTGCGGATCGAGCGGATCAAAGGTGTTGAGGCCGCCAAGCTTTTGTGGGCTGGCAAAATCGACGGCGATCGCCAAATGAATTCCCCAGGGGCGAAAGGCGTCGGCGATTTTCGCCCAATGTGAAATAAAATCCGGATCCAGTATTTTCGGAGAGGCGTTGACATTGTTGATGGCGCATCCGTTGATGCCTAAAGACGCCAGCAGCCTCGCGTAT
>DATBAT010000014.1:0-3140 GCA_036271375.1 Terriglobales bacterium
TAGCGGCAGCTTGCGCTTCAAGCGCCGATTGCGCGGCGGACCCAGCTTGTTGTGTCACCAACGCCACCAATTGGTCGCTATCAGCTCTTAGTTTTTCGGTCATTGACCGTAGATTGCTATTGATGGAAGCTAACTCCAAACTGGCCCAAGTTTCACCCAAAATGCCAACTATGACGACGCCGGTAGCGATGAAATCGAGCCAAAATCTCCATCGGGGGGCGCGGTCAGGCGGTCGTACGATGCCTCTTGCCCAGTCGTGTCTGTCGTCGCAATCCTCTGAAGCGATTACGGTCCATTCTCCAAAGATGCCGAGAACAACTACCAGCGATGCCGCTATGGCGATGTGCTCCCAATGGGGTGAAGCATTCTCGGCAACTTTCAGTGAGCTTTCGAGGGCAGAGATGGAACTCTCTAAAGCTGATATGCAGGCGTCTGTGGCCGATGAAGCGCTTAGCAGAAGTGAAGGAATAGCCGCCAGATACTGCATGATCGCGATCATCGGAATTCTCTGCTTTCTCGCGGGGCTGATTGTATTTCTGGCGATTCGTGAAAAACGTTGGGGGCTATAATGCTAGCAGCGATTTCCCATATGCGGCGATCACCAAAGCTGACAAAAAAAGAGAAGCGAAACGGCAAAAGAAAACTCCTGATTCCCTCGAAAGAGATTCAGGAGTTGATGCAGCCGATATCGCTGGAACAGTTTTCCGGGATCGTAGCGAAGGCTATTCCGCCTTCGCCGTCACCTGTTCCAGAAGAGAAACAAACATCGGCTCATTAGCGTTCCTGCGGTTGTAGCGAAACGCGTATTCATTCAGATAGCTCTGAAGATACTTGTGGCTGACCGCGTGATACACGCCGCCGATGCCACGCTTTACCAGACTCCAGAATCCTTCAATCGTTTGGGTGTGAATGTCGCCCATGACGTAGATTCCTGCGCTGTGGTTGATGCGGCGATGGTTGTAGCCCTTCGCTGCCAGACCGTGATATGCGTTGAAATCGTCTGTGTAAACAGTGGACGCAGGAAGGATTCTTTCCTCGGCCATTCCGTGTAGGGTTTTGCGCGTCACATCGTCCGCTACCATCGCCACCACGCGGCCTTTGGCTGCGCGTTCCACGATCCCGACAACGATAGCTTTGTTGCCTTTGCCGCCTGTTGGGCGCCCTGCCTTGCCACGGCGCTTTCCGCCCACATACGTTTCATCCATCTCCACTGTAGGTCCCTCCAATCTGATGTCTTCCGACATCAGGGTTCGGACCTGCCTGAAGATGCGCCATGCGGTTTTGTACGTCACGCCCGTTTCGCGCTGAATCTGTTTTGCAGAGATGCCGCAACGGGTAGCGGACATCAGGTAGATGGAGTAAAACCACAGGCGCAGAGACGTGCTGGACTTCTCAAAGATCGTTCCCGCCATCGGGGAAATGTAGGTCCCGCAGTTGTCGCAGGCGTACGCTTTCTTGCTCATAATCCGGTGATGGAGGCGCACCACTTTGCAGTAAGAGCACATCGCACGCGAGGCGGGGTAGCGCTTCTCCATGAGCCAATCCAAACAGGCTTCATCGTCCGGGAAAAGATCGTTGAAGTCGTTGATTGTAAAGCGTCTAAACAGCGGAATTGACTGAGGCACTTTCATAGCAAGAACAGTGTCCCATATTCCTTACCTTACGTCAAGGGATATTTGCCATCCAAAGTAATGACTCAACAAAACAAACAGCTTCCAGGCCAAAATATCCGTAGATATTTGGCGTGTTTTCAACCGCGGTTTGGTATTCTGAAAATAGAGGGTAAGAAAGAAAAAGGCCGCCATCACGCGGCCTTTTCTCATGCCCTGGAGAGCGCAGATGCTACCGGCCGAGCGAACCACCCAACCCCTTGCGGCACCGTTGTTCCGCACCGTGAATGCGCGCCGTCGCTTTGTGTTCCTCAGGTCAGATCCGATCTTTCGAGAGAGCCTCCACAAGGGCCTGCTGCACCCCACGCGTCAAAACGATGCTCGGAAGCGGCGTGTTTTCAGCCGGATGCCTCAGCCCAAAAGAACTCTTCCAGAAACCTCTCAAATCCAACAACTTGCCGCAGCCCCGCACCACAAAGGGGGGGACCCTTCCTGAACGATTGGCAGCGTAAAGTCGATTCCGCCAGAAATGAGTCGGAACCATTCCGTTTTCATGCGCGAAACGCGACCGCCTCAACGGTCAGTCCCCCGCCAGGACGGCCAGGACGGCCAGCCCTGCGCCTCGCAAGGGCGCCGAATCGTTCCTTCCCACCACGTATCTAATGGAGTGGTCCAACCCTCCCCTCAAGACCAGATTGGAATAACGCCATGTCACTCAGACCGGTGAGAGAAATTCTGTCGACCAAACCCACCCTGGAAGGCGCAGGTGTCCGCCTCCAGCGCGCGTTTGGCTTCGGCAAAACCAAAGACTTCGACCCCTTCCTCCTCCTCGACGACTTCCGCAATGAGCACCCCGAGGACTACCTCAAAGGCTTCCCTTGGCACCCACATCGCGGCATCGAGACCATCACCTACGTCCTCGCTGGCTCCGTCGAGCATGGCGACTCGCTCGGCAATAAGGGCAAAATGACCGCCGGCGATGTGCAGTGGATGACCGCCGGCAGCGGCATCCTGCACCAGGAAATGCCCAAAGGCGATCCGCAGGGCCGCATGCACGGCTTCCAGCTCTGGGCCAACCTTCCCTCGCAGCTCAAAATGACCGACCCGCGCTATCAGGACATTCCTTCGGCCGCCATCCCCGAAGTCACTGAGGACGACGGCACCACCGCCCGTATCATCTGCGGTGAGTTCTGGGGCCAGCGCGGCCCTGTTGAAGGAGTCGCCGCCGATCCCAACTACATCGACGTCTCCGTTCCGCCGAACAAGAAGAAACGTCTTAAGGTTGAAACCACTCGCAACGCCTTCGCCTATGTCTTCGCCGGAGCGGGAACCTTCCGCGACGCTTCCGACCCGCAGGCTGTCCTCACCGAATCCGGTGTCGATCCGAATGAGAAGCCGGTTTACGACGCCGCTAACCACTCGCTGGTCCTCTTCGATCGCGGTGACGAGATCAGCGTTCAGGCCGGACCCGAAGGCATTCGCTTCCTCCTCGTCTCCGGCAAGCCCATCGAGGAACCAGTCGCCTGGTAC
>DATBAT010000015.1:0-18238 GCA_036271375.1 Terriglobales bacterium
CGCAGAAGATCGTGAGCTCTCCGACCTGCGGCATTCGTTCCAACTCTAAATAACTCGAAAACGTGGCGTGCCCGCTGACGTATGTGAGCACAGCTTCGGCCGCGGCAGCGATCACCGTGCAGCCAATCGCCAATCCGTCCAGGCCGTCAGTCAGGTTTACCGCGTTGCTTGATCCGACCAACACCAAGACGATGAACGCAATGAAGGGAATAAATCCCAGGAACCAGAAATGCGGATTGTGCACCAGCTTCTCAATCACGAGGTCGTGCCGGAATTGCTTGAAGAACGGCACCATCAGCGTGGTCGAGTAGAGCCCGCGATTCTGCATCGCGATCAGCGCGACGCCAATCAGAATGCTGGTCAGGATTTGCAATCCAGATTTGGCGCGGCTGGTCAGCCCTAGATTGCGGCGGTGAACAATCTTGATGTAGTCGTCGGCGAAGCCAATCGCGCCAAACGCGAGAGTCGAGATCACGGCAAGCCAAACGAAGCGATTGCTGAGATCGGCCCAAAGCAGTGTGGGCACAATAATCGAAATAACAATGAGCAGGCCGCCCATGGTCGGCGTACCGGCTTTTTTCTGGTGGGCTTTCGGGCCTTCCTCGCGGATGTACTGGCCGATTTGAAATTCGCGCAGCCGGTTGATCACCAGCGGACCAATCACCAGCGCGGTAAACAACGCCGTCAGGCTGGCAAACGCCGTGCGGAAAGTTAGATAACGGAAGATGCGGAACGGCGGGAAGTACTTGTACAGCTCAAGATAAAGCAGCCAATAAAGCAATCCGCCTCCGTCGAGTCTTGTGGGTTATGCGTGCCCGGCTGCATTACTGCGGCGGGCGTTCCACGCGTCCAGCGCCCGCTCAAGTTTTACGCCACGCGATGCCTTCAACAGCACCACGTCTCCATCGCGAGTTTCGCGCGCCAGCCATTCGCCGGCTTCTTCCGGAGTGGCAACAAACTCCGCGGCGCCACCGGATTCTTTCGCGGCATCAACCGTATTTTTCGCGAGGCCGCGAACGCCAATCACGAAATCAATTTTCTTGCGGCCCGCGTGTTGCCCGGCGCGGCGATGCAAATCCTCCGCCGCCGGTCCAAGCTCCAGCATTTCACCCGCCACCACAATGCGGCGCTTGGCAGGCATTTCAGCCAGCGCGTCAATCATGGCTTCCAGAGCCTTTGGATTGGAATTGTAGCAATCGTTGATGACCGTAATGTTACCCACTTGGAGTACCTGTCCGCGCTTGTCCGCAGGACGAAGCGACGCAAGCGCGCTAGCAGCGTCGGAAGGACTAATGCCGCGTTCGAGGGCAACGGCCACTGCTGCCAGGGCGTTGTGAATATTGTGGGCGCCAACCAACGGCAGCAAAACGTTCTCTCGGCAACCGCCAACCACCAGATCGAAGCTGGTTCCCTCAGCCCCACGCGCCTGAATATTTTCTGCACGGACATCGGCAACCGCCTTGGTGCCGTAGAGGACGACCTTGCCTTTGAAATCTCTGCCGAACTGCGAGACGTACTCGTCGTCGGCGTTGAGAACCGCCGTCCCGCCGCTAGGCAGCGATTCGATGAGTTCATACTTAGCGCGCGCAATTTCAGAAATCGACTTGAAGAATTCCAGATGGACTGCGGCGACATTAGTAACCACGCCGATCTCAGGCTGAGCAATCTCAGCCAACGCCGCGATTTCTCGTGCGTGCGACATTCCCATTTCAATGACCGCGATGTCGTGCTCACGCTCCAACTTCAACAGCATCAGCGGAAGTCCAAAGTGGTTATTGAAATTCCCTTCCGACTTCAAAACGCGAAACCGCATCGCCAAAAGATGCGCGATGGCTTCCTTGGTCGTCGTCTTCCCGGCCGATCCGGTGACGCCCACCAGCGGCTTCCCCCACAGACGCCGCACCGCAGTCGCCAGCCGTTGCAGCGCAGCCAGCGTGTCGTCCACTGCGATCAGATTCGCCTTGTTTTGGTAATGCGCTAACTTGTCTTTGCTTACTACTGCCGCGAGGCCATTAGCTAGGGCCTGCGGCACGAAATCATGGCCATCGAACTTGTCTCCCTTGACCGCGAAGAAAAGTTCTCCGGCACGAATGCTGCGCGAGTCGATGGAATATCCCTGCGCCAGCGCGTTAGCGTCAAACTCGCCGCGCCCAGCCAGTATCTCTGCAATGCGAGAAAGTGGAAGTTTCATGAAGGTTGGCGACTAGTCTCGCAGTCGTACCCGGCTTCCCGCAAGACCTGACGGGCCACCTCAACGTCATCGAAAGCAATAGAACCTTCGCGTGTTACCTGAGTTTTTTCATGACCTTTACCGGCCAGCAGCACAATGTCTCCCGGCCCGGCCTCGCGAATGGCCAGTGCAATTGCCGTCCGGCGATCAGGCTCCATCTTGTATTTTGCCCCGGAGCGCTGCAGGCCGACCATCGCGTCATTCATGATTGCCAAGGGATCTTCGCTGCGCGGATTGTCTGAAGTCAGCACCACAAAATCGCTGCCTCGCCCAGCCGCGTCGCCCATCATCGGACGCTTGGCGCGATCTCGATCTCCGCCGCAGCCGAAGACGGTGATGACTCGCCCTTTAGGCTGCACAAACTCTCGCGCCAGTGCCGTGAGGTTACGTAGAGCATCGTCGGTGTGTGCGTAGTCGACCACCACGGTGAACGGCTGCTCGCAGTCGACGCGCTCAAAGCGCCCCGGAACCCGCGCCAATCCAGCGATTCCCTTCGCGATCATTTCCGCGGTACACCCGCGCGCATAGCCCGCCGCCACCGCCGCCAGAATGTTGTAGATGTTGACCTTC
The DNA here is from genome assembly GCA_036271375.1 of Terriglobales bacterium. Lineage (GTDB taxonomy): Bacteria > Acidobacteriota > Terriglobia > Terriglobales > Acidobacteriaceae > DATBAT01. Next base: position 2,801 of record DATBAT010000015.1, read on the forward strand.
CCAATCAAAGGCGAAAATAACGGAATGGCCCCAGAAGGAGTTATCGCATCAAATCGTGTTCCCCGCGAAGTAATCTCCACCTTCTCCGCGTGGAAATCCCCCGCAGCCCATCCGTAAGTGAACACTTCTGATTTCTTCTTGCTAAACGCCGCGAGCTTGCGCCCGTACTCATCATCGCAATTCAACACAGCGACCCGGGGTGGTTCCGTTCCCACGCCCTCGAACAGCATCTGCTTGGAGGCGAAATATTCTTCCATGGTGTGGTGATAATCGAGGTGATCGCGAGTGAGGTTGGTAAAAATCGCAACATCAAATGGAATCCCATATATGCGCTGCTGCGCCAGGGCGTGTGACGAGACTTCCATCACCGTCTCAGACCCGCCGAGCCCAATCGTCTCCGCGAGAATTTGATTCAGTTCCAGCGACTCTGGCGTGGTGTGCGGGGCCGGCAACACCTTTCCCGCAACGTGATATTCAATCGTCCCCACCAGCGCGCTCTTCCGTCCTGCCGCCGCGAGAACGCTTTCGACCAGGAACGCGGTTGTACTTTTCCCGTTGGTTCCCGTAACTCCGGTGACCGCCAAACGCCGCGCGGGGTGATTGTAGAAATTTTCGCTGAGCCTCGCCAGAGCTCGCCGGCCATGCGGTACCTGCGCCCAGGCGACACCATCGCGTGGCTTCTCCGATGGTGAATCGGAAACTACCGCGACCGCGCCCAGCGCAATCGCCTTGTCGATAAACTTGTTCCCGTCGCTGGTCTCGCCTTGCATGGCGACGAAAACATCTCCAGGCTCAACTCGCCGGGAATCGTATTCAACACCACTAATTGCTGGATTGCCGCTCTGGGCAAGGATTTCCGCACCATCGAGAAGTTCGCGGAAAGTCATAGATAGGTCACAAACAACTACCGGGCAAACTTGACTACAATCCGCGATCCCGCAGCCACGTGCGAGCCGGCCACTGGCTCCTGCTCACGGGCCACACCGCTTCCGACCACATCGAGATCGAGCCCACTTCCCGACGCTACCTGTACCGCGGCGCGCACGCTCTTGCCGACAAACGATGGCACGACAATGCCGCCTTGCTCCACGTCAAGCATTACGGTGCCGCTGCTCGGTTTATGTATCGTTATGTCGGGCAACGACCGCTTCTCTTCTTTCGCGATCGAAACAGGCTCAATACGCTCTCGTAAACCCGCCGTCACGATTCCTGTCTCAAGATATTCCTTCGCTTCCATCACCGGCTGCACCGTCACCGCCTCAGGTCCGAGCGGAGCCCCCGGATGATCAGGCGGCCCTTCATCTAAATCATCGTCTTTGCTGTCCCGTCGCGCCAGCAGGATTTTTCGCATTGGCAAATCCACATCATGTGAAATGTGCATGTACTCCAGCACCTGCTGCGCAACCCGTCGAAACACCGGTGCTGCAATTTGTCCACCCTGATGCAAACCGACGGCGGAGTCCAGGATCACCGCCACCGTGATCGCCGGGTCGTTGACCGGCGCAAAGCCCGCGAATGTCGCCACGTACTTGCTACGTGAGTACGCCCCAGTATTGGGATCTATTTTCTGCGCAGTTCCCGTCTTCCCCGCGGAGGAATACCCGTCAAGGATTGCCTTCTTCGCCGTTCCCTCGAGCACCACACCTTGCATCATTTGTTTCAACTGCGCAGCCGTCAATGGCGAGATCACCCGGTGCTCGTTCGCGGGATGAAACACAACCTGCTGTGGCGATTTGTGCGGCTCGGCAGTGGTCGCGACGATTCGCGGTGCAACCCAGACTCCGTCGTTGGCAATGGTGGAAACCAATGCGCCCAATTGCAACGGAGTCACACCAATCTCTTGGCCCATGGAGATTGCGCCAATCGAAACCTTCGACCACCGGCTCACTGGCTTGGTCAGCCCGCGCGTTTCAGAGGGCAGTTCGATCCCAGTCTGCTGCCCGAATCCGAAGGCGCGAATGTATTTATAAAAACGGTCCTCGCCCAACCGCAGTGCAATCTTTATCGCTCCCACATTGCTCGAGTTCGCGAGAATCTTCGATACAGTCAGCAGCCCATACGGCTTGTGATCGCGAATCCGCAATCCATTGAGCATGATGGCCCCGTTCTGACAATCAAACACTTCGTTCGGGGTGGTGATCTTCTCCTCCAGTCCAGCGGCAATCGTCACCAACTTGAATGCTGAGCCCGGCTCGTAGATGTCACTAACCGCGTGGTTCTTCAGCCGCTCCGGCTTGATCTCGTCAGAATTGTTAGGATTAAACGTTGGGCGGTTGGCAAGCGCCAGAACCTCTCCGGTGTGGGGATTCATCACCAGCACCGTTCCAGTCTCGGAGTGCGTTTCAGCCATCGCCGTTTCCAATTCCCGCTCGGCGATGTACTGAATGCGTTCATCAATGGTAAGTACTACGTTTTCGCCCGGCTCTGGCTGCTTCTCCACGCTGCCAAACCACTTGCGACGCGCATCCACCGAAATCAGCATGCGCCCGGCTTTGCCCTGCAGGTCGTCGTTGTACTTGCGCTCTATACCGCTCAGGCCTTCGTCATCCATACCCACATAGCCCAACACCTGGGCTGCGAGATCATTCTTGGGATAGAAGCGCTTCGACTCCTTCTGGAAATAAATGCCCTTAAGATTGAGGGAATGAATGCGCGCGGAAACGTCCGGATCTGTTTTGCGCGCCACCCAGCAGAAACTTTTTGAGGGATGGCATTTCGCCAGCAACTCTCGCGGATCGCTTTTCGTAATCCGCGAAATCAAACTCACGGTGTTGGCGAGATCAGGAATATCGCTGGGGACTGCGAACACCGACTCAACCGACATCGACATCGCCAGTTCGCGTCCTGCGCGTTCGTAGATCAACCCGCGCTTGGCGGCGACTTCCGTGGTGCGCTGCTGCTGGCGTTGGGCACGTTGCGCAAACTCTCCATAGCAAAACACTTGGAGGTAAACCAAACGTGCGCAGATAGCGGTGCCCCAAAATGCAAGGATTCCCGCCAGCACGTAGAGCCGGGCGTTTTTGTTATTTCGCAGCATCCACTTTCCGTCTGAGACACACATGGCGGCCCACCGAATTCCGGCAGCCGCCAATTAGTTCTGTCAAAGCGCGCACCGCACGCTTCGAAAAGGCCCGAGTTGATTACCGCGACGAAACTACGAAGATCGGAGTCACGCTAGCCATCACCGGCGCACTGCGTTCCGGCATGGCCACGTCGAGACGGACAATCTGCCCCGCATCAGGTGACTTCAATCCCAGCTTGCGCGCCATGATGTCGATACGTTCCGGATCGCGCAACGAAGCTTGCTCAAGCCGCAACGCACGGTTCATCTCTACCAACCCATCACGCTGTGAGCGCACCGCTTCAATTTTGTATCCGTATTCGATGGCCGTAAAATGCTGCCAGGCGAAGGTCATCACCAGGACAAACAAACATCCCAGGGCGATACCAAACTGCCGCATCTCCCGTCCGCGATTCGGATCTTCAACTTTGCGCAGCCGCGAGTTATCAAGTTGTTTGTGGAAGTAAACTTCCGGCGTCCCCATCCAGCAAGGATGTTTACGCCGGCTGACTGGAGCTTCTACCTGGACCGCGGCCGCTGCTGCCATCTATGCCACCCCGGCGAGACTGGATTCGAATTGCGCCATTTCGTTCTGCGCTACCGCATACCAGTACTGCAACTTCTCCTCTTCGGCGTGGTCCTGCTGGCGCACGTTGTCCTCCGCGCGCGTTACCGTTTTCATCAAATCGTTGATTAAGGTGCCGGTGTACATTTACTGCCTCCGCATTAGTCTTCCCCCGCCAGCGCTCTAACGGCGCCTTGGGAAATGTTCTTACCGCATTACCTGGAAACTCTTTCCCGGTGCGGCGCCCGACGCTCACACCGGGGATCGGCTGGTTGGCCGAAACCTAAACTTTTTCCGCCACCCGCATCTTCGCGCTGCGAGCCCGCGGGTTGCGATCGACTTCTTCTTCACTGGCGGTCAGCGGTTTCTTCGTCAGCACCCGGTAAATACTTTGCTTCACTCCATCGCGGAAGGCATCTTTCGCGATGCGATCCTCCAGCGAGTGGAAGCTGATAATCACCAGCCGCCCGCCCGGTTTCAACAGCTGCGGGGCGATCTTCAACAGCCCCTGCAGTTCTTCCAGTTCACGGTTTACGAATATTCGGAGAGCTTGAAAGGTCCGAGTCGCCGGATGAATCCGCTCATGTTTCATTGACCGGGCCGCGGCTGATATCACGGCTGCAAGTTGCACAGTAGTTGATATCGGCCGCGACCGGACAATGGCTCTGGCGATTCTCCGCGACCTCCTTTCCTCACCGAATTCGTAAATCAGGTTGGCGAGTGTTACCTCATCCTCCTGATTTACCACTTGTTCGGCGGTGACCTCGGCCTGCGGATTCATTCGCATGTCGAGCGGCCCTTCCGCCTGAAAACTAAAGCCTCGCGCCGCAGTGTTGAGTTGGAGGCTGCTGATCCCTATGTCGGCCAGAATCCCGTCGATGGACTTTGGTCGTTGACCGTTCGCCAATTCAGCAAACGATCCGTGGATCAACTCAGTCGCCGGCCAATCTTCACCGGCACCCTTCAATCTCTCTTGCGCGATTTCCAGCGCTGCAGGATCTCTATCGAAGCCAATCAAGCGACCCTGTCCGCCGAGGCGTTTTGCAATTTCTAAACTGTGACCGCCCAGGCCGACCGTCGCGTCGATATAAGTCCCGCCCCGCTGGACGGCTAAAAATTCGATCGCTTCTTTTAAAAGAACCGTGACATGGCTTGCTTCCTTACCACCATGCCCATCCCTCTCGGGGATGTCGGGCCTCTCCGTCACTAGATCCCTTGCTCGGAGAGCGTTTCAAAATCCTCAGACGTGAATGGCTTCTCTTCGATGCCCTTCCGCAAGACGTCCATATTTTTCACTTCCAGGTACGTCAGGTTGCCCAGCACCGCCACTTCGCCTTTGATCTGCGCATTGTCCCGCAGCAATTGCGGAATCAGTAATCGGCCCTGGCCGTCCATCTCCACCTGCTGGCCCCAGTAATTCACCCGCTCCAGAAACTTCTTCTTCGTGGGATTGAAAGTGGAGAGCCCCGCCAACTTCTGCTCAATCCGCTCCCATTCCTCGAAGGGATATATCTGGGCAACAGTCCCATCCAAACTAGTGATGTAAAATTGCTGACCGTATTTCTCGTCAACCACGCGCTTGAATTCCGCAGGGACTTTAAGCCGTCCCTTTTCGTCCACACGGGTTGGGTGGTTGCCGCGAAACATGTGCATTGCCCAAAATTCGGGCGCCTAATTTTTGAGTTACCGCAGTGAAGGAGCAGAAATCATTCAAAATGCCAGCCACATCAGGTTCGCCGGGTCTATTTCGTTGGCTGTCAGCTACAAGTTCCACTGGCGCCTCGGGTTACTGTCTTTTGCCCACGACCTCTAACTTCTTGACCACTCTGTACCACTTTTGTCCACATCCTACGCCTAAACGGTTTGTTGTCAACGAGAAAGTTCAAGGTAGAGGAAGGGAAAATTGAGGGTTGGGAGAAACCACTAGAAAGTGTGGCTAACTAGAAAGATGACCGCTAGGAATTGTGTTTAGTGAAGAGATTCCCACGACAAAACACGTTGATTTTCTGAAACCTATCTTTGTCGGGGCCTGTGGGAATACTGTGGGAAATCATCGATTGTCAGCACTGGGAACTAAGAACCAGGAACTGAGAGCTAAATCTCCAACCCATTCTGCCCGAAATAGGCAAAAAAGAAGCCCCGGCAAAAGCCGGGGCTAAGACTTACGGATTCGAAGCTACCAGATAATCTTCGCGCCGATCTGAATGTGCCGCGACCCGCCGGACCCCACAACAGGATTGGAGGAAGCGACGTCAGGCGTGTAGGCAGGAATGCCGACGTTCTGAGCACTGGAAAGATCAAGCGTCAACCCTGCGAAGTTCGGATGATTGAAAATGTTGAAAACTTCCCCGCGCAGTTGGAACTTGATTCTCTCCGAAATATTGAAAGTCTTGCCGACCGACATGTCTACGTTGGAATAGCCCGGGCCTCGGAAGGCGTTCCGGCGCATATTTCCGAACTGCCCCCATTGCGCCGGAACCAACACTGTTCCATTCTGCGCGTAACAACCGCCTTCAAAATCTGAAGTGGTTGGGTAGTCTGTCCCGGGATCCACCCCAGGAAGGAGTCCGGGGGCGTATTGACCACAAGTGCTCTGCCAGGTTGGATTGACGATGGTATCGCCATTGGAATTCTCGGTGTATTCGGGGATGAAAGGAACTCCGTTCAAACCCCACTTTAGATTGGCCCCATCGCCAATCATGTTCCAACGATCGTTGGCGCTGTAGGTTCCGCTGATCGCACTGACGCCATCGTAGAGATCGTGCGGAACTCCTGTTTCGAGGTTGACGATGGTGTTGAAGGTCCAGCCACCAAGCAGCCCGTCATAATGCGCAAACCGGGGGACCGCATAGGTCATAGCCAGCGTGAAACGGTTCCGAATATCCGAACTGGAATCCCCTCGCTCCAACAAGGGATCGTTGGCATTCTCCCAGGTGTAGGCGCGATTGCTGCCGTAAATGTCGATCGAATGCGCCCAGGTATAGCCCGCCACAAAATCTAAGCCCTTGTAAGCACGTTGACGCAGCGTCACCTGAAGCCCGTGATAGAACGAATAGTCCTTGTTCTCCAGCATGTCGATATTGCTCAGGTAGGGCAGGCAATTCGATCCGCACACCGCCGGGTTAGTAAACGGCCGGCCGGATTGTCCGTCGGTGTCGTAGTAGGGATCGCCCATGCCGTTAGCTTCCCAGTCCAGTGTCCAGTCGTTTTGATTAATGTCACGGATGCTGTAGAGCTTAATTCCGCGATTGCCTACGTAAGCGACCTGCAACGATGTGTTCTCTCCAAATTGTTGTTGGAGGTTGAGGGTCCAGTTGGCTACGTAAGGCGTCTTGATATTGCGGTCTACCCCCAGGATGGAGCAGGGGCTATCCGAGGTGCATTCGACCGGTGCAGAAGGAATGTCGCCAAATACCGGCGTATCTACAGCCCAGTTGCCGTCGGGACGCACAACCGCAGTTGCAATGGAACCGCCGCCGGGTGTGACACCGGCCGCTCCCGTAGGTATGGTTGCCAGCCCTAGGGCGTCTCCACTGTTTTGTGAGATGAACAAGGAGATGTGCGGGATCTCGTAGATGATTCCCCCGCCGCCGCGCAGCACCGTTTTGCTGTTGCCAAACACATCCCACGAAAATCCGAGACGGGGAGCGAAATTATTAAAGTCCGTGTTGTAGGGCTTATCGAGTTGCTTGCCTACCTGGAGCAGTCCGGCACTGGGATCGAAATTCCCCAGCAGATTATTCTCTTCGGTAATCGGCAGGCTCACGTCGTAACGCAAACCTGCGGTAAGGGTCAAACGGCGGCGAATTCTCCATTCGTCCTGGGCAAACAACCCGAACGACTTTTGCTTCACAAGGCGATGAGAGTTCCCCGTCGCGATTCTCGTGTTGCTGATTTCGCCATTTACGAACTCTTCCAGCCCGTCGAAATCAATTTGGCCTTTTCCATAAGTATCGCGAAGATTGTCGGTACTACCGGTACGGAATTCTCCACCTAGCTTGAGGCTATGCGCCCCCTTGATCCAGGAGAGGTTTTCCGTGACTTGGTAAGTCTGGTTCGGCGCCGTCAGCAAAGGCCATGAAGAACTTCCTCCCAACCTGTTAAAGGGATCGATACGAATCTCAGGAAAACCAGCATCAATCGGATTGGTCACACCAGTATCAAGACCGAAATCACTAGCTTTTGCGGCACCAGCCTGCTGGTTGTGGTCTGCGTTGAAAATCGACTGATTGAAGCGGTTGTAGCCGAAGCGCAATTCGTTGACGATCGAAGCCGTTGGTGTCCAACTCCATGTCCCGCCCGCGACTGTTGCCCGCGTGATGGCTTGCGACAGCCAGTAGGGCTGAAGCACATTGGCCGATTCCTCATTCTGAATGCTGTCGCCCATGAAAAAGCGGCCGCTGAAGCTGTGCTTTTCATTCAGATGGAAATCCAACTTGCCGATTCCATTGTCTTCGCGATTCGTGTTGTTGAAATCAAACGGACGCAACGTCGGATCGCTCGTGCTCGTAGTCCCCAGATTAGTGGGAAACAAAGGCAGCAGGTTTAAGCTCAGTTGATTGCAGGTTCCCGCAGTTTGGCATTCCGCGACCGCATCGGGAATGCTGACCGTCGGATCACCGATCGGCACGGTCACCGGAGTCGAAAGAAACAGCGGGTTCCCCACGATGTCCCGCACGCCTTCGTAATTCATGAAGAAAAACAGCTTGTCGCGCTTGATCGGGCCGCCTAGTGAAGCGCCGTACTGATGCAGCTTCACCGAAGAAATCGGATCAGGCTCAGGGTTAAAATAGTTGCGAGCGTCGAATGCATCGTTCCGGTGAAAGTAGTACGCGGTCCCATGCAGTTCGTTGGTTCCTGATTTAATTCCCAGGTTCACAATGGCGCCCGGCTTCCAGCCGTACTCCGCTTCAGGACTCGACGACACGTTGAACTCCTGGATCGCGTCGATTGGCAGGTGCGTTGCCGGAGTACCCTCGACGCCTTCCGCATTCAACACGCTGCCACCGTAGTAAGCGTCGTTGTCGTCAATGCCGTCGACTATGAAGTTATTGTCTTCTTCCCGGTTTCCATTTGCCGTAATGGACATGAAGCCACCACCCGCACTGCGTTGTACACCGGGATTCAGGGAAACCAGATTTTGGAAATCACGGCCTTGCAGCGGTAGCTGAACGATTTGATTGTTGGTGAACGTGCTCTCCAGCACCGCGTTCGCCGTATTAACCAGCGGCGCTTCGCTGGTCACCTCGACCGTTTCTTCCGTCGCGCCCGCAACCAGTTGCAGATCGATCCTCAACGACTTCGCCACTTCGAGTTCCACGTTCTTCTGCTCGAGCTTGCGGAACCCCGCGGCCTCGACAGTAATCGCATACTTACCCGGCTCCAGGCTCGGCGCGCTGTATTCCCCAGCATCGTTGGTTGTAAGCGTGCGGGCAACGTTCGTCCCGGTGTTGGTAATGCTGACCTTCGCTCCAGAAACTAGGGCTCCGGATGCGTCAGTCACAGAACCAACAATCCGACCCTGATACGTTTGGGCGGATAGAAACGTCGCGAACATCGACAAACCGAGAACAAGACCGATACGGAAGAATTTCATGGAGTCTCCTGAAGTGTGGCTAAGCTAAGGTCTTCTGAAAGGCACGCAGAGTCTGATCGAATCCGGATGCCCAATGCCTATTAGGGATTTAAGGGATCACAGCCCGGCTTCGAGTTTGCCAGACTCAACCAGCCGGACAACCTGTTCAAGATTGCCCTCGCCGGTGAGCGGAAGAGGATATTTTTTCGACATTGCTGCTTTTAGTTTCAACAATCTGCGGGACAGAGAGTTTGGCAGACCGGAATAGCCGCAGTCAACCCTCTTTTGCCCAACCTTCGTAATTTTCAGTAAAGTCCGTTACCCGATTGGGTACTGGAAACGACACCGCCATCGACCGAAAGCGAGTAGGCCTTCCCGCCGTCGCCCGCCCACTTATCCAAATCGAAATGTGAACCCTGCGGCGCGTGATAAACCTCCAGCTTCTCAAATGTTAAAGGCGTTTTCTCCCGGCAAACTTTCGGCGCTTCCGTGGGGTGAATAAAATAAACTCCCTTTCCTGATCCGATCACCACGCCCTTCCCATCAGCTTCGACCAGGAACGCTGACTTCTCATCAATGGCAATGTCGCGCGGATCTTTCGACCATCCGTCCTGCATCAGACGCGCAAGAAAAACCAGGGTGCGTCCCAGACGGTCACGCTTGGCAAAATGGCTGTCGGTAATTTTGCCTTCGAGATGCGGGATTTTCAGGAAGTCGCGTTCCAGCGTGACCCGCTCGTGAAAGGGATTTGGCAGAACATCGCTTGATCGCAGGTCGGCATCATCCGGCTTGTCTTTCAAACAGGCGTAACTGAATTCAGCCTGGATGGCCAGACCGGCGCTGGTGCCACCAATCGGCTTGCCCTCGGCGATGTTCTGGTTCATCGCGTCTTGCACTGGCGTTCCCTTCCAGAAGTTCACATAGCGTGATTGATCTCCGCCCGCGATGAACACAACTTCAGCTTGACGGATAATCTCGGCCACCTTGGGATCTTGCGCGGACTCGCGATCCGGGATAATCAACGTCGCCACCGAATTCGCCTTGCATAACCCGTTCACATAAGAGTTGTAATCGTCGTCGCCGCGCGCTCGCAGAATCAGGAAGTCTCCGCCATTTCCCTTGTTACAAAGCCAGCGAAATGCTTCATCAAGGTCCGACCCGCCTCCCATCATGCCGATTCCAAACGAAGTCTTGGTCGTAACGTCGCTTTTCGAACCCATCCGCATGTATTGATAAGAAGATGCGCAACCCAGGGAAGAATAAAGGACAACCAGCAGAAGAATGCAAAATCGATTAACCATGGCCGAACTACTATAACGCATACAATCACTTCAGCCTGTGTAGAGACGTAGCTCTGCTACGTCTCAGCCACAACGATGCCGCCGGCAAGATTCGAATTCGAGCAATGGGTCCCCTTCCCGCTGGAACAAGTGTTTCTATTCTTCGCCAATCCCAACAATCTGCCAAAAATCATGCCGCAAAAGACGGCAACAAGAATCGACGGCATGAATCTAAAAAACCCTGTCATCCCGAGCGAAGCCGAGGGACCTTGCGTTCCCCACCCGGAGCATCTAGCCGGCGTAGGCTCCGAAATCGTAACTTCCTTCCGGGTCCTTCCCTACCTGCCCATCCGCGCCACCTGGGTAGCTTTGATCACGGAATTCGAATGGAACCACCACTTCGCCGACATTCAAAAACTGGGCCCGTTCCACTCCTTCCATCACCGCCACGAACTGAAAGCAGAGGTCCGCGAAGGAATAAACGGAACTGTCGTGACCGACAGGATTGAATTGGAAGTAGGCTACGGCTGGATAGGGAAGACGATAGAAAAGCTCTTCATCAAACGGCAGATGGAACAAATGTTTCAGCAACGTCAGAAGGCCTTGCCAAGACTGCTGGCTACCTAGAAGGTTCAACAAATACCGCAGTGCCGTAGGCCAAAACTTCCGTTACTCCCTGCATCACTTCCGTCGCGTCGTAGCGCGCGCCCACTACCGCGTTCGCGCCAAGCTCCGCGGCGTGTTGCAGCATCAGATCGAAAGCATCCGCGCGTGTCCGTTCGCAGAGATTGGTCAGCAAGGTGATGTTACCGCCTAGGATGGTTTGCAGGCTGGCGCCAATCGTGCCAATCACCGACCGCGACCGCACAATAATGCCGCGCACCACGCCCATAGTCTTGGTCACGCGAAAGCCGTCCAACTCAAACTGCGTGGTCACCATGTTGTGCGCCACCATACTCCGCTGCCCGATATTTCCGCCCATCCCGCCTCCTCTGAGTTCCCCGGCCATGATTACTCCAAATCCGTTGAGATCACGTACTGCTCGTCTTCCGGATCAAACTCGATGTGCAACACGTTGGGCTTGCAGCACACCTGGCAATCTTCCACATAGAGTTGCGTGCGCCCAGCCGATTCATCGACCGCAGTATCGTTCCACTCGCCACAACCCGCGCATTGGAATCCAGCTTTCATGCCACAAATTTTACTCGCTTCCGCGAGCTTTCTAAGTGCCTTCCCAAGAACGTCTGGTTACAAAAGTTCTTGTGATCTGAACGCGCGATCGTAGAGACGTAGCTCCGCTACGTCTCCCACCACCGACCCGAACCCTGGTCATCCTCAGCGTAGCCGGAGCGAGCGAAGCTAATTCCGGGCGAAGTCGAAGGGTCGCGTAATAGACGCACCGCTTGCTTCTCCCGCGCTCACCGTGCCAGTATCCATACCATCCCCTAGCCCCACGAGGTCCCCATGCTTTCACGCCGCCGTCTGATGCAACTAGGAGTAGCCGCCACCGCCGCGCTAGCCGTCTCCGCGCAGGCGGAAGAAGCTCCAGCGATAGCAAACCTGAAATCGATGAAGGACCGGGCGGTCCCCATCACGGCGGCCGAGCGCCAGTCGCGGCAAGAGAAAGCCCGCCAGTTGATGCAACAGCACCAACTGGACGGGATCTTGGTAATGGCAGGCACATCGCTGCGCTACTTCAGCGGCATCGATTGGTTTGAGAGCGAACGCTTCATGGCCATGGTGCTTCCCGCGAAGGGTGATCCCTTCTACGTTTCCCCGGCGTTCGAAGAAGGACGCATCCGCGAACAAATCACCAACGGCTTGGCCAACAACTCACCGGACGTGCGCGCCTGGCAGGAAGACCAGGATCCCTACAAACTAATCGCGCAAGGATTGAAAGACCGCGGCATCGCGACCGGCACCATTGGCCTGGAAGAAACCTTCCGTTACGTCTTCAGCGACGGCGTCGCCAGGGCAGCGGTGCAAACTAAACTCACCAGTGCCACCACAGTCACCGCCGGCTGCCGCATGATCAAAAGCCCCGCTGAAATAGCGCTGATGCGCCTTGCCGCACACGTGACTCTCACCGCCTACGAGGCCGCCTATCATTCGATCAAAGATGGAATGACCAAACCTGAATTCGAGGATCTGGTAGCGCAAGCCCACACCAAACTCGGATTCACCGGCAGTGGCGACGCGCTGGTGGGAGAGTTCGCCGCCTTCCCGCACGGCTCGGTGACGCCGCAGGTCATTCACGAAGGCAGCTTGATTCTGGTCGACGGCGAATGCCTCGTCGAGGGCTACAACTCGGACATCACGCGCACCTTCGTCTTCGGCAAACCGACGGCAAAGATGAATCAGGTTTTCGAAATTGTTCACAATGCGCAATCCGCCGCGTTGAAAACCGCCAGGCCCGGCGTGGAATGCCAGAGCGTAGACGCAGCCGCCAGAAAAGTAATCACCGACGCCGGATACGGCCCAGACTACAAATACTTCACGCACCGTCTGGGCCACGGCTTAGGTATGGACGGCCACGAGTGGCCTTACCTGGTTCGCGGTAATACCACCAAGCTAGGGCCCAACATGACCTTTAGTGACGAGCCGGGAATCTACATCCGGGGAGAATTTGGGGTAAGGCTGGAAGACGATATGCACGTCACGGAAGATGGCGCAGAGTTGTTCACGCCGCAAAGCCAGTCGCTAGAGACGCCGTTCGCAAAATCTTAGGTTTACGCCTCCGGCACCGGCGGACACCCGGGAAATTCTTTGAGGTGAGCATTCCCGATATACCCCAAATACTTAATCCCAATCTCGCTGGTAAAGAACCCATCCGAAACCATATTCCGCAGGAAAGAAAAGAATTCAATCCCCTGGCTGATCGACGGGTTCGTCTCTGCACTCTTTCTAAAAGCAATCAAATCCAAAATTTCCTTCTGCTGCTGCGGCGTGCAATCTACAAACGCCTTGCCATACCGGTCAACGCAAGTTGAGTCCAGCCACATGATTCCGCCGCCGAGCCTCCGCTGATAATCCGCGTTCTCGCTGGTTAGCAGATCGATAAACTCCGGCGCTCCTGCCTCCAACGCCCCACCGGTGTCCCCCTCCGCAGGAATAATCATCTGGGACAATGTCTGTAAGGTCTTGTACTGGGCCGCGGAAAAATATTTGGGTGTATATCCGCCCGCCGCTGCTTCCGCAGCAATCATGAAGTGAGCATGCTCAGCCGCTTGCGCTGGAATCACGCTCAATACCGACCCCGCCATCACTCCGATGGTCAATGACTTCAAAACATCGCGCCGCGAAACTTTAGGAGACATATTTTCCTCAAACCCCGATCAAGCTAAATGCTGATCGCTAAGTGCTAAATGCTGGTTCAAAATCAAACCAATCTTCGAAGCCGAAAGGCTCAATGCTGAGTGCTGTGCTTCTACAAATTCCCCTTCTTCGCCTGGTCGATCAAATATTCGGAAGCCCGCCACGAAAGAGCCATGATCGTCAGCGTTGGGTTTTTGTCGGAGTTGGTCACAAATGGGCCGCCATCAGTGACAAACAAATTCTTTACGTCATGTGCCTGGCAGTACTGATTGAGCACTGAGGTCTTGGGACTGCTTCCCATGCGCACCGTGCCAATTTCATGAATGATGACGCCGCCGTCGGCAATGCCATAAGGATTGTCCGGGCTCCGCTCAACCCCGAAGTACGTCCCGCCGCCGCTCTCGACGATTTGTTGAAACGTCTCCTGCATGTCCTTCGCCATCTTGAGTTCGTTGTCGCCCCATTGCCAGTGGAAACGCAGCACCGGAATGCCCCACTGATCGACCACATTGGGATCGAGATCGCAATAGCTGCGCTCGTTGGGAATCATCTCGCCGCGGCCGGCAAATCCGATGAACGATCCATACATCTGTTTGCAGCGCTGCTTGAACGATGCGCCGTAACCTTCGTAGCGTTCCGCGACGCCGTCAAACTGGCCGACTCCCGGCATGTCGCGCCCACCGCCAAATTCAATGTGGTACCCGCGCAGGAAATCATTTTTCTTGTTGTACTTCCACCACGGAATGTACATGTGCGGGGTGCCCGCACCGTCGTGGTTGTGCGGAGGCACTTTCTCCAGCTGGGGAAAATGTCCAAAACCCGACGAACCCACCGTGTCCGTCAAGTACCGTCCCACAGCTCCTGATGAATTCGCCAGGCCGTCGGCGAAGGAAGCTGACGAGCGGGAATTCAGCAGCAACCGCGCCGACTCGCACGCGCTGGCTGCAACCACAAAGGCCTTGGCATTTAACCGCTTCTCTGTCTTCGTCGCCTTGTCAATGTAGACCACGGCGTCCGCTTTGCCATCTTTGCCAACCGTGATCTCCCGCGCCATCGCGCCGGTAATCATGGTCAGTCGCCCGGTAGCTTGCGCCGGAGGAATCATCACCTGGCTGGAACTGAAGTTCGAAGCGGTGACGCAGCCACGGCCACACTGTCCGCAATAGTGGCAGGGACGGCGTCCATTCAGAGGCTTGGTAATCAGTGCCGCTCTACCGGGAATACAGGTGACGCCGATCTTGTCGCAAGTCTTTTTTACAAATAGATCGGTACACCGCGGCTTCGGCGGCGGCATGAAAATGCCATTCGGAGCGCTGTCGACGTTTTCTTTGGTGCCATAGACGCCGATGTAAGATTCGACTTTGTCGTAATAAGGAGCGACGTCGTCGTAGCTCAGCGGCCAGTCGTCGCCCATGCCATCGTGCGAGCGCACCTTGAAATCCACCGGAGCGAAGCGAAGCGCGATGCGTCCCCAGTGATTGGTGCGGCCGCCAACGATGCGTGATCTGAACCAGCGGAACTTCGATCCCGGAGCGGAAGTGTACGGCTCACCGTCGATGTCCCAGAACCCGTTCGGAGCCAGGAATTCATCGTTGAGTTCGCCTTTGTACTTGGCTCCCACACCCACGCCGCGATGCGGAAG
>DATBAT010000016.1:0-6119 GCA_036271375.1 Terriglobales bacterium
TGGATCGAAACCCAACATCAGCTGACTGCGGAAATCCGCGAATTCCGCCGCGCCGGTGGACACTTCGAATTCTCCGGCCTCATCGACGTGCAGGAACCGCTCAGCAAATCGCGCATTGAAGGCGCGGTCCTCGAAACCGAAGAAATCCGCGACGTACTTCTGGTCGTGGACCGGGCCGCGGAGTGGAGGCAAATTTCTCTTAACCCTCCGGCGGCGATGAAGAGCCCATGGCTAGCGATCGCCGAGCTTTCCCTTCAGGTTGCCGACTTCAACGAAATCCTGCGCAGCCTGCGCAACAAGATCCTTCCCGACGGCACACTGGACGATCGTGCCTCCCCGGAACTTTCGCGCATCCGCCGCGAGATCGAAAAGCAACGCCGCCAAATCCAGGAATCGCTTCGTGGCTATCTCCGCCGTCTCTCCGAAGGTGGTGCGGCGCAAGACGACGTTGTCACCATCCGTGGCGAACGTTTCGTGATTCCCGTAAAGGTCGAGCAAAAACGCCGCGTGCAAGGCGTAGTCCACGGGGCTAGTTCCAGCGGGCAAACCGTCTTCGTCGAGCCCCTCGAAACCATCGAACAGAACAACGAACTGGTGCGTCTCTTCGACGAAGAGCAGGCCGAAATCCATCGCATTCTTTTGGAGATGACGCGGCGCATCGGCCAGCAAGCCGCCGAAATCAAAGAAGCTGCCGGTGCTCTGGCCGAACTCGAACTGCAATTCGCCAAAGCCAGATTCGCCGGCGACTATCATTGCGTCGCCGTAATCTTTCCCGAAACGCCGCGCCCACCGCTGGTTCTAGAAAACGCGCGCCACCCGCTCCTAGAAAAAAATCTCAAAGCAAAGGGCGGAAGCGTGGTCCCCACCAGCCTTGAACTCGAAGGCGAACGCCGCCAGTTGGTAATCACCGGCCCCAACACCGGCGGAAAAACCGTGACCCTGAAGACTGCCGGACTACTGGCGTTGATGGCGCAATCCGGTGTTCCCGTTCCCGCCGATCGCGCCGAGATGCCCATCTTCGACGCCGTTCTGGCGGACATAGGTGACTATCAATCTATCGAACAGAATCTTTCCACCTTCTCCGCTCACGTCACCAATATCGATTTCATCTCGCGCACCGCCACCCCCAATTCTCTGGTACTGCTCGATGAACTGGGCTCCGCTACCGATCCCGAAGAAGGCGCCGCGCTCGCTGTCGCCATCGCCGAGCACTTCCGCAAAATTGGCAGCACCAGCATCATCTCCACCCACCACACCTCTCTCAAGGTTTACGGCGCGAATACCGAGGGAGTGATCAACGCCTCCGTCGGATTCGACGAAGCCACGTTGCAGCCAACCTACGAGCTGAAAATTGGGGTCCCTGGCGCCTCCGCGGGCATCAACATCGCCCAACGCCTGGGACTGAACCCCACCATCATCGCCTCCGCCCGCACCCGCCTGGGTTCGCAAGCCCGCGACGTCGGCGAATTTCTCGACCGCCTGCATGCCGATCTGCGCGAAGCCGAAGCCGAGCGCCTGCGTCTGAAAGCAAAGGAAGAGGAACTCGAACGCGAGAAGACACGTCTCGCCGTGGAGGGCCGAAAAGAGCAGCAGTCCAAAATTAAAGAGATGGAAAAGAAGCTCGACACTTTGCTACGAGACTTCGAATACCACACCCGCGAAGCCGTCAACGCCGTGCAGGACCGGGCTTCCCAGCAAAAAATCTCCAAAGACGCCGAGCGCCGCATCTCCAAACTGCGCCGCGAATTCCGCGAACAGTTTGACTCCACGGTGGTCGCCCACTCCACCGGTGCCGACATCGGAGATCCCGATGCCCAGCCTCAACTGGTGAAATACATTTCGCAGGGTGACACGGTCAAGCTGAAGTCCATGGGACGTCCCGCCAGAATCGCTCGCAAAATCGACGACAACAATTTCGAAGTAGAAATCGGCGCGATGAAAATGAAGATCACGCGCGAGGATATCGCGTCAGTCCTGACACCCTCCGCCGAAACGCCCGTGCAGGCGGCACGCTCGCGCGGCGTATCGGTTTCGCTGGAATCGGAATCGCAGGCCCCGTCCGAAATCAACGTAATCGGCCACACCGTAGACGACGCCACGCGCGAAGTCGAACGCTTCGTAGACCGCGCTTTCCTCGCAGGTCTCCCCCGCGTCCGCGTGGTCCACGGGAGCGGAATGGGCATTCTGCGCAAGGCGCTGCGCCAATATCTGCAAAAGCACCCTCATGTCGAATCCGTCTCTGAACCCCCGCAGCAGGAAGGCGGTGGCGGTGCGACAGTTGTGGAGTTAAGGGTGTGAGGATTTGGTTCTCAACGCCCAAGTGAGGGTCAATTCCAAATCAAGGGCTCTTCCGTACACTCTGTTGGCCTGAAGGCAGTGCATTCAGCAGTTCCCGGATCGTGCGCTTGAGCATTGGATGGCGCATTTCGGGAGCTATCTCCACCATCGGTTCGAGGACAAACCGGCGTTGGTGCATCGCAGGGTGCGGAATGGTAAGTTCTTTCGTTTCGATCACGGAATTGCCGAACAACAGAATGTCGAGGTCGATGGTGCGCGGGCCCTTAGTGCGCTCTTTGGATCGGTTGCGTCCGTGCTGCCTTTCGATTCCCAGAAGAGCCGCCAGCAATTGCCTGGGCATCTTTTCGGTGTGCAATTTGACAGCGCAGTTCAAGAACCACGGCTGGTTGGTAACTTCCACTGGCTCAGTCTCGTAGAACGACGAAATCTTGGCGACCTCGCCCAACACGGCCAAGTCCGCGATCGCGGCCCTTAAGTTGGCCTCGCGGTCGCCTACGTTCGAGCCTAGCGAGAGATAAACAGCTTTCAGCATTTCCGTGATGCTCCTACTGTAGCAACTCGAGATGGGAGCAAAATGCCAAACTGCAATAGGCTTAAGACTCCCAAGGAAGGCGCCAATCTTCCTTCACATCCGCAATTCGTTCCCCTGCCTGCCCCTCCAAACCCTTACCCAGCCGGCCTTTCCGGATTACCTTGGTCACTTTCTTCGTCTGTAATCGAACGCTAGTATCACAGCTACCATGCCACTGGAATCCCTTCTGGTCAGCCGCGATCCCCAAGTTGTTGGCATTTTGCGTCAAACGTTAGAGAAATTCTCCATCGATTTGGAAGTTTGCGAGGGGGCCAGTTCTGGGAAAGAGATCCTTTCCTCGGAAAAATTTGACGCCATTGTGGTGGATTGCGACGACCTGCAAGGTGGGTTGGAAATGTTCGAGACCCTGCGCAACGGCCAGACCAATCGCACGACCATCAAATTTGCCATTCTTAATGGGGTGACCACAACTCAGAAGGCATTCGATCTGGGCGCGAATTTTGTTATGCAGAAGCCGATTTCAGTGCTGAATTCCATGCGCTGTTTTACGGCGGCATTTGGCCTGATGGAGCGGGAACGCCGCCGCTACTTCCGCATGCCCATCGAGTTGTCCGTGCTGCTTGTCTTCGGCGAAAAGCAGGAGATGAAAGTTACCACCAGCAATCTGAGTGAAGGCGGCATGGCGATTACTTACCGCGGAAAGCTGCCGCCAAGTGGGCTCACGAGGATCGTTTTCACTTTGCCGGAAGGCGGCGGAATGACAGAATGCAAAGCCAGCGTGGCGTGGGTCGACGGCAGCAGCCGTGCCGGGCTTCGCTTCGTCGACATGCCCGAGGCTCAAAAGCAAAAGTTAGACACCTGGCTGGAAGATCAGATCAAGCGCCAGGAGATACAATCCCGCTAAGGCCTCGCCCCAGGGTACCCAGATTAAGACTTGCGATTCGCGCCGCGTCCCCGCAACCTATAGGAAATCCCATCCCAGGTACGAGGACGAATGCTAGCTATTGATATCAGAATTGAACGTGCTCAGCGCTTACTGAAAATGATGGAGCAGGATGCTCCGCTATTGGCCGTGCGCGTCGCGCCGTTGACGGTGGAATATCAGCAATCAGCCAAGAATTATGCCGCGCGCCTCCGCGCGTGTGCCCAGGCTGAGTTGGAAAATCTGCTGAAAGAGAGTGCCGATGGCGCGTTTTCGGTCGCGCCCGCAGCTGCAGACTAAGTATTCACCGCCAGCGGCGCCGGCTGGACGACCGGTAACGGATGCGGCTCGTCCTCGACGGTAGTTTCTTCCCACAACGAATGATCTTTCAGTAGCCGCGACACCAGCGCGGTGTGCATGGCGTGTCCTGCGCGGTCGGCGACGACTGTGCCCAGGATTTGTTTTCCCAGTAGCGCCAGATCTCCGATCAGATCTAAAACTTTGTGGCGCACAAATTCATCGGGATAGCGCAACGGCGGATTCTCCACGCCTTCCGGCGTGAGCACAATGCAGTTTTCCGATGACGCGCCGCGAATCAATCCCATGTTGCGCATGGCTGGCTCATCGTCTCGAAATCCAAAAGTGCGGGCAGCAGAAATCTCGCGCAGGTAGTTGCCGTCCGAGAGGTCGACGCTGAAGGTTTCCTTCCCGATCAGCGGATGAGGGAAATTGATCGTGTACGAAACGGAGTAGCTCTCTGCGGGATAGACCGCGATCGTCTTGTCGCCCTCACGCAGTTCCATATCTTTGCGAATCCGCAGATAGGTTCGAGGACGCCGCTGCTTGCGAATGCCCGCTTTACGAATCGCCTCGACAAACGGCCGGGCGCTTCCATCCAAAATTGGCAACTCGAGATTGTCGAGTTCAACGATGGCGTTATCGACGCCGACACCGATAAAGGCCGAAAGCAAATGCTCGGTGGTCGAAATCAGCACGCCTTTCTTCATCAAACTGGTGGCATAGCTGACTCGGGCGACGTTGCGGCTGACTGCCTCGACATCAAAATCGTCGAGGTCAGTACGGCGGAAAACGACGCCTGATCCGGGAGGAGCGGGGAGAATTCTGAGGTTGACGGGTGCGCCGCTGTGAAGGCCGACTCCGCTGCAGGATACCGCACTACGGACTGTCTGTTCGTGCTTCAAGGCCGAACAACTAGTGTATGGGAGAGACATCGAGATTCGGCTGTGGCAAATAAGACACAGTAAGTGGCGAGAAGGGCGGCGGTAAACTGCTCATTTACAATCATTTACAGAATGAGCCGATCGTCTCCGACGCGCCTGGTGACGTGTTCGCGATCGAGGTATTCCAGTAACGGAATTGCATATTTCCGGCTAACGCCGGCGATGTCTTTGAAGCGGGCGACGTCGAGCTTGGGCGATTTGGCCTTTTCAGCTTTAAGTTTTTCGCGAAGTTGCACGAGAGCCGCACGATGGAAGACCAAGTCGTCAGACGTCTTGACCAAGACTTTGTCGCGCAGCAGCAGCGTCACAATTTTTTGCGCGCGCGTGCGCTCGATTTTGAGGGCGGCGAGAACGTCTTTGAGCGCTGGAACTTTCAGTCCGGCAGAAGCGAACGCGTGCTCGATTGTTTTCTTCGATTCGGCCTCTTCGTCCTTCATGACGACTGAGGTTCCCGGCAATCGGATTTGATCGCCGGCAACTTCCAATTTCTTTTCGCTGGTCAGGTGATCGATAACTGCGCTGAATATTTCTGGATGGGAATTCATCTGCTCGCGCAAAACTTCCCGGCCAATTCCTTGAGAGAGCGGATTCGATCTCTGGAATGCGGTGACCGATGCCACAGCGTTCGAAGTGACGGATTCGAAGACTTCACGCGCGAACAATCTTTCGCCGATACTGACTGCTCTACCTGCCAATTCTTGTACAACTCTCGAGAGTTGCGGGCGCGGCCATCCAGTTTCCGAGATCGCATCCCGGAACGATAGCCCTTGCTTTCCGCGCCGTTCGACTCTCGCCAAAAGGACTTCGGCATGCGAACCGTCGCGCATGATCTCGAGAAAGGGAATCACGTTGTGCGATTTCGATCTTCGCGGCAGCGGTGCGGTATCGAGAATTACGCCGCCCCCGATGGTGACCACCGGAGAGAACTGGCGAATAATGAAGCGGTCGCCTGGCAGCAAGAGCGTCGCGTCTATTGGACGCAATTGAGCAAGCCCGGTTTTGCCGGAAGCCATTCGCTTCCCGCCATGCATTACGACTTCCACGACGGTCTCGAAGGTGTACGCGTGAAAATGCACGCGAGCACGATCTTTGAGTGATTTTGCTGAAGGAAGTAGGGAAAGCGAAA
>DATBAT010000017.1:0-2171 GCA_036271375.1 Terriglobales bacterium
CAAGTAGATCCGCTCGGTGATTCCTGAAAAGAGTTTAGCGATACGCCTGATTACCGCCGATTGCCGCATAAGGAAGTAAGGGCTCTTTTCATGCACATGCTCAGCGGATTTGATGGTGCGGCACCTCGTTGACACAGGGGGCATTCTTTGGACGCACGGACCTCAACCCAGAATCGACCGCGAAAACTGGGCACGCATCCAACTGAAAAATGAGCCAACGAGTCTTGAAACTTCATCTTTTGCGCTACAGCCATGTCGAAAGCCAAGTTCACCGAAGCCGATGTCAAACGCGCCGTGAAGGGTGTCATCGACGGTGGCGGCATCGTCGCGAATGTTGAAATCTGGCCTGACGGACGGATATCGGTTACAGTCAAAGAGGACAAACACCGCTCGATGGACCCGGAAGATGATCCGGAGGTGTCGCGGAGGCTTCTATGAAAATCGGCCGATCCACCCTGCCCTTGCCGCGCTACACAAGGCGCAAACGCCTCAAGAAAGGAGGTTTCGGATATTTCTTCGACGTACCGACGTGGGCGCGCGAAAAAGGTTGCTCGGTCAAGAATGAACCGCTCGGTAGCGACTACGATTTGGCGGTGCAGCGTATAGAGAGGACATTGCTACCTGCGTTCGATAGCTGGCTGAAGGGCGGCGATGATGCAAATCCGGTCGGCATCGGGGTGGTGATCGGAACGCTCGACTGGATGTTTCACGAATATCGTCGAACGTGGAAACAGAAAACAGCGAAGCGTTTGCAGCCCTTGAGCCCCGGCCAATGTCGTGTGCATGAAACCGGCATCAAGATGATCTGCGAATATCTATTAAAAGACGGGAAGCGTCTTGGCACGCGGCGCGTGTCAAGCATCGACACGGCGTTTGCAGACGATCTGTTTGAGAAGCTGCTGTATAAAGATGTCGACGGCGAAAAGGTGGAACGCCGAACTACCGTCAACCACGCCATGAAAACTGCGCGTGGTGCATGGAACACGATTTCGCGCGCGCATCCTCAGATGTTTCCGCCGAAGAACCCGTTCGAGAAGATGGGCCTGCAATCGACCTCGCGCGAAACGCCGCACGCAAATTTTGACGAATTGGCAGCCTTCCGCGCGAAAGCCTTCGAGCTGGGCTACCCGTCGTTGGCAACAGGTGTTCTGATCGGCTGGGAATGGCTGCAGCGCAAAGCTCATATCTTTATCCGGTTCATGGCAGAGCACTATCGGCCGGACAGCCGCTCAAACCACGTCTATGTCATCAACTACAAAACCAGTACGGGCTCATGGGAGCCGCTGTTCGATAAGAAGGGCAAGCCGCTCTATCCGCTGCTGATGGCTGAGCTGGACGCCATGAAGGCACTGCGGCCAACGGGCGGCCTGATGCTGCGCCGAGATGGCAGTGGTCTACCTTGGGGCGGCAAAGGCGAGATGCTGACGCAAGTCGAACGCATTTCGAAGAAGATCATTCTGGCGGCGGGCTTGCGGCCCGAGCTGACATTTACGTCGTTCGGCCGGCATGGCGGGACCACCGAAGCGAGCACGTCAGGATTAACGGAAACGCAGTTGATGAAGAAAGGCCAATGGTCGTCGACCAAAGCGATGGCGCACTACCTGCACCATGACGACGAGGCCAAGCAGGACGCGCAAATAAAGCGCATCAAGCGGCGCAAGCGGACGGCTAAAAAGTGAACGTTTGTCGGAATGGATTCAGCCGGCTTGTCGGAATGGAAAATAGCAAATCCAATAAGTGCTTGAAAACATTGGAGCGGGTGAAGGGAATCGAACCCTCGTATTCAGCTTGGAAGGCTGCTGCTCTACCATTGAGCTACACCCGCATCTGGTGGATCAACTATCACGCCATGCCGACGGCCTCAACCGGTACTCTTGCAATGATTGGCGCCCTCCCAAGGCTGCACCCCATGGCACCGCGTGGCATCATCAAGGGGTTGCTGTTCCAATCCGCCTCCCAGCCGCTGCCCCCCTTAGCAGGCCGCGATTCGCTACCTATACTGATGTTTCCATCAACAACGAAAGGAGGTGATTCAGTGTCTCTTACCAAGCGCTGTCACCTCGCTGGGATCGCCCGCTAAGCTTGTTTGAGCTTGGCAACGGGGCGCTCTCAGCCCTGGACCAGCGAGTGTAAAGATTGGGGGCGCGACGGGGAGACCCGCCGCGCCCTTT
>DATBAT010000018.1:0-3072 GCA_036271375.1 Terriglobales bacterium
AGCCGTGCTCAGATGATCGGGGCTTGGGTCCTGCAAATGATCTGCACACGCGACACCTGCACCGCGTAGGTGCCATCCGTGCACCAAACTGCCCAACGTCAGCGAAATGATTAATTCTCGCGACACCACACAGTTCAGCATGACCAGGAGACTTTCGCCCTTCCTAAAACCCAGATTCAGCAGGACCCCGAGATCAGTCCCGGACACTTTCATCGCGGATACCGTGTAAGCGCGCTTACGATCCTCAGGCCCCGGCACTTGCGGCGCTGCCGCTTCGAGCACGTCATCCATTAAGTCCAATTGATCTTGGGAATAGCCGGTAGCCATGAGATCACCTTATCGTGCCCCTCCGGCACCGACTATATCGTGCCGGCATGGCTACAAATCCTGACAATATTTCATTTGACCCTAAAGGCCTTGAAGGCAAGCCTATGAGGCTGTCCGCCCGAACGTTTGGATCGCGGTAGACACATTCCGTCGAGTAAATGCGCGCGTATTGCCAGTCAGCGAACGATTCTATCGAACATTTTGAGCAACTTGCTCTCGTGCGAAGCGCAACTGCGCCGGGTGTCGCGCTACTGGAAACCTGCGATTACTCGCATGTTGTCCGGCCCATGGATAAAGCATCCATTCTCCGCCTCCACCCTAATTCGGCAATAATTGAATCCGCCGAAGCGTACTGGTCGCTGCCGTCAACCAAGCAAATTCGGAGGCTTGGTATCCAGCCGGTGAGCAAGACCTTCACTGTCAAGGCTGACACGATTGCCTCAAGCGCGATATTTAAAAAGGCTTTTGCCGAAAGCCGATGCCTTGTCCCCGCGCGCGCTTGGTATGAGTACAGCTATCGACGGCAACCGAAATCGACATGGCAGATCGGCCCTAAAGGTAGTGGAATTATTTTCTTTGCTGGGTTTTGGCTGCGGTGCAACGATCCAGACAATGGACCGACCGATAGGTTTACGATCATTGTTGAGCCAGCAGGTTGCCCATTAAATGCGGTCACGGACTACGCGCCGGTCGTGCTTTGGGGCTCAGATTGCCAGGTCTGGTTAGACCCTAAAGCGCCGATCCAGGAACTGTACCAACTCCTCGGTCCGGAAAGTCCGGATGGATTTGAAGTAGAACGCATCACTGACCCTGAGCTTCGGAGCGTGGTGCGCGGGCCGCAGCGGCGGGCTCCGAGGCAGGTTTTGTCCAATGTCGAAAAGCTCGCAAAATCTGCGGCTCATTTGTCTGCGATGGCGTCGAAACTTGAAGAACGGGGCCGCCTCCGAGAAGCGGCATGTTATCGTCTCGACGCCGATAGGATGAATGAACGACATAGTTCGCTATTGCGCGAGAATAATTATTTGCCGAGAAAGTCGGCAAACGGGCGCGGTCGATGAGTGACTTAGGTCACTGCGTGGTGTACCCTGTTACTTCGGAGCTTCTCGGGACGCTTCAGCCCTCTTTCGTCCGTCTCGGCCTTGGCCAACCGCCGATATTCCGCAGCGATGCTCTCCCAGTGGCGCCGGTCTCGCTTGTTTTCGGTAGCGTTGGCGATGGCGTCAGCTTCTTGGGCTTTCGACAAATAGAATCTCACGTCCATCTCGTAAGTCCCGGCTATCAGCGACCCAGTATAGCTCAATCCTGAGTAGCAGGCCGTGGCTGATGGCCGCCGTCATTTGCTAATTTGTGGCATTAGCCGAAATCAATTGACCAAAGCCGTGGCCGTCTAACACGACGAGCAACGTCTGATAGCCGCCTCCAAAACCTCCCTGGCATGCGATTTCACCAATGCCTCGATTTCAGCTTCTGTATGTTCAGGTTTGGTGATGACTCTTAACGTGAGCGTAAGCGATGGATACGGTTCGAATATATCGGCAAACGTTATAACGGTTTCCTTCGACACAGTGTCGTGAGAAATATGGCTGAGCTTTAAATCCACGGCACGATCCAATGAGATCACATATAGCCAAGTAACGGAATGTGTGTGGAGGTTGTTCCCCGGCTGGCCCCTGCCTTGGGTTAAACTTGGGATAGCCGCCTGAGATGCCTTTTCGCTGTCGTGGTCTGCCAGCCCAGTCTTTGCATATCGCGCGCTTTGGCTTAGGCGGACGAACCTGGTCTGCGTCCACTAACCTAGAGCGAAGCGCAAATCTCAGGGCAGGCGAAACCTTCGGAACGCCGAATATCTACGGGTTTCGAACGGGGCCGGGGCTCATTCGATATTCACTGTATAGACTGCCCAGAATGGCGACCGAGTTTGCGGTCGCCATTTTGATCAAGCAGCTATTGTGCCGGGGGGCGTCGGACCTTCGCGCAGGATACTCGCGTAAACACATCGATCATCGCACCAGACCTCGAAGGCTCTGCCACGGGCTATCCGCAAAGTAGCTCCGACCGCCGCCTGGGTGCTGAACAAACGGAGTGTGGAAATGATGCTAGGCGTCCCATCGTCTCGCAACACTCTGATTTCAAATTCTTGCATGGAAGTCCTCCAATTTTCCACGGCAAGCGAAATAGTTTTCGAAAGTGGGGGTTCAAGACCCCACGTCCGATTTTTTTGCCACTACAACGTCCTAAATCGTACATTCGACAGCGTTGCGGGTGCGAACTCGTCAAGCCGCTTGCTCGCGCCGAACGCTGATGTTGATGACCTGGGCATCGCTCGCTTTTGCCACCCGGCGGACCCGCATCTCTGCAATGACCGCGCCCGGCGCAGGCATATAGTAGGTCTCCGGCACGCTCTTTTCGGCGCGCTTGATCGTAACCACAAACACTTCGTTTGGAGGGATTATAGGTTGCATTGGAACCTCGGTTTCAGTGCAATCGACCGAACGCGAAATGCCTATTTTCGGTTCCAGCAAATACCGCTACCCAGTTCGTCCTTCAATTGCGACACCAATCACGCTTATGCTGCCACCCGACGCAGGCACTTCGCCTCCGGGGATAGGGCGGCGATTAATCGCCACCCTGCCGATTGTCGCGGATGTCAATGGACGGACAGTTCGGCCAATTCCTCACGTCGCTGTACCGGTTGTTGCAGCGAAGCCAAACACTGCGGCATGTGCTCTAGATAACCGGCGTCGA
>DATBAT010000019.1:0-21978 GCA_036271375.1 Terriglobales bacterium
TCGGAACGGACAGTAACTTTCTGTGTTCTTCATTGGAGCTTCTGGCCGATGTCCTCAGTGGTCTGGGACGGGATGACGAGGCCGCACAACTGCGAAAGAGACAGACGGTGCTGCTGTCGCAGGCGAAATAGGAATGCGTTCATTCCTTGAAGATGAGTATCGCGACGACGCGAAAAGAACTCGACATCCCTCGCAATTCACGTTTGGGCATTCCACCCTTGCAAAGAACGCAAGGATGGGCCACCCTGATCTTGTGGTGAGTCAAGAAAACTCATTTCGCGAAAAAGGTGGGCCACCTGCCCGCAAAGCCCAGCACGGGAGGGCACCTCGACCGCGGGTGATGGTGGGATCATCGATCCTGCTTATTGGCACGATCGCTGCCCTGTGGCTCTATTTCTCGCCGGCGGATCCACCTCAAGAAAAACAACTAATGACAGCATTTTCGGCAGACCGAGACACATTCGAACGCTTGCGAGCAATGCTTCTGGCCGACAGCGAGGTACGGGCTGTTTACGCGCGTACTGGAGTCGAAACCCGAAATTCCGGACTGCCTCGTCCACCATCAGAGGTGAATTTTTCGGATGTTCGGTACGCTCAATACGTTGTGATGCTCAGACGAATCCGTAGCACCGAGGTCTTTCGTTATGGACAAAACGGCTCCGACGTTTGCCTTGCTGTGTGGGCCTCGGGTTTTGGGGGAGACACCAGGCATGTCAACGCCTGTTGGCTAGAACACACACCCGCCAATCAGGTTGAAAGTTTGCAAGCCTTTTATAAAAGTCCAAAGCCTCGCAAGCCAGTGTTTCGGCATCTCGAGGGGAACTGGTATCTGTCTGCTGATTGGTAACTTCAAATCTCCGCTAGACAACCGCACCTCGCGCACGACAACCGCACCACCACCACGTTAACCCATACTTATGACGACATTTATCAGCTCAAGACGGCCAAACAAGGGACTACGACCAACGAGAGATATACCTACGACGCGGTGGGCAATAGGCTGTCGTCGCTGGGCGTGACTCCGTATAGCTACAACACGTCGAACCAGCTGACCTAGATTCCGGGGACGACCTGCACCTAGGTTACGGGAGCCTTCAGGCGGTTAAGCGAAGGGATGGTAAAGCAGCAGAATTTAGTTGGCTAGAAACTATCTGTACGGAAAAGACAAGCATATCCATTTCTTGACACCGCAATTATCTGTTCTGTCATTGGAGCTTTTCGCATAAAGCAAAGCAGCCACGGATGGCGCGGGGCAACGTATTCACTTGCACCAATGCCGGCCTGTGACATTCCGTGGCGTTGCTTTTGCTTGTGAACACTCCTACTTTGACTTACCCAAGCCTTCGCGCCAGGCCATGACTTCGAGTTCGGCCTTCACAGCATCCGCTACCGGCACTACGGTGCGCACGTCGAAGGTGAACGATGGCAGCATCGAACAAAACTTGTGGATGAGCAAGGAATCGTCGCAGTCGAGCAGCATGTATCCGCCCCAATCGCCTACGCGGATCACGAAGAACTCGATCTTGAAATTGGCGGGCGCCTTCCACTGCCCGAATACTTCCAGGATTCGCGTCTGAGCACTTTCGTAGTCCGCAGGCGAACCCTGCGGGCGTTCGTTCCAGCTAATGACGTATTTCATCTGGTCTCTGATCTCCTAGGTCGCAAATTCAATCCATTTGATAAAGCGGCGAAATTGTACCCCGGGAACCGTATTTTGGGGAATGGGTAGTCGTCGAGTTCTTATCCCCTCGAGCCGAAAACAAATTTGAGGGGCGATCCGCCCGGTGCCGTCCCTTGCGGGACTCGTCGACATCGCTTGATCCCGGCCGCTTCCGCGCCGGGCTTTCTCATGCCGTCGCTTCGCGACTGAGATCGACTAGTTTTGCAGTTTGACTGAGCGGTCAGAGGGGTTTCACTTCGCTACCCGTCCCTAGCCTTCGTATCGTCGTCACTTTGGTGGTAACTTTCCGCGGGACATTCCGTCCAAGCTTGCCTCTATGAAATATCGAAGGCTTTCTCTCTCCGCCCTGGCGGTTTGCCTGCCGGCATTCTTGCTCCTGCTTGCTTCTCCGGCTGTTGCTCAGCAACGCAAAGCCATGACTCTCGCCTACCAGCTCACGCACATCGATCAGGGCGAGGCCTTCCCTTCTCCCGACGGCAAGCAACTGATCTACGAGACGGTAGTTGCCGGAGTGCAACAACTCTTCATCATGCACGTCGACGGCAGCGGTCCGGTTCAAATTACGCATGACACCTTCAATCACGACACGCCCGCGTGGTCGCCCGACGGAAAGAAAATTGCCTACGTCTCGGACAAGGACGGGAAAGAAGTGATTAACCTCATCAACCCGGACGGATCCGGCGATGAGCAGCTTTCCGACGGCACCCATCGCGTGATTCACCCCAACTGGTCGGCCGATAGTTCGAAGGTGATCTACTGCTCTGACGACGACCTGAAGCCGCCCAAGAAGAACGAGTCGGACATTTTCTCGATCTACGTTAAGACGCGAAAGGCCGAGACGCTGATCACCGGCGGGACGAATACATATCCGTCATGGTCGCCCGACGGCAAGAAGATCGTGTTTCGCCGCATGATTGGAGACATGAACTCGGAAGTCTTCGTGGCTAACAGCGACGGCTCCGACCAGCGCAATCTCAGTTCACACCCCGCGTTCGACGGATGGCCCTCGTGGTCGCCGGACGGCAGCCAGATTGTGTTTGCCTCCAACCGCAACGCCAACTACCAGGTGTTTGTGATGAATCCGGACGGGTCAGGAGTGCGGTTGGTGGCAAACACCGAAGGCCGCGCTACCGAGCCGCGCTGGTCGACAGACGGCAAGACGATCTTTTTCAGCAACTGCAAAAAGGTCGACTGGTCGGTGGATTGCCAAGTGATGACAGCGGAGGTAGAGCAGAGAGTACCGGGGCACCCATAAGCGCCCTTTCTTGCTACGGAGTTGCAAAAATAAGCCATGAGTTCTTCGAGGTGGGGCGTCTGCAGAAAAAAACCCGCCGAGGGGGTCCCAGCGGGTAACGCACGTTCGTGATAGAGAATGACGTTAAGCTATTAGTTCGATAGCTAACATTCTATCCGGGAGATCCTGTAGCACTTCTCATTCACTCGATTACCTCACCCCGGATTTTGAACATCGGGCTTCCTCTTTCCTCCTTTTCCACACCTACTTTGTAGGCGAATAAAAGACGAATATGCTATTTTGGTTTCGTCATGGCACGGCGGCCCGGTATCGAACAACAGCGGTTCCTGAGCGAGGCAGATATCAAACAGCTCCAGGACAATCTTGCTCACTTAAACGAGGGAGCGGTGAAGGATTTCTACCGACGCGCTTATGAAGATTGCCGCATGATCGGGCAGCACTTCCCTACGCCGGTCTCTATCCAACAGCTCGTCCAGGCATGGAAAACACTACGGAAGTGGCGGAAATAGCGACAGGATGTGAAACCACGGAAAAGTACAGGCAACGCGCCGTTATGCGAAGACGGGGCGCATTTGGGGCTGGCGGCAGCTCAACTATTCAGCGGGCGGACGACGTTGCTACAGCACGGTTTGAGCTTGCGCTACTCATCACGTCAAGGACTTCGGCGCGAGCCGCTGTGTAAAGAAGAGACAAAAACACAACAGCGGTAACCGCTTCGAGGCTGTATGACCTTATTTTTGTAATCACGGAAACAAACCTTCCTTGGCCGTATCCAAAATCTCTCATGGTTTGGCTTCAGCGCAAACATTCCCAAAGCGCCATGGGGTGGCACAGGAGTGCTATTTCCCTTCCTCCACTTGCTTAAGGTTCCACGCCTGGAAGAGTTTTGACAGAGGTTGGGTGAGGGCGGGCAACACAAGTCTTCGGCTTTGCTCGGAATGACAGAGGTCTGCTCAGATAAAACGAAAGGCCCCGGCGGATGACCGGGGCTTTTCGTTTTGCTATTTGTAGGGTTACGCGCTAACCGGTTCCGGCATGGACTCCTCGACTTCGTCCAGTTCCGTGACCAGGTGGACATGCCTCTTCGCCACCAGCATGTAGATCGAAGGCACCACA
Source organism: Terriglobales bacterium (assembly GCA_036271375.1). Taxonomy (GTDB): domain Bacteria; phylum Acidobacteriota; class Terriglobia; order Terriglobales; family Acidobacteriaceae; genus DATBAT01. Next base: position 4,053 of record DATBAT010000019.1, read on the forward strand.
AACAAAGTAAAGATGGTGCCGATGACCATTCCCGTGACCAGCACGATACCGATGCTGTTTCGCGCACCGGCACCGGGCCCGGTGGCGAGCACCAGCGGGAAGTGTCCGAAAACGGTGGCGGCCGTGGTCATCAGGATGGGACGGAGACGGGTGCTGGCCGCTTCTGTAACAGCGGCGAGCTTTTCCCTGCCCTGCTCCTGGAGCTGATTGGCGAACTCCACGATCAGAATTCCGTTCTTGGCGATCAGTCCGACTAGTGTAATCAGACCGACCTGACTGTAGATGTTGAGTGTAGTGAACCCCAGGAACGAGAACATCAGCGCGCCGGCCAGCGCCAGCGGCACCGATCCCGCGAGCACGATGAAAGGATCGCGGAAGCTTTCAAACTGCGCCGCCAACACCAGGTAAATTAGGATGGCCGAAAGCAGGAACGTGCCAAGGAACTTGCTGCCTTCCACACGCAACTGCCGCGATTCACCCGCATAGTCCAGGGTGTAGCCCTGTCCCGGCGGAAGAATCTGCTTGGCTTGATCTTCCAAGTAGGTGAGCGCTTCGTCGAGTGGGACGTTAGGCGGAATCACGCCCTGGATACGTACCGCGTTCAACTGCTGAAACTTATTCAGTGACCGCGGCTGCGTGGTCGTATTTAAGGTGGCAAAAGTGGAAAGCGGTACCAACGCGTTATTCGAGCCCTTAACGTAGACGTGCTCGAGCTGGTCAGCCGTCAAACGCTCGGCGCGCTTCACCTGCGGAATCACTTTATAGCTACGCCCCTGAATGCTGAAGCGGTTGACGTAATTGCCGCCGAGCAAGGTGGAGAGATCCTGTCCCGCCTGGCTCAGGTCGACTCCTTGCGAACGCAGCTTGTCGCGGTCGAATACCACTTCGGTTTGCGGCTGGTCGAACTTCACGTCCACGTCGGCGAAAATAAATTTGCCGCTGGTCATGGCCTTCTGCACCAGTTGGTTGGCGTAGTTGCTGAGCGTCTCGGGATCGGCCGAGCCTGCAATCACCAGGTCGACAGGAAAGTTGCCGGCGCCCGGCAGTGGCGGAGGCGTCAGCGGAATCACGCGAATGCCGGCGATCTTCGAGAGAGCTCCCGAGGATTCCAACAGCAACTGCTGCGTCGTCTTTTTGCGCTGGCTCCACGGTTTGGTCACCATGCCACCGAACCCACCACTGGGAGATGTGATCTGGAAAACACTCTCGGTTTCGGGGAACGATTTGTACACGTCGTAGACCTCCCTGGTAAACAGGTTGGTCTGATCGATGGTTGCGTTGGCGGCCGACTGAACCACGGCGAACACGACGCCCTGGTCCTCGGACGGCGCAAGTTCATGCTGCGAAAACATGTAGAACGGGACCATCAGGACAGCGACAAGAATCCACAGAGTCAGTACCACCGGCCGGTAGCGCAGCGTGCCGCCCAGCATGCGGGTGTAGGTGTTGCGCACGTAGTCGAATCGGCGGTTGATCCAACCTTGCAGTCCGCGTTCCGCGTCGCCCGTACGCAGCAGCTTCGAACCCATCATGGGGGACAAGGTCAAAGCCACGATACCGGAGATGGTTACGGCACCGGCAAGAGTGAAGGCGAATTCCTTGAAGAGTGCACCGGTCAATCCGCCCTGAATTCCGATGGGAGCGTAGACGGCGGCCAGGGTGATGGTCATGGCGATGATCGGCCCGACCAGTTCGCGGGCCGCAGCAATGGCCGCGCGGAACGGAGTCTCGCCCAGTTGTAGATGCCGCTCGACGTTTTCCACCATGACGATGGCGTCATCGACCACGAGTCCGACAGAGAGCACAATCGCCAGCAGCGTCAGCAGGTTGATGGTGAATCCAGCCGCCTGCATAATGAAGACCGCGCCGATCAGAGATAGCGGAATCGCCACCACCGGGATGATGACTGAACGCCATGAGCCCAGGAACAGGAAGATTACGACGACGACGATGATCAAGGTCTCGATCAGCGTGTGGACCACTTCGTCGATAGCGTCTTGAATATATGCGGTCGAGTCGTAGGGAACGCCGGCCGTCATGCCGGTCGGCAATTGCGACTGAATTTCCGGAATCAAAGCGCGGACTTGCTTGATAACTTCGAGCGAGTTCGCGGTGGGCAGTACCCAAATGCCCATGAAGGTGGCGGTCTGGCCATTGAACTTGACGTCGGAATCATAATTTTCCGAGCCCAGTTGAATGTCGGCGATTTCGCCCATGCGAACTACAACGCCATTTTCCTGCTTTACCACCATCTTCTTGAAATCATCAGCGGTGCGCAGGTCAGTGTTGGCGACAAGATTGACCGACACCATCTGGCCTTTGGTGCTGCCGAGAGCAGATAGATAGTTATTGTTCGCCAGCGCGTCGCGCACCTGCGATGGGTTGACGCCACGGGCCGCCATCTCGTCCGGCTTGAGCCAGATGCGCATGGCGAAGGTCCGATCGCCTAAGATGTCGGCGCGCTGGACGCCGCTCACCGCGCTCAATTTCGGCTGCACAACGCGGGTCAGGTAATCCGTGATCTGGTTCTGGTCCAGTTCGTTGGAGCCGAAGCCGATGTACATGGCGGCAAACTGCGTATCCGCGGTTTGCAGTTCAATCACCGGCGCTTCCGCCTCGGGAGGAAGGAAGTTGCGGACCTGGGCAACTTTGGCCTGAATCTGGGTCAGCGCGGCATTGGTGTCATAGTTCAGCTTCAGGTGGACGCTGATGGTGCTCAATCCCTGGGCGCTGGTCGACTCCATGTAGTCGATGCCGTCGGCGCTGGCAATTACGCGCTCCAGTGGAGTGGTGATAAATCCGCGCACCAGGTCGGCGTTGGCGCCGACATAGATCGTGCCCACCGTCACCACGGAGATGTCGCTTCGCGGGTATTGCCGCACGCTCAATGAACGGATCGCCTGCAACCCGGCAATCAGAATCACCAGGTTGATGCAAATCGCTAGAACCGGCCGCTTTACGAATAAGTCGGTCAACTTCATTTAGCTGTCCTCGGGCTTGGGAGCCGGATTGTCCGTCGGCTGCACCTTGTTGTTCACCAAAACCGATGCGCCGTTGCGAAGCTTAAACACGCCGGAGCTGACGACCTCTTCTCCAGCCTTCAAACCGGAAATGATGGCAACCTGGTCTCCACGAGATCCGGCGACTTTCACGAACTGCTGCCGCACGCCGCGGTAGGTGTTTCCCTTTGGATCTTTCATGTCGCCAACGATGAACACGGAATCGCCGTAAGGCGCGTAGTTGATCGCGGTAGCAGGAACGGAAATTACCTGGCGGTCGGCGCCGGTCGAAATATCGACCTGCACGAACATTCCGCCATGCAGTTTGCCGCCGGGGTTCGATAAAGTGGCCTGCACCTGGACGTTGCGGGTGGATTCGTTAACCACGGCATCGAACGCCGTTACCCTGCCGGTGTACGTTTTTTTCAGATCATCGCTGGTAATGCGAATCACGCTGCCCTTTTTAATCTGGCTGACATCCTGTTGCGGAACGCCAAAGTTCACGTAGATAGGATCCAAAGTCTGCAAGGACACGATCGCCTGCCCGGCGGGCATATATTGTCCAAGATTGACCTGACGGATACCGAGCAGCCCGGAGAAGGGCGCGCGAATTGTTTTGCGGTCGATAGAGGCCTTCACTTCGGCAACCTGTGCGTCACCCACTTTCTGGCTCGAAACCGCGTTGTCGTAATCGCTCTTGGCGAAGACCCCCTGGTCTACCAGCTGTTTCATGCGGCCAAAGTTGATGTGCGCCAAGTCGCGCGCAGCCTCCATATTGGCCAACTGGGCCTTCTCCTGGCGGGTATCGAGTTCCACCAAAACGTCCCCCTGCTTTACCCACTGGCCAGACTCGAAATGAATCTTGTCCACGGTCCCTGGCAGGTCTGCGCTCACCGTCACACCCTGAACCGACGCCATGGTTCCAATGACATTAAAGCTCGAGGACCACTTCTCCGGCTTAACCACCACAGTCGTAACCGCGGTCGGGGGTAGGGTGAAATTCTTGCCGGCCGCGATCGCGGCCTGGACCTGCTTGAACTTGAAATAGCCCAAACCTCCGATGGCCAAAGCCACCAGAACCAACATCAGGATCATCCGTTTTGCCATGAATACCTCTTATCTAGCTTACCGTAATGGAGACTACGACTTAGAAGGGATGGAACCCAAGCTAACTTAGATATGAAAAGATTCCCCAAGGTAAACCAACGATTCAGAAAAATTCGTTCCCTAACCTATAAAAGCGACACCAGGATTAGACGTAAATCGACAGGTTTTTACTCATTTTTATGGCTCGCTCTGGAGAATTGAGCTTCCTTTCCCGTACCAATGGATACGGGAAGTGCTCTTTGGGGGCCTATTAGCCGCGGTTGATCATGAAGCTGGACATCTCACCCAGGAACGTTCGTAACGCCTGTTCAGCCTCGCCGGGCAGCGCGGCCTCGGTGAAGGCGTTGTGCATCAGCTGCATCCAGCGGTCGCGCGCCGCCCGGTCGATGGCAAATGGGAAATGCCGCATCCGCAAACGCGGATGTCCGCGGTGTTCGATGTAACGCTGTGGTCCACCGAAACGATAGATGAGAAAGTCGCGCAGCCGTTGCTCGGCGCCGTCGCGATCTGCGGGTGGATACATGGGCCCGAGGATATCGTCATCGTAAACCTGGCGATAAAAAGCCGCCACCAAGCGGGCGAAGCCATCCTCGCCGATGAGAGAAAAAATGTGGTCTTCATTCATTGAGTTACCAAACCGCGAACCCAAGCAAATATTACAGCGCCGGAGTTGAGAACCCCTCTGCAGGAAAAAGCGCAGTGGGCTACTCCCGCTGTGCGGTTTAAGAGGCGGACAGGAGTGTCCGCCCTAAATTCGGTTTACCAGCCGCGGGTTTGCAGCATTTGGCTGGGATCGATGGCGGAAACAGCCAAGCCTTTCATGGCGCCTACCAGGTCCTCGCTCACTTCCAGCAATACCTTTGGATCGTTAAAGTGGGTTGCGGCTTTCACGATGGCGCGAGCACGCTTTTCGGCTTCGGCTGGTTCGGCGAAGGTAGTGGAATCTTGCATGAAGATGCCGCTGCCTACGAAAACCGCTTCGGCGCCTAACTGCATGACTAACGCCGCGTCGGCGGGGGTGGCGATGCCTCCAGCGGAGAAGTTTGGTACCGGGAGCTTCCCTGCTTTGGCGACCATCTTCACAAGTTCGTAAGGAGCCTGGTGCTCTTTGGCTTTGGCGTAGAGTTCTTCTTCGCCAAGCACAGTGAGAATGCGCATCTCTTGCACGATCTGGCGGATGTGTTTCACGGCGTGAACCACATCTCCAGTGCCGGCTTCGCCTTTGGTGCGAATCATGGCCGCGCCCTCGGCGATGCGGCGTAGAGCTTCACCCAAGTTGCGTGCTCCACAAACGAACGGCGTTTTGAAGGCGTGCTTGTCGACATGGTGGGCTTCGTCGGCGGGAGTCAGTACTTCGGATTCGTCGATATAGTCGACGCCCAGTTCCTGCAAAATTTGCGCTTCTACGAAATGGCCAATGCGGCATTTCGCCATCACCGGAATGGACACGGCGGCCATGATTTCGCGGATTTTTTTCGGAGAGGCCATGCGGGCGACTCCACCTTCGGCGCGGATTTGCGACGGAACGCGTTCCAGCGCCATGACCGAGGTGGCTCCGGCGCGCTCGGCGATCTCTGCCTGCCTGGCGTCGGTGACGTCCATGATGACGCCGCCCTTGAGCATTTCAGCGAGACCGGTTTTGAGGCGAAGGCTGGTGGAGTTTCCGTTGTTTTGCGACATATTTTGGCTACCCTGTGGATACCTTTTCGCGATTCGCGAAGAATAGACGCGCACGCGCCTGTAACTGTTTATTTTACACGCTGGGGAGCTAGCGTTGGTACAGAAGGAGAAAGGTCGGATTCGTCTTACACGCCGGAATGGTGAAAAGTTTAGTTCTGAGCGACCAGTTCTTGATTCTTAGTTCAACCTCGGGTTGTGCTGGTTTCAGGCTTTCGGCTTCCACTTATTCAGAAACGTGATGATGTCTTCGGGATCCATGGAGCGGGCGCTTTGGAATTCGCGGTTGGTATCGCTGAACAGCGCCTTGCCGGTGCCGTCGAGTACGGCCAGCGCGGGGACACCGTGCTTGGCTGGGATGCCGTATTTTTCGACCAGGTCCGCGTTCAGTTCGCCTTCCCCGATGTCGATGTCGACGATGACGTAGCCGTGTTCGGCGATAGGCGCGGCATCGCTATGATGCAACGCGAAATCGAGAACATGGCAGTCAAAGCACCAATTGCCTCCGAAGATGAGTAGCACGCGCTTGTGTTCGCGGGCGGCACGGGAGAGGGCAGCGCTGATATCCGCCTTCGCATCTGCGCCTTTGCGATAGAGGTTGGGATTGAGGTTGGTGGGCTGCGGCATCTTTAAGATCGCGCTGTGGTTTGCGATTACTACGCGCCAGGTGTTGCTTTGCTGCATCCAGGCTTGTTTTTCGACGATGTAGCGGGTGCGTGGGCCGGCTGGGGTCTTAATCCGGTAGGAAGCATTGAAACCTACGATCTGCAACCCCTGACTGCTCTCATTGTTAGTCAGCGTGACCTGAAAATCTTGCGCGCCGGACTGCTTCACCTGTTGCCAGAAGTCGATTTCCTTAGAAATATCCTGCGTTGCGTTGTTGCCTTCGGCGAAGCGCGCTGGCGGTTGGGTTGAATAGAGGCTGCGGAAGTCGGTGGTATTGCCGGTGAGCAGGGCATTCTTCCAGTCGTTCACGGCTGGGAAATCCGGAGTGGCGGCACGGGCGAGAGCGCATAAGAAGACCAGGAAAACAGCCGACTTTTTCATCAACACGATTTTATACGCTTCGGCCCAGCATTTTCCGGGGATCGACGGTGATGAAGATGCCCTGCGCTCTGGCCAGAACAGTTCCCTCTTCGTTAAGGATGACGGCTTCGCGGAAGCGGCGGCGATCGGCGCTCCAGGTTTCGTGTGCCTGAGCGCGCAGTCGCTTGTTGAGCGGAACCGGCTTCAGGTAGTCCACGGCCATATGCGCCGTGACTGCGGTGACCAGGTTCGGTTTATTCAGCTTGGCCATGGCTTCATCGAGAATCGTGGCGATGATACCTCCGTGGCAGTATCCGGGCGGCCCGCTGTAGCGCTTGCCCAGGCGGAAAGTCGACGCGACCTGGCGTGTCTGTTCGTCGTAGGTGAACTTCAGGCGCATGCTTTGCGGATTTTCTTTGCCGCAACCGAAGCAGTGGTTGTGGGGCGTAAGGATTTTCTTCGAGTTCGCCATGGTTTTTCAGTTTTGGTTCACGGATCTTAGCTGGATTATCGTTTTTATTCGAGAGCTGTGATAGACTTCCGCCCCAGCCGCAGCTTTCCATTCCCAACTGGTTCTGCGGATGAGCTAAATCCTAGACCCCCGGGAGGTCTGGTAGATGGGCCTCGCTCTTCTCGCGCTTATCTGGATCATCACTTTTGTCAGCACATACTTTTTTGTAGCCAAAACCTGGTGGCTTCCGCATGGAGCTTCCACCTCAGCGCCGTGGATTGACCATCAGTTTGCCGTGACCTATCTGGTCATGGGGGTCATATTCGTGGCGGCTCAAGTAGCTCTTGGCTATGTGGTGTGGAAATACCGCGATCGCCCATCGGCGGACAAGGTCGATTATTCCCACGGCAACACCAAACTCGAACTGGTTTGGACTGCGCTGACCGCCATCATCTTTATTGGATTGAATCTGATGGGAAGCCACGTGTGGGCGGCGGAGCGGTTTGCTCCCCCTGAGCCTACGTCGATTCCGGTGGAAGTTACGGGCATGCAGTTTGCCTGGTACTTCCGCTACGCCGGAGCGGACGGCAAGTTTGGCGCAACGAAGGCGAACCTCGTCGATCCGTCGTCGGGCAACGAATCGGCGATCGGTCTCGATACCAGCGATCCGGCGTCCAAGGACGATGTGGTCACCGGAACGATGTATCTGCCGGTTGACCGCCAGGTCGACCTCACCCTTCGGGCGGAAGACGTGATCCACAGCTTCTTCGTGCCTTCCATGCGGTTTAAACAAGACGCAGTGCCCGGCCTTGCCATCAAGATGCACTTCACGCCCAAGGAAATCGGCGACTACGAGATTGCCTGCGCCGAGCTTTGTGGTCTTGGTCACTATAAGATGCACGGCATGCTTAAAGTTGTGAGTCAGGCGGATTTCGATAAGTGGATATTAGCTCGGGAGGCGGACAAACAATAATGGCTACCTCGCCCCATGTTCATGCTCACTCGGCCCCTCAGGGATTCATTCGCAAGTATGTGTTCAGCCTCGATCATAAGGTCATTGGGATCCAGTATTTCTTTCTGGCGTTGACGGCGGTTTTTGTCGGGATGTTTCTGTCCCTCTTGATGCGTATTCACATGGTCTGGCCGGCGTTGGTGTTGCCGCTCATCGGTGAAATCAAGCCGGAAACCTACACCATGCTGCTAACGATGCATGGCACTATCATGGTGTTCTTCGTGCTCACCACGGCGCCGCAGGGCGGCTTCGGCAACTACTTCCTGCCGATTCAGATCGGCGCGCCCGACATGGCGTTCCCCGTCCTGAATATGATGTCGTTCTGGACCACCTTTCTCGCCTTTGTGGTCATCCTTGCGGCATTCTTTGTGACAGGAGGCGCGCCGATACACGGTTGGACTGGCTACGCGCCGCTCAGTGCGTTGCAATCCGCGGGGCCGGGCGAGGGCTTAGGCGCGGATTTGTGGATCACCAGCATTGCCATCTTTTGTTTAGCGTCGCTGATGGGCGCGTTAAATTTCATAACGACGGTGCTGGATCTGCGCGCCAAGGGCATGACGCTGATGCGAATGCCATTGACCGTCTGGTCGTGGTTCGTGACCGCGATCCTTGGACTGCTGGCTTTCGGTGTTCTACTTTCCGCCGGAATTCTGCTGCTGCTGGATCGCAATCTCGGAACTAGTTTTTATGTACCGCTCGTGGTGGTAAATGGAATCGTCATGGGCCACAAGGGCGGATCGCCCTTGCTGTGGCAGCATCTGTTTTGGTTCTTCGGGCACCCTGAGGTATACATCGCCATCCTTCCCGGCATGGGTGTGGCCTCGCAGATTCTTTCTACCTTTTCGCGCAAACCAATCTTTGGCTATCGCGCGATGGTCTATGCCATTCTCGGTATCGGATTGCTGGGCTTCGTAGTTTGGGGCCACCATATGTTCATGAGCGGTATGAATCCCTACACCGCGTTCGCGTTTTCCATCATGACCATGTGCATCGGCGTGCCTTCGGCCATCAAGACGTTCAACTGGCTGGGGACGATGTACAAAGGCCGGATTCGCTTTCAGACTCCGATGCTGTTCGCCATCGGCTTTGTTTCGCTCTTCGTCTCCGGCGGACTGAGTGGACCATTCCTGGCGCAGCCGGTGCTGGATATTCCGCTGCACGACACCGCGTTCGTGGTGGCGCACTTCCACCTGATTATGGGAGTGGCGGCCATCTTCGGGATTTTCGCCGCGACCTATTACTGGTTCCCCAAAATGTTCGGCCGCATGATGAATGAGCGGCTGGGCCAGGTCCATTTCTTCTTTACGCTGGCCGGCGCTTACGCGATCTTCATGCCCATGCACTACCTGGGCATGGCCGGACAGCCGCGCCGCTATTCGCAATTCACCGAACTCGCCTATCTGCAGCCGTTACTGCCGTTGAATAAGTTCATCACTTATGCGGCGATTGTCACCATCAGCGCGCAGTTCATCTTCCTCTTCAATCTGCTCTGGAGTCTGGCTAAAGGCCCCAAGGCCGTCGACAACCCATGGGAATCGACTACCCTGGAATGGATCACCGCTACTCCACCGCCGCATGACAATTTTGGTGGGGTGGTGCCGGTGGTGAATCATGGTCCTTATGAATACAGCGTGCCCGGTGCTCCCAGGGACTTCACCATGCAGACGGATCCCGTATCTGTCACCGCAGCTCACTAGAACGGTGCCCTCGAATCAGGTATGGCGACTTTGAGTCCAACAGTCTCGTTAAGAGAACCGAAAATTGGCGGCGGAGGGGTGCGTCCGCCTTTGCCCGGTGGTGGTGGCGGCAACGGCGGAGATGGGAACGGCTATCCCGATTACGGCGGGCGGTTAAGGCGCGCGCGTGTCGGGTTGCTGGTGGCGCTGGCGCCCATCCTCATGCTGTTTGTCGCGTTCACCAGCGCACTCGTCATGCGGCGTGGCTTGCCCATGATGGTGGACGGCCATGCGGGACAGTATGTTCACGACTGGCTGGCGGTCAATTTGCCGATGGCGTTGCTGTTGGTGAACACCGGACTGATCGTGTTAAGCAGTTTGACGATGGAGCTGGCGCGGCGGCAAATCACGCGGCGAACGGCGTTGGCGGGAGTGGACTCGATTCCCGGAGTCTCGGTCGGCAACGAAAGCAATTTTCCCTGGCTCGGGGTTTCGATGCTGCTGGGCATTGGATTTTTAGTCGGGCAGCTTTTTGCGTGGCGAGAGTTGGAGAATCGCGGATTTTATCTGGCGACCTCTGCCAGCAGTTCATTTGTTTACCTGCTGACGGCGACGCACGGAGTTCACTTGTTCGGCGGATTGGTCGTGATGCTTTATGCCCAGGCTACCTCGTGGCTTCATAAGCCAGTCGAGGAGCGCCGCATCGTGGTTGACGTAACTGCCTGGTACTGGCATTTCATGGCTTTGTTGTGGATTTATGTCTTCGCACTCTTGTGGTACGCGCGATAGTTTCTGACGCAAGGAGACCGAACCTATGTCCGATGTTGCCGTGCATCATTCTTCGCCGACGCTGGCCGATGCTTACGAGCCCTCGCTGTTCGGAACGTATTCGAAGAAGATTGGGATGTGGCTGTTTCTGCTCTCGGACTCGTTGACCTTCGGAGCGCTGCTCTGGGCCTACACCTACGGCCGGGTATCAACACCGAACTGGCCGACTCCGTTTCATTCGATGAGTATTCGAAATGCCACCATCATGACGGCGTTTCTGCTGACGAGTTCCTTGACCATGGTGTTTGCGGTGCGCGCGTCGGCCCTGGGTAATGCCAAGGCGCAACGCATGTGGCTGCTGGCGACCATGGCTTGCGGCATTGCATTCGTCATTCTTCACGGACGGGAATGGAGCAGCCTGATTTCGGAGGGGCTGACGCTTCCCTTCTTTCCCACCCCGCCGGGACACGCGGCGGCCGAGTTCACCGAAGTATCGAAGACGGTGCCGCAGTTCCCGGGAACGTTTTTTGGCATTACGGGAATGCACATGTTGCACGTAACCATCGGCGTGATTTATCTGGGGATCGTCGCGCTGCGGAAGTGGTTCATTCCGATCCTGCTTGGCCTGTGGCTGGTAGCCTGGCTGGGAACGCCTGACTATAGCCCGTTCCACTACGGTTCGCACCTGCTGCTGATCAGCGCCATCGTTTGCGGCGTAATCGTGTGGCTGAAGCCTAAGGTTTACGACGCGTCGGATGTCGAGGTTGCCGGACTTTACTGGCACTTCGTCGACCTGGTGTGGATGTTTGTTTTCCCGCTGGTTTACTTGATGTCGACCAAAATCATATAGGGAGCTTTCCATGGACGCAATTCAGCTGGCACTGGCGGAAAGGGTCGCCGAAGAGCAGCGGCATCACGGCAAAGGAACGTTCCTGTGGGTTTGGGCGGCGTTGCTGGTGATGACTGGGATCGAAGTGTATCTGGCTTACCAGAATATGGAGCCGGTACGAATGCTGACGATCCTGATGGGCCTGTCGCTGTTGAAGGCTGGTCTGATCATCGCCTACTTCATGCACTTGAAATACGAGGTTTCGGCCATGAAGTGGATGATGATGAGTTCACTGGTGATGTGCCTGGCGCTGATGATGATTTTCTTGCCGGATGCCATCCGAGTGGTTAAGCTGGCGGTACATTGATGACTCGTCTGGCTGGATTCGCGTTGTTGTTTTTGCTCTGGACTGCGCCTGCCTTCGGTCAAGGTTGCGCCATGTGCTACACCTCTGCGTCGGGGACCGCCAAGGAGGGTCAGCAAGCTATTGGACGCGCTGTGCTGGTGCTGCTGGTGCCGCCGTTAGGGTTGATGACAGGCGGCGTGGGACTGGCATTTCGGTATGGAAAGAAGCGGGACGAGGCGAAAGATCGTGTAGAGAAGTAGCTTGCTACATCTCCGCAGCGCCGGTGCCGCCCCGCAAGATGCAGCGAAGCTGCATCTCTACAGGAGATTTTCTTTCGAAGTATCCTCTCGCAAAGCGCTCCATGGCTCCCCACAAGGAATTCCAGCCATGAAAATTCCTCGCCAGTCGTCGTGACAAGTGAAAGAGATCCTTCGTCGCAAAAGACGCTCCTCAGGATGACAATGTAGTGGGACTGCTAGCCCATCCTGTGAATTCCCACCTTCGCTCTTTGTTCTATAATAAAAAGATTCCCTAGCCGTTCCGGACCGCTCTGTGCGGTGCCGGACGGGTATGGCGGGACCCTTTTATTGATGTCGACGGAAAGCATAGTTGTTCGCGGGGCGCGGGTTCACAACCTCAAGAACATTGATTTTGAGATCAAGCACAACACCCTCACGGTAGTTACCGGGGTCTCGGGGTCGGGCAAGTCTTCGCTTGCCTTCGATACGGTCTACGCCGAAGGCCAGCGGCGCTACGTCGAGTCTCTTTCGGCCTACGCGCGGCAGTTTCTGGAGCGCATCGAGAAGCCGGATGTCGATGTCATCGACGGCATCGCTCCTGCCGTGGCAATCAAACAGAAGAACAGCACGCGAAATCCGCGGTCGACGGTGGCTACGGCAACCGAGATTTATGACTACCTGCGGCTGCTGTTCGCCCGCATTGGGCGGACTTACTGCTCGAGTTGCGGCGAGGAGGTTAAGAAGGACACAGTCGACGAGATCACCGAGAGCCTGCTGGCTTTAGGCGAGGGAACGCGTTTGCAGGTACTGTTTCCGCTGCAAAGCTCGGCGATAAAACCGGTTGCGGAAAAGCCGGCAAAGAAAAAGACCCGCAAAAAAGATCTCGCTCCAGTAGAGCCCCACCTCGACGACGTGCTGAAGGCCAAGCTGTTCGATCTGCGAAAGCGCGGGTTCAACCGCCTTTACCAGAACGGCGAGATCTTCGAATTTTCTACTCCGGAATCGTTATTGGAAATCAATTTTGCCGAACCAGTGTTTTTGCTGGTGGACCGACTGGCAGTATCTGCTGAGAGCCGCGCGCGCATCGTGGATGCCATCGAGAGTGGCTATCGCGAATCCGGAGAAGTGATTTTTGAAACAGCCGATGAGACGCCCCGACGATTGCGTTTCTCGCAACGCTTCGAGTGCAAGCATTGCAACCTGCGCTACGAAGAGCCGGAGCCGCATCTGTTCTCGTTTAATAATCCGTTTGGAGCGTGTCCGCGCTGCCAGGGGTTTGGCAACACCATCGACTTCGATATCGACCGCGTCATTCCCGATAAGTCGAAAACCATTAACGACGGCATCATCGAGCCCTGGACCAAGCCGAAATATCGTCCGCTGTTTACCGAGCTAAAGAAGTATGCGCGCGCCGCGAATATCCCAGTGGATATGCCGTGGTCGGAACTCGAACCGGAGCAGCGCCAGAAGATCGTCGACGGCGACGGTAAGTATCCCGGGGTGCGCGGCTTCTTCGCGCATTTGGAGCACAAGAAATACAAGCTGCACGTGCGGGTATTCCTCAGCCGCTACCGCGGCTACTCGGTGTGTTCGTCTTGCCACGGAATGCGACTGCGCACCGAAGCTCAACAGGTGCGGATCGACGGCAAGAACATTTGTCAGGTGTGCGCACTGACCGTGGAGCAGGCGGCGGGGTTCTTCGCGGGCGTCAAGCTTTCCAAAGAGCAGGCGGCCATCGCGGAAAAATTACTGCAGGAAATTGGCGAGCGGCTGCGATTCCTGAACGAAGTTGGCCTCGAATATCTGACTCTGGACCGGCTTTCTTCCACGCTTTCTGGCGGTGAAGCGCAGCGCATCCAGTTGGCGACTTCCTTAGGATCCCGCTTGGTAGGAACGTTGTATGTACTCGACGAGCCTTCCATCGGGCTGCACAGCCGCGATACGCACCGGCTGATCAAAATCCTGCATGACTTGCGCGACTTGGGGAACACGATTCTGGTGGTAGAACACGATCCGGATGTTATGCGGGCGGCTGATCACATTCTTGATCTCGGGCCGGGCGCGGGCGAGAACGGCGGAAAGGTGATTGCCAGCGGAACTTACGACGAGATTCTGAAATCGCCTACTTCCCTCACTGGGCGCTATCTTTCCGACGAACTGAGGATTCAGCCCTCGGTGGCTCGGCGCACCCCGGGCAAGGCGCGTATTCAGATTCGCGGGGCGAGGGCGCACAACCTTAAGGGTATCGACCTGAATCTTCCTTTAGGAATGCTGGTGGCCATCACCGGCGTCTCGGGTTCGGGGAAATCGACCTTGCTGCACGACGTGTTGTATCAGGGACTATCGGCGGCTAAGCGCCAGACCAATGGGCTGCCTCTGGCATCGCCTTTGTGGGACAGCCTGGAGGGCGAGGACTACATCAACGAGGTCGTGTTGGTAGACCAGTCGCCGATCGGACGTACGCCGCGGTCGAATCCGGTGACTTATATCAAGGCATTTGATGGGATCCGGGAACTGTTCGCTTCCCTGCCGGATTCCTTGAAACGTGGATTTTCTTCGGGGCACTTTTCGTTCAACGTGCCGGGCGGCCGCTGCGACGTTTGCGAGGGCGACGGCACGGTGACGGTCGAGATGCAGTTTCTGGCCGATGTCGAACTGATTTGCGAGGAATGCAAAGGCACGCGCTACAAGCCGCAGGTGCTGGATGTCCGCTACCACGGTAAGAACATTCACGATGTCTTAAACCTGACCATCCGCGAGGCGTTGCACTTTTTTAACGGCGTGCCAAAGATCGTGGACAAGTTGCGGGTTCTTGATGAGGTGGGCTTGGGATACCTGCGGCTGGGGCAGTCGGCAACCACGCTTTCCGGCGGAGAGGCGCAGCGCATGAAACTGGCAGCGCATTTACCGGGGGCGCGAGCGGGGTCTTCGTCCAGCGCGGATAAAGTCAAGCGCCGCTATGGCACGCTTTACATCTTTGATGAGCCGACCACAGGGCTGCACTTTGATGATGTCAGCAAGTTGCTGGCGGCTTTCCGGCGACTGATTGACGCGGGTGGATCGATCCTGGTGATTGAGCATAATCTTGAGGTGATCAAGACTGCGGATTGGGTGATTGATTTGGGGCCGGAAGGTGGCAACCGCGGCGGATTCGTGGTGGGCGCGGGTACCCCGGAAGAGATCGCGGCTTTGCCGGGGTCATATACTGGGCGGTTCCTGGCGGAAGTTTTGAGTAAGAACGAAGAGAGTGCCCGGAGCGCGTAACACAAGGTCCCTCGGCTTCGCTCGGGATGACAGGATTTTTTTGTAATGTTCGGGTCACCACACTTCTGTCATCCCGAACGCGCGGGTTTTGCGCGGAGGGACCCTACGATGCGATGCCAGTCCACCGGTCGACGGCAATCTTGTCACAAATAGTGCGAGCTTGGGATTTGGTTCTTACTAACGACATCGTGGTGCGTTCCGTCGTAAGGTCCCTCGCGCAAAAAGCGCGCTTCGGGATGACAGTTTTGGAGTAGCGGGTAATGCGATCAGTTCGACAATTCCGCGTCGCAATATTTCTCATCGCGATATTTTTGTCAGCGCTTTCCTTGGCTCAATCCTCCGGCCAAACTGTTCGCCATCACAAAGTGGCCGAAACCGAGAGCCCGGCATCCCCGGAGCTCACCAAGGCCGAGTCGGCCATCGAGAAAAAAGACTACTCCACGGCTGAACCTCTGCTGAAACAGATTGTCGAAGCATCCCCGAAGAACTACCTCGCATGGTTTGATCTCGGATTCATCTACAACACCCAGGGCGACACGCAGCAATCCATCGACGCCTATCGTAAGTCGGTGGAAGCGAAGCCGGATGTGTTTGAATCCAATCTCAATCTCGGCCTGATGTTGGCGAAAGCGGGGCAGCCCGACTCTGAAAAATATCTCCTGGCCGCCACCGCGCTAAAACCAACGGCTCATATAGAGGAGGGTCAGGCGCGGGCCTGGATGTCTCTGGGGCACGTGATGGAAACCTCAAATCCCGCTGGGGCCATCGATGCTTATCAGAAGGCATCGGCGCTTCAGCCCAAGGATCCCGAGCCCTTGCTTTCTGCTGGAGTCTTGCTTGAAAAGCAAAATCAACTTGGCGAGGCAGAGAGGTCTTACAAAGCGGCATTGGCGCTCGCGCCCGACTCTGGCGACGCCATGACTGCGCTGGCCAACCTTTACATGCGCTCAAAGCGCTTTCCTGAAGCGCAGGATGTACTGCGTAAGCTAGTGGTACTGCATCCAGATGACTCAGCGGCGCAGATGCAGCTGGGACGCATCCTCGCGGCGTCGGGTCAGAAGGACGAGGCTATCGCACAGCTGGAAGCAGCGTCCAAGCGCCGACCCCAGGACCTCGACTTGCACCGCGATCTGGCGCAGCTTTACCTCGACGCCGGTAAGACGCCTGAAGCCGAGGCGGAGTACCAGACTTTAGTGGCGGCGCAGCCAAACGATGCTCAACTGCATTTTGCGCTTGGACAGACTATGCTGAAGCAGCGCAAGTTTCCCGAGGCGCAGCAGGAGTTCGTGAAGGTCATCACCATCAAGCCCGATTATGGAGAGGCTTATGGTGAGCTAGCGGTTACGGCCAATGAAGCGAAGAACTATCCGATGGTGATCAAGGCTTTGGACGCGCGCGCAAAATTGTTGCCCGAAATCCCGGTTGGATATTTTTTGCGGGCTACGGCCTACGACCATCTGCGCGATGCCAAGAATGCGTCGGCAAATTATCATAAGTTCCTGGAAGTCGCGGACGGCAAGTTTCCTGACCAGGAATGGCAGGCGAAGCATCGGTTGATCGCGATTGAGCCGAAGAAGTAAGGCAAGTCTTTCATGCGCATTTGGGGCACGGTTCTTTTAATCGGAGTTTTGAGTTGCACTGCCTTTTCTCAGAAGGAAACGGTGGAGCAATTGGTGGCACGCGCTAAAACGGTGCCGGTCGACCACCAACCTGACATCTATATCCGGGCGGCTGCGCAGGAGCTCAAGATCGTCAATCAGCTCTACAACGACGGCAAGGCGGAAGAAGCAGCAGCGGGATTGAATGACATCGTCGCCTACTCCGACTACGCCAGCGACACCGCCACCAAGTCGCGGAAGCACGTCAAGAACGTTGAAATCGAGTTACGCAAAATTTCAGAGAAGCTCCGCGACATTAAGCGAACACTGAATTTTGAAGACCAGCCGGCGGTGCAGACTGCCATGGACCACCTGGAGAATCTCCGCACCAACCTTCTCGCGCTGATGTTCGGCAAGGAAAAGAAATGAAGCGGGTATTGATTGCGGTGCTGCTCGTTTGCTCGGTGAACGCAGTCGCAGAAAAGCGTCGTGATCCGTTAAATCAGATAGAAATCGACCAACTCCGGGATGCGGCGCAGGAGCCGCTGGACCGCCTGAAGCTTTACGTCGAATTTGGACGCGCCCGCCTATTGGCCCTGGACAAAGCACGCAGTGACCCGAAAGCGACCGACCACGGCGGCGAAACCCACGACCGCCTGCAGGATTTTCTCGACGTCTATGACGAGCTAAACGACAACGTCGATACTTTCGCCGACCGCAAAGAAGACTTACGCAAGGCGCTGAAGGTCGTGATCGAAGGCGACAGCGAATTCCAGTCGAAGCTGCGGGCCCTGAAAGACGCAGCCGGGACGACTCCTGATGAAACCAAGGCCTACGACTTCCTGCTGACCAATGCCATTGAGACCGTCGACAGTAGCATTGAAGATCACAGGCAGCTGCTCGAATCGCAGGAAGAAGCCTTCAAGCACAAAAA
>DATBAT010000020.1:0-6665 GCA_036271375.1 Terriglobales bacterium
AAGGTTTCAAAGAACGCTACGAATGACTGCGGATCGTATCCTGTCTTGTACATGTACTGCACGCCGAGATAATCGGCTTCCGCCTCGAAGTTCCTGGAGAACTTCATGAACGCCACCGGCACTGCGATCCCCGAAAGCTCATAGGCCGCATAACCCACGCCGCCGCCCACCATAATCAGCGGTATCGATGCCAGGTTCGCCAACTGCATACGCGTCATCTGTCGCATCGCATGGCGAGCGCAAACGTGCGCGATCTCGTGCGCCATCACACCAGCCAGTTCCGATTCGTTATCCGCGGCAAGAATCAGCCCCGAGTTCACGTAGAAAAATCCGCCGGGTAGCGCAAATGCGTTCACTTCATCGGAGTCGATCACCTTGATCGTGAACGGCACTTTGGCGTCGGAGTTCCGCACCAGGTTCTGGCCAATGCGGTTCACGTACTCATTGATCACCGGATCCTGAATCAGCTTGGAACTCTGCTCCACCTGCATCGAGTACTGCTTGCCCATGGCAATTTCGGTGTTCAGCGAATACCAATCGCCTACGCCTCGGCCGCCGATCTTGCGGTTGCCGATGGCGTCCACATCTTTCTCGCTCCCATCATGCTTGATGGTGTCCTTGTCCTTGTCCTTGTCCTTGTCCTTGGCCTGGTCGGTAGCGGTTTGCGAACTCTGGTCGGCCGCCGGCGCAACGGGCTGATCGTTGGCAGGGGCAGCGCTTTGGTCGGCCGCTGCCGTGCCGGTCGAAGAACTTGTTGCCGCAGGGGCCGCTGCCGGGCTATTGCCTGAAGGCTGACTCGAAGCCTTATTATCTTGTGCGGTGGCCAAGGCGCCGAGCGCAACCACAAGCGCCGCCAGAAGCGAAAAAGCGCGGAATTTCATACGCATGTCCCTCGCAGACTCGTCCGATGCCGTACTCGTTGAATCCATTATATGTCCGATTGCCGTTCCCCTGGAGCCGCAAAAACCCTGAGCAGGCCCTGACATAAACCCGTCGCCTCAACAGAAGTTTTCACTGCGGGCGTACATTACTGATTTGCTATTGTTCGCCAAGTTACTTAGCAACGCCACTCTGCGTCCGTATCCTGCCAATCACGCAGAATTCCGTCTGGGATAAGGCCTTGGAATTCCCCTTTTCTGATTTAGGCGGTTCGCGACTCGAATACAGAAGGACAAAAATCATGAAGCATTCCGTGAAATCCCTCCTTGTGGCCGCCGCCATGACAGGATTGCTAGGCGCCACAGCGGTTCCGGTCGCGATGGCAGACGATAAACCGGCTTCCACCGACACCAAAGACACCAGCAAGACCAAAAAGGCCAAAGCGGGCAAAAAAGCCGCGCCTGCCGCCACCGCCACTCCCGGCAAAGACAGCAAAGACGCCGCGAAGGACAAGAACTCCTGTAAAGGCGCCAATGGCTGCAGCAGCGCCGACACCAAGAAGAACTGATGCCAAACTCGCAGCGAGGGCGCAGCCGCAGCGGCTTCGCCCCGTTGCTCTCTGCCATGTTCGCAACGGCCAAGAGACCTTGTGGCGATTGTAACTTTCGACCCAGCTCCGAAATCCAGGGCGATCTGGGAAACGTAATCCAGCAGTGTTAAAGAAAGAGTATTAAAGGAAGCCGATGCGAA
Organism: Terriglobales bacterium; assembly: GCA_036271375.1. GTDB lineage: Bacteria > Acidobacteriota > Terriglobia > Terriglobales > Acidobacteriaceae > DATBAT01. The sequence goes on from DATBAT010000020.1 coordinate 1,630, forward strand.
CCCTGTTCCGACTCTCCGATCGCCTGACTCCTCTCTACACTTTCGGGCAGTCGATTTTCCTGCTCTTTATCCGCCTCTACTGGGGACTGCAACTGGTGCAAAACGGATGGGGCAAACTGCACCATCTCGACAAGGTGACGCAATACTTCCAGAGCATTAACGTGCCCATGCCCGGTATGACGGCGCATCTGGTGGCCCTGCTCGAGTTCGGGGGCGGATTATTGCTCGCCAGCGGGCTCGCCTCGCGGGCCATCTCCGCCATACTGACCATCAACCTGATTAGCGCTTACTATTTCGGCGACCACGAAGCGCTGCTCTCGTTCTTCTCCGATCCTGGCAAGTTCTACGCCGCCGATCCTTTTACCTTTCTCTTTGTGGCCATCATCGTTCTGCTTTTTGGACCGGGATTCCTTTCGCTGGATGCGCTTATCCGCAAGCTGATGCACGCGCCCGCGCCTCCGCATCGCGCGTAAGTCATTTCCCGGCCAACGCGAGAATTTGAACTGATGTCGCCTTCCACTCTCCGGAGTCGTCTTGCACTGCTTTCACTTCGACTTCGGCGCCTTCAACCAGGGAATCGATGGGACGCGCTAACCGTCGCGCCGCAGGAATATCTCTGGAGTAGCGAACAGACGCTGAGGCGATATTCACAAGTCGCACAGCACGAGGGCCGGCCTGAAGGTAAATCCACTGATGCTGACGGGGCCCGGGGACTTCACCCCTGACGATCCTGCCGCGAAAACTTCCCTCGATAGCGGCGGCGCACAAGTAAGCAGAGAACAACGCCAGCGTTAGCAGAAAGAGCTTGTGGCGAAGAGTCAGAACCGGCACAGCGTGGGCATTACGCTACACGCTTGCGGCGGAGCAGAAGTGGCAGCAACAGCATTCCCGACCCAAACAGCAAAACGGAACCGGGCTCTGGAATTGCAAGCGGGCCTTCGAGCGCCATGGGGCGGTACGGAGTCATGATCATCGTCATCGGCATCTGCGTCATCGGCATCTGATCGGCGGTTATCGAGATCGATTTCGAATCAGGCATTTCGAGGCGTCCGGGCGCGACTGTGACGTCCTCGGCGATGATTGGGGTTTCTGCCAGCGCTTCGTCGTCGATGAATGACGCTGCCGGACGCGACGACGAATTGGGCACAGTGAACGATGCACGCGTGTCCGCCGAAGTCCAAGTGTCGGGACTCACGGCGATAAGGTTAGTGATCGAGCTGGGTTGGGTTGTCGCTGAGACGGAAGATGTGTTAATTGCTAAAAAAATAACGGCCAACAGAACTGAACCAAAAACCTTCCGCATAACTGCTCCCTTTGCTCGGACCGTACTGTGGACGGCGGAGAAAAACCCACAGCCGTCTGCTACTTAGGACAGCACGGCTCAAACAAAGGATGTCTCTGCTGAAGAAAGAATTAAGTACAGGGGGTAAGGTAATGCTAGCGTCTGCGTGTGAAAGCCCGAAGCCCCATCAGCCCAGAGGCCAGCAAAATCAGCGATTCCGGCTCCGGCACCGGCGCCAGCGGGGTCTCATCCCGGAACGTAGAAGGCCGCCCGGAGCTAAAATTCATCGGCGGAGCGGCATCAGTTCCGGAATCGCCGAGCTGGTTTGCCGGCGGAGTGTAGGAGTCGGTGGTAGAACCGGACGTCCAAGGCGCTGATCCGGCGCTTGGCCGGCTTGAGGTCGCAGAGGCAAAAGGAACCGACACCACGAACATACCTGCAATCGCCAGCGTTAAACCAAGTACCTTTCGCATATGCACTCCCCGGGACGTGACTGCCGGTAGCGGACTAACCCTAAGGTATTAAACCGTCCGTTACTTGAAACATCCTGACTCAGCGGGGGATGAATGGCAAGGAATTTGGCATTACGAGGGTAACCTGCGGTCAGCACGACGGGTTTCCCCGGTAAGTAACGTTGCTTAACGCCAGCGGTTCAAACTTTGCTCACCACTGGTGGTGAGGGTTGATTCTGGTGGGCCCGGAGGGATTTGAACCCCCAACCAAAGGATTATGAGTCCTCTGCTCTAACCGTTGAGCTACAGGCCCGCAGGAACAGATTACCAGTTTCGGCAAATTCGGCGCCCGATGGGATTCGGCGCAGCCATGCCCGGTCTGTGCCACTGCGGGGGTACCCCCCACCCCGGCCGGTGGTCTATGAAAACAAAGGGGTTACTCGCGGAGGTCCGGGGAGATCCGACGTGGTCTATGAAAACACAGGCTTTATGGCTGCTCGGCGGCGCGAGACGAAAAACTCCCACTCGCCGGACGCGCGAATTCCGTTTTTACCCTTCTAAGACCAGCATAGCCTTTCGTGCCGGAGTTCAGTGCCAAATTCGCGAAATTTATATCTCGCTTGTAACCATAGCGTTAGGGAGAAAATTGAGATTCGGAGTGCTTGACAGCCACGCGAGCATTATTGGCGCAATCTTTTACTGGCGCAATCTTTCTTCGTCCCAGTCGTCGGGAATGAGAGAGACTCCCCAGATGTTTTGCGGCCGGTCGAGTTCGATGCCGCATTCCAATGGGTTCTCCGGCGAAACGTGCGCTACACGCGCGCGCGCCGTTTTGCCTGTGAGATAAACGGTGATCTGGAACTGGGAACCGACCGTAAACACCCGATTGGTGCGGATGAGCGCGCCATGCAGGTTTACGACAACGGTCGTGCCCTCGATTGGCGTAGATTCGCCCTCGATGGACATGGTGACTTCGAGAGGTACACGGGTACTGCGGCGAAGTTCGGTGAATTGCGGAAGGGTCATGTTGAGAGGATTAACGCGGTGTTTAGATAGTACCACTGGGACGGAGCAGGGTCTCACGCCAAGCGGGAAGCGAGAGCAAAGTCCACGGCACCTTGAGGCAGGGACTTCGACTAATTCAAGGACTTCAAGGGACAGTTTTACGCAACCGATTTTTCCGCAGCGGAAACATTTGGCAGAAAAATCGAAAACGCCGTCCAGCTCTTGCCCGGTTTCGCACTGCTTTTTACCCGGATGCTTCCGGCGTGTTTCTCGACGATGTTCTTGCAGACCCATAAACCGAGACCAGTTCCCACTTCATTCTTGGTGGTAAAGAAGGGCTCGAACAGCTTCGATTGAACATCCCGGGCAATTCCCATTCCTGAGTCGGCCACTGTCAGGCGAATTCCATGTTCGTCGCCGCGCCGATGGAGTTTCGCCCGAATCCGAATCCGACCACCGTTTTCAACGGCATCGATGCTGTTGGCCAGGAGATTTGCCAGCACCTGACGCAACTCACCCGGCACGGCGATGATTTCGGGGTCGTCGCCCATCTCAGGATGAATTTCGATAGATTTGTTTCGCAGTCGCGGGGCGAAGACCGAGAGCACAGATGAGATTAACGATCCCACTCGCATAGGGCTGGCCTCGCGGTTTCCGCGGTAAAAAGATAGGGTCTGCCTGGTGAGTTGCGTGACGCGCGCCAGTTCCTCTTCTGCCCTGCCAAGGTATTCAGGAGCCTGCGGAGATGCCGGGTCCTGCCTGACGATGTAAAGAAGATTGGTGAGGGCTTCCAGCGGATTGTTGATCTCGTGCGCAATCGTCGCCGCCAAACGGCCGGCAGTGGCCAGTTTCTCGGTAACGCGCAGCCTTTCTTCATTCCGCTTTTGCTCAGTCACGTCTCTGGCGATGGTCGAAATGCCGATCACCCGGCCGTCGGCGCCTTTGATCGGCGATTCGGTGAGAGATACATCTACGCGCCGGTTGTCTTTGGTCAGGCGCTGCACATCCAGGTTCGCGATGCGTTTGCCGGCAGCGATCTTCTGAAGAATCTCCTCTTCCCGCTGGATCATTTCCTCGGGGACGAGAGTGAAAATCGACCGGCCGACAATCTCTTCCGCTTCATACCCAAACAATCGGGCGGCCGCCGCATTCCAGGTGGTGATAACGCCTTCCAAGGTTTTGCTGATAATCGCGTCGTCTGACGATTCGACAATCGCCGCCAGCCTCGATTCAACCTGCTCGGCTTTTGCGATTTGATTTTCCAGTTCCTTCTTTTGCAGACGCTCACGCTCCGCGGTTTCCCGCAGCAGGGCCAGCTCGGTCTCCTTCAAGTCGGTAATATCAAAGCCGACGCCGTGAATGAACCACGGTTCCCCGTCATTCTTGCGGACCAGCTTGGCCTCGCAACGAAACCAGACTATCCGCCCATCGCGCGCCATGACCCGATAAGCGGACCGAAAGGGCTTGCCGGTAAAAAAGGTTTGGGCAGCCTCGATACTCCATCTCTCCTTGTCTTCGGGATGGATCTGCTGATACCAGCGAAGGGGATCGTCGAGCCACTCTTCCTGCGTAAACCCGAGCATCTGTTCGATCTGGGGACTGACATACGCCTCGCTGAGACCGCCGTCGAGGAAAGCCATAAACACGACAGCCGGAATCTGCTCCACCAGAACGCGATAACGGGCCTCGATGCTGGGAAGTATGTTTTCCGATGGCGGAGAAGAAGCCCGGTTGTCGGACGCAATCATTGGCGATACACGCGCCGCCGAAAACTGCTGAAACAGCGCCGGCAGCAGATCAAGAAACCCATTGTCCGAGGGCGCGAACCCCTCGGTGGCGTTGGGCCCGACCGACTTCGCGGGACGGCTGCCGCTGCCGGATTGGCTTGAATTATTCACTCATTCATTCCCAGTAGAAATGTTTTCGTCAGCGCCCACGGCTTCCAGGACAGCGCCCGTCTTGGCCGCTTCTTTGCGCCTACGCCAGCTGGGCACTTTATTCATCGAACCTTTGGTAAACATGCGGAGCGCGCGGATCATTTTGCCGTAGTTCGAAATAGCATGAGATGACAGCAAAGACCCGGGAGGCTGATTCATGAACGGCATAAACTTTTCCGGAAATCCCGGCATGGTGCAGCCGATACAGATGCCCCCGACATTGGGGCAGCCACCGATCCCGTTCATCCAGCCCCGCTTACCCACATTGCATTGCACCACCGGCCCCCAACAACCTAACTTGACAATGCAGGAAGGCGAGCCGTAATCGTCGGCAAATTGACCCTGCTCGTAATATCCTCC
>DATBAT010000021.1:0-9933 GCA_036271375.1 Terriglobales bacterium
AACAAAGTAGCCTAGTGTGCTTCCTCTTCCGCCGGCGCGGTATCGGGTGTGTCTACCTTCCTCGCTATGGGTCCCGAGGAATTGTCAGGAGGTAAAAATTCTCCCGGCTCTTTGCCCGCCAGCGCCGCCTTCATGAAGTCCACCCAAATGGGCAACGCGGCCCGTGCGCCGCTCTCTTTGGCGCCTAAAGATTTCTTTTCGTCGTAGCCGATCCAGACCCCGCAAGTTGTCGCCGGTGAAAATCCCACGAACCAGGCGTCCGTAAAGTCGTTGGTGGTGCCCGTCTTTCCTCCCAGCGGATACTTCAACGTGTTGGCGGAGATTGCCGTGCCGTGCATCACCACTTCGTGCAGCATGGACGTCATGATTCGCGCCGTGCGTTCCTTGATCACGTCTTTCACGTCGGGAAAATCTTCTTCCAGTACGCGTCCCTCGTAGTCCGTCACTTTGATGATGTAACGCGGCGTTACCCGCACACCGTCGCTGGGGAATACGCTGAAGGCGGATGTCTGCTCCAGCAGCGTGATTTCGGCTGCGCCCAGCGCGACCGGAAGATAAGGCGGCAAGTTCGATGTAATCCCAAAACGCCGGGCATAGTCGATCACCGATTTGATGCCAACGCTGCTGGCCACTTTTAATGCCGGAATATTTCGCGATTGCGCGAGTGCACGTCGTAACGTGATGGTGCCTTCAAACTTGTCGTCGTAGTTATGTGGAGTGTATGGCCCCGACGCAGTCTGAAAGGTCACGGGCGCATCGAGAATCGTATCGTCGGGAGTGGCCCCTTGATCGATCGCAGCCGTGTAAACGTAGGGCTTGAACGACGATCCAACCTGTCTTAGCGCCTGGGTCGCTCGATTGAATTTCGAGACGTTGAAATCGCGGCCGCCGACCATGGCTTTGATTTCGCCGCTGACGTTGTCGACCGCCATCAACGCGCCTTGTGCGCCTGAGTCCTGCTCGAGTTGCGCTTCGGCGTTGCCATTTTCTCGCAACGAAAGCACCTTGATATAGACGATGTCGCCGACTTTCAATAATTCCTGGATCTTCTTTTGCGTCCAGGCTACATCGGCTTGGGCAAGGGTCGCGCTGAAGCGTCCAAACTCCACCGTCGCGCTCGTCGGAGAAGTGTCGGTGACGATGGCGTGGGTGTAGCCGTCGATTCTTGGATCGTCATCCCAATCGGGATGCTGATAGCTGGCCACCGCCTCGCCTGCCGTGACCACGTTCTGAAGATGCCCCTTCCATCCGTGGCGGCGTTCATAGGCTGCCAGACCATCCAGCACTGCTTGGTTGGCGGCGCGCTGCATGTCGGTGTTTAACGTCGTGTAGACTCGCAGGCCGCCCTCATGGACCTGATCACTCCCGTATTTACTTTCGAGATAACGGCGAATGTCCTCGATAAACCACGGCGCCAGTGATGCCGCCTCGTGCGCCAGTTTCAACTCCAGAGGCCGGTCGCGAAGCGTAGCTGCCTCGTCGGCAGTAATCACTCCGTCTTCGAGCATGGAGTTGATCACCAGATTGCGCCGCTTCAAGGCCCGGTCGGGGTGAGTGATCGGGGAATAAGAGGTAGGAGATTTTGGCAGTCCAGCCAGCGTGGCTGCCTCCGAAACGGTGAGCTGCTTGGCCGGCTTGCTGAAATAAAATTCTGAGGCGGCTTCAAATCCATAGACGCCGTGGCCGAGATAAATCTGGTTGGCGTAGAGCGTGAAGATCTGCTGTTTGGTGAATCGTCGTTCGATCTGAATCGCCAGAATCGCTTCCTGGATCTTGCGCCGCCACGAGCGGTCGGGCGAAAGAAACAAATTGCGCGCGAGCTGCATGGTCAGAGTCGAGGCGCCCTGAACTCGGCCGCCGGACTCGATGTCGCGAAAGGCCGCGCCCGCGATGCGCCAGACGTTGATTCCCCAGTGCCGGTAGAAATCCTTGTCTTCAATCGAAATCAGAGCATTGCGCAAAACTTCCGGGAAGTCGTCGTAATTGGCAATCACCCGCCGTTGTAGCGCAAACGACCCGATCACTTTGCCTTGATCGTCGTAAAGCTGCGTGATCGAACTCGGCCGGTAGTGCTCGAGTTCGCCCACCTGAGGCAGGTCGGTAGAGTTGACCAGCAACACGCCAGTCGCCGCTCCAATCGCCGCCGACAGCAGAATCAGCGCCGCGAAAACCATGCGCGCCAAAGTGGTATGGCTTACCTTCTCCGGCGGCGGAAAAGGATCATCTTGGAGAATCGACTGCATGAGCGGAATGATTTCAGGATAGCAGGGAGAATTAACACAAAGTAGAGAATTGGCACTGGGAGATGACCATCAGTCACCAACAAAAAAGCGCGCCTCAAGGCGCGCTTTCATTGCATAAACTTACGTTTAGCTGGTGCGGGTCTTGATGATCTGGATGGCCTTCTGCATCTGCTCATCCTGCTGTGGCGGCGCGGCCTGTTTCTTATCGTCGTCCGCCGGAGTTGCGTTGTCATCCTCGTCGGGCACGGCATTGTCGTCGTCGGTGCCAGCCACCAGAACGTTCGGCGTTACAGCCGTATCCTGGAAAGCCTTTCCGCGCGGCGAATAATACTTCGCAATCGAAAGAATAATCGCCGACCCGTCTGACATGTCGATGGTCTTCTGCACCGAACCGTCGCCGAAAGTCTTGTCGCCAATTACGTCGGCGCGGGCGTTTTCCATCAGCCCGGCTGCGACGATCTCAGCCGCGCCCGCCGTGCCTTTATTTACCAGTACGACGGTTGGCAGGGTGGTAATGGCCTTCGAGGCATCGGCGTTGAACGATTCTTTCGGATACTTCTGGCCTTGCAGGTAAGCGATGGTTCCGTGGTTCAGAAACAGGTTCGCAACCGCAACGCCTTCCGATTCTTCTCCCTCAGCGCAATTGCGCAGATCGAGAATCAATTTCTTGGCGCCCTGTTTTTGCAGATCTTTGATCTTCGAAGCGATTTCCTGTGCTTTGCCTTTGGTCAGCGCTTCTACCTGAATGTCCCCAATGCCATCTTCCACGATCTTGTCAGTCACCGGAGGAATAGTCACCATGTTGCGCGTGATGGCAACTTTTTCAGGATCAGCCCGCCGTGCGCGAACTACCGCCACATTAATGACTGAACCGGGCTGGCCGGTTAGCACGTTGCGAATTTCCGCCAAGGACATGTCGCGCGTGCTCTTGCCTTCGATAGCTTCAAAAATATCGGACGCCTGAATCCCCGCCTTGTCGGCCGGGCCCCCGGGGATCACCGAGATTACCGAGGCGTACCCGAAGCGCTTCGAAACCGCCGCACCGATCTCACCCTTGGCGTCGGTCTTGTGTGACTTATATTCCTTATATTGGGCCGCGCTCAGATAGCTGGAATTCGAGTCGAGCGACTCAAGCAGCCCATGCAGCGCGCCGTCGGTGACCGCCGGAATATTCGGCTCCTCGACATACTCGCTGTGCACGCGCGAGAGCACTTCGCTATACACCATCATCTGGCGGTAAGCGCCATCGTTGTTGGAGGCGCGAACAGCGTCAAGCCCGCCGACCAAAGTGAAGATCAGCACGGCGGCGGAAGGAATAAGAACGACAGCTTTAATTTTATTGGACATCGGATAAGTCTTCTCGAAACGGACAGTTACTCCCCGCAGGAAGTGCGTCCATTATAGCTGTTGGATGCAAGTTCTCATCCCCCCGATGCGCCAAAAACTGGCCTTTCGTAACCCCTTGGCGCTTACTGTCAAAGGAGGCTCGGCCCATGAAAAACCCCATTGACTCGGCTATCATCGAAACACGCCACGCATGTTTAAGAAAATCCTGATTGCCAACCGGGGAGAAATCGCGGTGCGAGTCATCCGCGCCTGCCGCGAAATGGGCATAGCCTCCGTGGCAGTCTACTCGGACGTTGACCGCGCTTCTTTAGCGGTCCTTAAAGCAGACGAAGCCTACCGCCTGGGTCCCGCCCCAGCTGCCGAATCCTACCTGAACATCGCGAAGATCCTCGAAGTTGCAAAACAGTGCGGAGCGGAAGCCATACACCCGGGATACGGATTTCTTTCCGAAAATTCCAGGTTCGCGCAAGCCTGCGCCGACGCCGGAATCAAGTTTATCGGTCCTTCCGCTAAGTCGATGGAGATGATGGGATCGAAAACCCGCGCCCGGCAAAACATGGAGCGCAGCGGAATCCCTTTCGTGCCGGGAACTTCCAAAGGTCTCGACTCGTCCGCGCAGGCATGTGAGGTGGCGGAGAAGATCGGATATCCCATCATGCTCAAAGCGGCCGCCGGTGGTGGCGGCAAGGGTATGCGTCTGGTGAATTCGCCCGGGGAGATAAATGACGCTTTAGAGTCGGCGCGCAGCGAGGCTCTGCGGGCATTTGGCAGCGACGAAGTTTACATCGAGAAGGCCATCCTCCAGCCGCGCCACATCGAGATGCAGATCTTCGCCGACGAGCAGGGCAATACCGTCTATCTCGGTGAGCGCGAATGTTCGCTGCAACGACGCCATCAGAAGGTCCTGGAAGAATCGCCCTCGCCCGTGGTCGATGCAGCTTTGCGGCAGCGCATGGGTGAAGTTGCAGTGCGCGTCGCCAAAGCCGCCAACTACGCCAATGCCGGTACCATCGAATTCCTGGTCGACCAGGACAAGAATTTCTATTTCCTCGAGATGAACACGCGCTTGCAGGTTGAGCATCCGGTGACCGAATTGGTAACTGGGTTAGATCTGGTGCAATTGCAAATTCGAATTGCCGCAGGAGAGCCGCTGCCGTTTCGTCAAGAGGACGTTGTGTTACGCGGGCACGCCATCGAGTGCCGCATCTACGCCGAAGACCCGGACAACAACTATTTCCCCAGTCCCGGCAAAATCACCGCCATACAGGAACCGTCTGGGCCGGGAATTCGTCTCGATAGCGGTATTTACGAGGGCTGGAACGTCCCTATCGATTATGACCCCCTGCTTGCCAAACTGATCTCTTTTGGAAGCGACCGCGCGCAGGCGACCGCTCGCATGCGGCGTGCGATCGAAGATTATTTCGTGGGCGGAATTACTACCAACCTCTCACTATTTCGTACCATCCTCAACGACCCGAATTTCAGGACGGCAAAGTTTCACACTTCGTATCTCGATAGTTTGGTCAAGCCGAAGGAAACGCGCGAAGAAGAGGGAAAGATTGCCGCAATTGCCGCCGGACTCTTCGCCGCCTTAGAACCAGCCGTGGCAAACGGCGCCAGGAGTGCGCCTTCTTCGGCATGGAAAAAGGCGGCTAGGACTGAGGCCCTGCAATAACTGTGATCTACGACGTCACCATCGAGGGCAAGCAGCACCGCGTGGAACTCCGCCATTCCAACGGCGGGTGGCTCTGCAAAGTCGATGACAAAGAGATTCCTCTCGATGTCAACGCCGCCGGGGATGGCGTGCTGTCACTTCTTCTTAATGGGAAATCCTATGAAGTCAAACGGGACGTCGATCACGTTTGGGTTGGGGGCAATCGGTACTCAGCCGAGGTGCGTGACCCAAGATCGCTTCGCAGTCGCCGAAGTGCGGCCGAGGGCGAGGATGGTCCGCGCAAACTGGTTGCGTCGATGCCGGGCAAAGTTGTTCGCGTGCTGGTGGAAGAAAAGGCCTCGGTCGAAGCCGGACAGGGTATCGTTGTCGTAGAAGCAATGAAGATGCAGAATGAAATCAAGTCGCCAAAGAAAGGCGTAGTTCAAAAACTCAGCGCTTCGGTTGGAGCCAGTGTTAATGCTGGCGACTTGCTGGCAATCGTCGAGTAGCTACAGCACTCCGCTACTGGCAAGCACTTTGGCCGCGTAGAAATTTTCCACCTTGGCGTTGTCGCGCATGACCTCTTCGTAAGCTCCACGCAAAATCTGCTCCCGCCTCTCGCGCAATTGCGAACGGATCGCCTGCTGCACCCGAGGGTCGGCAAGCTGTTGCTGGCCTGCAGGTTCTTTTGCGATCAGTTTCACAATCCGGTATCCCGCAACCTGCTTATTCATTGGGTTGACCACGGGAATTACGGAACTGTATTGCCCGGCCTTCAACTTCATTACGATGTCGCGCGTATTCGGATCGGTATTCCGCAATGAGGATTCCGGCGTGAATCCCAGATCGCCGCCGTTGCCGGAGGTTTCAGGGTCCTCCGAATAGTTGGAGGCTAGCGCTGCGAAATCGTCGCCGCTATCGAGGCGGTTGGCAATCATTTCGATCTTCTTGCGCGCCTCGGCTTCGTTTTGCGCCTTGTCGTTCTTTTGGTTGTGCACCTGCGGATTCGGCGTGCTGGTCACCCAGATATGCGCCAGGTGATATTGCGTCTCGATAAAATTGAACTCGGAACGATGATCGTTGTAGTACTGCGCGATGTCCTGGTCGGACACGCTGATCTTGGAAGTAATTTCTTTATTCAGGACTTTTTCGACGGTGAGTGAGCGCCGCACTTCGCGCTTGAAATCATCCATCGTAATTTTCTTTTCCTTGAGCCGCGCGTCGAACTGCTCGTTGGTAAAGGGAGATTTGATCTCGCTTAGTTTGCGGTCGACCTCGTCGTCGGTGGCAAGCAGGCCCAGTTTTTCTGCGCGGCGCATCAGGATTTCGTTGTCGATCAACTGGCGCAGAATCCCCAAACGCAGACTGGTCGCCTGTTCGCCACTAAGCTTCTGTTGCGACTCCGCCTGCTGGTTGTCGTAGTATTTTTCCAGGTCGATGCGGGAGATTTTGCGCCCGTCGACCGAAGCCACCACGTCATCGTCGCCAGCCTTTTTCCCGCACGCGGCAGCCGAGATCAGTAGCGCCACTGCCAAGGCCATCGTAAGTCCGCGGCACCCTCGTTGTTTCATCTTCAATCGGTCCTCCAGTGCGGGCCGGTAAACTCATTGAAACGGATATTCTACTTGCCGGGAGCAGGCGCTCCAACTGTCGGCGTAGGCGCTGGATGCACGGGCGGCGTTACTCCGGCTTGCCGCAAAGCGCGGTCCAGCACGGCGCGAACCTCTTCAATCGGCAACGCGCCATCGATCTTTTCGCCATTCACGAACATGCTGGGCGTGGCTTCCACGCCCAGCCCTTCGCCTTCATGCATGGAGGCCTTCACCGCGGTTTCGTCTTGCGCCTTGATGCAGGCTTGCAGCTTGGTAGCTTCTACCTTTTGGGTCTCGCCTTGTTTCATCGCCAAGCTATCCAGGGCGGCAAATTGTGCGTCCCGCCCCTTCTGGCCGCCAATTTCTTTCTGGTTGTCATGCAGATAGTCGGCGTACTGCCAGTACGCGTCGTTGTTTTGAGCGGCCAGGCAGTTGGCGTCCACCGCGGCATGCATCGCCCAGGGATGGATTTCCACCAGCGGGAAGTCTTTATAGATCCACTCTACCTTGTCGCCATATTCTTTCATCAGGCCGGGAAACAGCGTCTGGTGCATGCGCGAGCAGAACGGACATTGAAAGTCGTCGAAGTTGACCGCCACGACTTTGGCGGATTTATTGCCGCGCACCGGCCGGCCGCTGACATTGATCTTGCGCAGTACTTCGGCGTTGGGATCAACCGTCAAATCCATCTTGCTGAAACGCGCCAGCGTCTTCCCATCTCGCGAGAGCAGAAAATCAAACGGCTGCTGCTTTTCCCCGTTGTCGAAGGTGACGGTCAGCGAGTCATAATTCGGGAACTCGCTCGGCCTCAGCGGACTGATCAGCACTTTTACCTGTTGCGGTACTTTGTAGTAACTGCGTACCTGGCGCTCAATACGCTGATTTAGTTCCGGGGACGCCGACTGGGCCGTACACCCGGCGCAGATTACCAAGAAAACCACCAAACTGCGTTGGAAAAGAGACACTAGAAACCGCCTATGCATAGGAAGGGTAAAAAACGATTATCTCATAGCAAAAGCAGGGGATTGTCAAAACCGTTAGCCACGGATCGCCGCCGATCCACACAGATTTTGAACAGTAGAATCCGTGAAATCACTGGCTGCTCTTAGAACGCCCGGCCAATCTCCGTCACCGGCAATAAAGCATTCATCGAACCGGAGCGGAATCCTTCCATATCCAGTGTCACGAGCTTGAATCCCAGTGCCTTGAAGATACGGGTGAATTCCGTCGCCATGTCTGGAGTCAACGCCCTCGGCAATTCCTCGCGAGCAATCTCGATCCTTACAATGTCGCCGTGGTGCCGCACGCGGTATTGCCGAAAGCCCAAAGCGCGCAGTGCGTCCTCGCCCCGTTCCACCATGAGTAGCGCCTCGCGCGTGACCTCACGGCCATATTCGATACGGGACGACAGACACGCCGACGCCGGCTTGTCCCAAACGCGAAGCCCGGCCGCCTGCGAAAGCTCGCGAATGTCCGCCTTGGTTAGTCCTGAGTCCAGCAGTGGCGCCGCTACCGCATGTTGCTTTGCCGCCGCCTGCCCGGGACGAAAATCGCCTTGGTCATCCAGGTTGACACCATAAGCAATCGCATTAAACCCACGCGCCTCGCGAAACTTTTCCATCACCGTGAACAGTTCGTCTTTGCAATGAAAGCATCGGCTGCCGTCATTGCGGGCGTATTCAGGACGATCTAGTTCCTCGGTGGCCAGCACTTCGAGGGGAATCTTCTGCTCATGGGCAAAAGCGATGGCGTCGGCCAGTTGTGCTCGTGCCAGACTGGCCGAATCAGCAATCACCGCCAGCATGTCCGCACCCAAAACCCGATGTGCCGCCCACGCCAGATACGCCGAGTCGACGCCGCCGGAGTACGCCACCAGCGTCCGCCCAAGCGTTCGCAGCCGAGCGTCCAACGCTACTTGTTTGGCCGTCAAGTCCATCCCGTTATCTTATAAGAAATAGATTCTAGAAAAGCCGGTCGCGGCGGCTCAAATTTCCGAAATTGCCGATATTCGCCAACGCGAAGGTAAAGCGGAATTGGTTCTCGTCGCGCACCGTGCCCAGGTTGAAGCGCCGAAACTCGGCACTGATTCCGCAGCAATCCCAGTTGTAGGTGGTTTGTATCGCGGCGTACTGCAGAAAGTTGAGGTTAGCGTCGAAGCCGATGTTGGCCGCGCCACTAAACCCGCGCTTGTTGGGATACCCATAGCCCAGCAGCACCCGGAACTGGTTGAACATGGTTGGCGCAGGGATCGCAGGAGTGGCCTGCCCCAGGGTCAAAGTTTCCCCTTGCGCCCGCAGAAACGCGTCGCCGCCTCCGAGGGTGAACGCCTTCCAGTGATAGTTCACTAGAGCGGTGCTGGTATTCATCGAACCGTGTTGGAAGTCGTAGTCCAGGTCCCATTCCACGTCCGTGCGCGCGCTGGTCTGTACCCGCAGCCGTGAAATCAATGGCGAGAGCCGCCGTTCTCCGGTTAGAAAAGCAATTCCCGTCAAATCGTCAGTGGTCGCGAATACGTTGCGCCGTCCGGGGACCAACGCGCCACCAAAGGTGGGATCGATAAAGTATTTCTGCGCCAGTTCCCACGTCACGACGTCGCGCACCTGGGGCTCGTCCGCGCAGGTTGGCGTGGGGGTCTCGTCGCGGTTCCACGGAACATCGTCCTGCGCCGCCTGCCCGCCAAGAATCAAGTTCGTTGGAATGCCCTCCGGCCCGCAATCTTTCGCCGCCGGTAGCACGCGCTTGGAGAACAACCGGTTCACGATGCTGTACTCGACTTCGTTGGTATCGGTCAGGATGTCGCGCTCATCGAAACGGAGAATGTGGTCGAAGTTATCGACGCCTGCTACGTAGCGGTACACGATGCGCGGCTCGATGACGTGCTTCCATTTGCGCCCGCGAAACTCTTTATCGAAAACCCGTTCCAGCGAAGGCGGACGAATTTCGACTGTGCCCTCAAACGCCTTGCGATTGATTCCATCGTAGCTTGCCGATCCGAAACTACTGGGAGACGGAATTAACTGCTGGGTGTAGAAAGTGTCTCGCAACGTCACCTCCGGACGCAGCGACCAGCCTCCGGCTTGCAGCGGCAACGCCAGGC
>DATBAT010000022.1:0-5552 GCA_036271375.1 Terriglobales bacterium
TCAGCCTTGGCCCGGCCGGCCTCTCTTGGGTTTATCGCCGCGGCCTTCACCTGGATCAGCGCCTCGCCAGCGCGCCGCTCGGGCCGTCGGATTTCTTTGATGGCCAGGACGGATGGAGGACCAAATTTGCCGAAGCGCAAAGCCTTCATACTTCGCCGACGTGGCCTAAGCTTTCCAGCGTGTGTGACCGACTCAGTTAAGGTTCTTTTGGCGCACGGCCTTCGCTCCCGTTAGATAACGACGGAGCAATTTTGCGGTAACTGCGCTCTTGTCGTGGCGGCGGTAAGCCGCCCAAAGCGCTTCGTCGGTTTCGCGATCAGGAGTGCGATGCGGATAACTTGGTTTGACGTGTGGAGAATTCGACTTTGGTCGCATACGAGCCATGGTGAACGTCGTCATGGGATAAGGATGCGATTCGAGCGAAACAACCGCTACTACCCAGGCGTGAGATTTTGTGCTAACCCGTACGAGGTGATGTGCTCTCCCTCATTCGGGAGATGATTGCTCCAAACAATGAATCTCGTTAGGCGCTGCCGATCAGAATGCCGACAATGAATACGCAAACTCCGCCGACGATCACCTGGAAAGCTGCGCGAAGAAACGGCGTATCCATGTAGCGGTTGCGGATCCAGCTAATGACCAGAAGCTCGACTGCAACGACTAACACCGCGAGAGCTGTTGCCATACGGAAGTCTGCAATTAGAAATGGAAGCGCGTGCCCTATCCCGCCGGCAGTGGTCATCAAACCGCAGACGATTCCGCGCAATAGAGGTTTCCCGCGGCCGGTCAAGCTTCCATCATCGGACAGAGCTTCGGCAAACCCCATCGAAATTCCAGCGCCCAGGCTCGCGGCGAGGCCAACGAGCAATGCGGCATGGCTACTTCGTGTGGCGAATGCAGCCGCAAAGACCGGAGCAAGCGTCGAGACGGAGCCGTCCATCAACCCGCTTAGCCCTGGCTGTACGATTTGCAGTACAAAAAGACGGCGGTTGGCCTTGTCTTCTTCCGCCCTGGCATCAGGTGTCAGGTGTTCTTTCTCCAGCTGATCGGCAATCTCTGCATGGTGCCGCTCGGCTTCCGCAAGGTCGCCCAGCAGCTTTCGTGTTGATGCATCGCTTACTTTCTCTTCGGCGCGCTCATAAAAACGCTGGGTTTCGATTTCCATGCTTTCAGCGTACCGACGCACCCTTTCGATGCCGAGGCTTCGAATCAGCCAGACTGGTTTCCGGGTGATGAATCCCTTCACGTCCTCGCGACGAATCAGCGGGATGTGTTCGCCAAACCGGCGGCGAAACTCTTCGATCAACCTACGCCGGTGAGTATCTTCTTCAGCTTCCATCTCTTTGAAGACTTCAGCTGTTGCGGGGTAGTTATCCTTCAAACGCGCTGCAAAATCAGCGTAGATCCGTCCGTCGGTTTCTTCGTTAGAAATAGCCAGCGCAAGGATTTCCGGTTCTGAAAGATCTTTGAAGTTCTTAGACACACCTCAATCGAAGCGGCAGGGTTGGTTGACCGCCGGAGAATCTTTAAGCTGGATCATCATCAACACACAAGGCTCATTTCCGACTGTGGCAGACAAGTGTCCCTTGTGACCGTTGCCATCAGGCTTCGTGTTCTGGTCCTCGCCGAACGATACATCTCCCGGTCCCATTTCTACGCGCTGGCCGTCCATGGTTTCAACATACCACCGTCCGGAAATCGGAATGATCCATTGTGGCTTGGGATTTTCATGCCAGATACCGACCCAGCCGACCGGCAATACACTAATGATCACACTGGCGCCTTCAGTTTTAAGCCGCCTCAGCCACTGAGGGGAAGCCGGCGGCTCTATACTTTCCAAAACGAAATTGTGAATTTCACATTTTTTTTGGTGACTAACGCCCTGGCCATCAGTCCACACGTGCCAGTAGGCAAAGCTCGGCGACGCTTGGTTGTCAGCGAAGGCCGTTTTAACTGAAACCAACGGCAAAGCCAAAGTCGCCAGGAACATCAAAGCCAAGATGGCTAGGAGCACTACTGCCTCTTTAGGCAGCCTCTTGGCGGACTCTCGTTTTTTGGCTGTTGGATTCATTTTGCGTGCCACTGCCGGCGGAGTTGCTATTGCTCGCAAGATAGGCGTAGACAGCTGAAAAGTCCTCCCTGGCGTGTCCGTTTCGCATCGCAAGGCGATAGACTTCCTTTGCCAAGTTTGTCAACGGCAATGCGACTCCGCTCTCGTATGCACTAACAGAGGCCAAATACAGATCCTTCTGCATCCAAGCAAGTGGAAACTCGGTTTGATAATTTCCGCTCTCGATGTTCTTGCGCTTCGAGAGCTGAAACGGCGCGACCTGAGGCATTCCAGTCAGCGCGTCAAAAATCATCTTTGCTTGCAGCCCGAGACCCTGGCCTAGAGTGATTGCCTCGGCCATGGCCGCCATCCCTGCGCCGAGCAACAGGTTAACAACCAACTTCATCGCCGAACCCGAGCCATTGGGGCCGGCGTGCACAATCTTGCTTCCAAGGCATAACAACAGCGGCCGAACTTTCTCCAGATCGGGGTCTTCACCACCTACCCAGAAAACAAGCTTCGCTTCGGCAGCAACCGGAGCGGAGCCACTTACGGGTGCGTCGAGGAAACGAACTTTTCGACGGACGGCTTCGGCCGCCATCTTCTTCGAGAACGACGGATTTACCGTGCTGCAATCGACCCAGATCGTGGTTGGCCGAAGATGATTGAGAAAACCATCCGCACCGAGGGCGGTTTGCTCGACTGCCTCAGGTTCAGATAGCATCGTAAACAAAACGTCCACTTCTTGGGCGAGCTTTGCGGGGGAATCAGAAAATGTTCCGCAAGGGCCAAGCAGGGGTTTCGCCTTGGCGGGTGTGCGATTGAAAACCACCAAAGGGTAGCCGTGCGTTTGCAGGTTCGCCGCCATGCGGCTGCCCATAATTCCTAAACCAATGAATCCAACTTTCATTTCATTTCTCCTGTTGTTCTACTTTACCGAGGGGTCGATCAGCTTAAGTCCTGTGGCCTCATCCGATTCTTTGTGTAACGGCGTGGGGTAAACAGTCATGAATAACTCCAAGGTTGGAAACACAAACGCGTTGATCACGTGTCCACCACGCACCGTTCCATCAGATGATGCTACAGATACGTGCGTGTGAACAGCAGGTCGATCGTTGACGAGCGCGATGTCGCCGATCATTGAGACCAGTTCCACCTGTTGTTCAATCGGAATCAGTTTGAACTCCTTCTTGCTGTCGTCAAACCAGGCAACGGTGGCGTGACTAAAGGCGCCGATAGCAGTGAAGCTTGCTGAGGCCACTTTGTTCTGCACGGCAAAATCGGTCAAGCCCGACATAACTTCGTCGCCTTTAGCAAGGATGATTGCGTAGTTCTTTACACCACCGTTTTGTGACAGCAATCGGATTTTCATGCCCGGTGCCTTTCCAGTCGCCACTGGAGCAGAGGGCGAAAGGTATGCCTCATCTTGACCGCCTTTTCTTTGTTGCGCTTTCGACTCTGTCATACTTGTGAGTAATCCTAACGCTAAGATGGGAAGTAGTGTTAGTTGGTTGCAAACGCTATTCATAATTCCTTTTAAGCTGCCATTATTGACTCTGGTTGTTGCGCCTTCCTGCCTTCAATCTTCGCGACGTCGTCGTCAGTCAACGGAAGCTCTGCAGCACCGACGTTTTTCTCGACTTGAACCGCGTTGCGCGCGCCAACGATAGCCGCAGTCACCGCAGGGTTTCGCAACACCCATGCGACAGCGACCTGGCCCGGCGGCCGACGATATTTCTCGCCAACTTCTCGCAAACGCTCAACGAGTGCGAGATTCTCGGAAAGTTTCGGTTCGCGAAATTCCGGGTCGCGGCTGCGCCAGTCGCTAGCAGGCAACTTTGTCGCACGCGAGCGGGTCATCGCGCCGGTCAACAGGCCCGATGCCATCGGCGAGTAGACGATAACTCCGATGCCGTTTGAGTGGCAATAAGGTAGTATCTCCGATTCGATCTCACGGCGAATCAGCGAATAGGGGGGCTGCAGCGAAGTGACCGGAGCGATCTCCTCAGCCCGGCGCATTTGGTCGGCATTGAAGTTAGAAACTCCGATCCAGCGGACCTTTCCTTCCTGTTGAAGCCGAGCCATCTCACTCCAGCCTTCCTCCAGGTCATCGGTGGGCCAGTGGATTTGGTAAAGATCGATACTCTCGACATCGAGCCGTCGAAGACTGTCTTCGCATTCGCGCCGAATGGATTTCGCCTGCAAGTTGTTGTGGACATTTCCCTGTGCGTCCCAGCGAAGCCCGCATTTTGTGAAAACGTACGGGCGCGGGCCGGACCAGCTTTTCAGTGCGGACGCTACAACTTCCTCAGAATGACCCATACCATATACAGCTGCGGTATCGATCCAGTTGATGCCTAGCTCGAGCGCGCGGTGTATCGCTGCAATGGACGCTTCGTCGTCCTGTTCCCCCCAGCCGAATTCCCAGCCTGAGCCTCCGATAGCCCACGCGCCAAAGCCGATAGGCGTGATGTATAAGTCAGAATTATCTAATCGCTTGGTTTTCATGTCAGACCTTGTGAAAGATTTCGCTTTCGTGTTTTCTGTTTTCATAGGCTGGAACTGTGGTTCATCGTGATCAGATGTTGGTCGTTCAACTCGCCGCTGGCTGGGGCAATCCAAGCGACTGCAGTGTATCGGGCGATAGGCTTCCGGTTACACTTAGCTGCTTGGCGATCTGATATTTCGCCACCGCATCGCGCGTCGCCGGTCCGAAAACGCCGTCGATTTGACTGGTGTAATAGCCCAGCTGAGCAAGCCGCTCCTGGGTAACTTCGACCGTGGGATCAGGCGCCGGGACACCGTTATTATAGAGGTCCGTGTTATCGTACGACTGATCGGCCGTGTTATCGTATGGCTGGCTGTCCGCATAGTAATCGTATGGGTAATAGTCGTCGGCGTAATACGGAAGATAATCCCACGGGAAATATCCATCATCCAGTCCGCACCAGAAGCCGTCGATAAAGACAAAGAAGTGACCGTGATCAAAATGGGCATGCCGCCGGTCCCAGTTGCCGTGCCAATTTGCGTCGTGACGTTCAGCAATGTGGTGGTCGATCCGCCCATTCAATCCGCGTTGCGAAAGTGTTTGCGACGGACGTGCGACTGAAGCCATCGCGCCACGAGTGCGCTCGATATTAGGAGTAACGGATCGAGTAGGCCGTCCATCATAGACTGGCTGTCTGGACGATGGATGACCAAATGAAGAGAACCGGGACCCTGCGCCGGCAAAGTTCTGAACGTCACGTGAGGAGCGTGCTACGCCAAAGCCGACTCCCCCACCGCGGCTACCGACTCCGCCAAAACCGCCGCTGTGAATTGCGGGAGCGCCCCCAAAATGGAAGCCGCCGCCACCGAAGTGTCCACCTCCAAACCCACCGCCATGGAAACCACCCCCGCCGAATCCTCCACCTCCACCTCCGCCTCCGTGACCAGCGGCCATGACAGCCTGGCTGGCCACAGCAGAAAGGAGGCTAATTAAACCAAGAATTGTTTTTCTTTT
>DATBAT010000023.1:0-12749 GCA_036271375.1 Terriglobales bacterium
TGTTGGTTCCATATTCGAGCGCGTAGTCGAATTTGCTAGTGGCAGCGGGTAGTTTGCCAGGTTTGCGCACCGGAACAAACCCGGCCCCTAGCTTGTATGCAACTGCCGGCGCAAAAATAAAGCCACGGGCTTCCATGCCCAGCACAACATCGATCTTCTTATCGACATACGGCGCGGAGAGCGCGTCAATCAACTGCGTCAGCCCCTGTTTGTCTTTGAGCAGCGTGGTGATGTCGTAAAAGAGAATCCCGGGCTTAGGAAAGTCGGGCACTTCGCGGATCAGCTTCTTTAACGGCTCGCAATTCACTGCGGGCGTAGTCGACATTTACCAGGCTCCTTCAATACGAAATGAGGTCAGTCCAGCGATTGTGTTTGCTTCGGATTCTTGCACGTCATCCACCCGCGCCGCGCGCGGGCCCCGCTGTAACTTTGAGCGCAAGCCGGAGAGTTGATCGCGGGTACCTTGCGCCAGCACTTCTACACTGCTGTCCGAGTTGTTGCGAACCCATCCAGCGATACCGAGGATGTGCGCTTCACGCTCTACGAACCAGCGGAAGCCGACCCCCTGGACGCGTCCGCGAACCAGGAAGCGGCGAGCTTGGACGGTTGTGCGCTCTTCGGTCGTCATTTATAACCGTTTGAATCTGTTTCAAGGAGACGCTGCGGAGCAACGTCTCTACACCGACAGCCTTACTGTGCGCGCGACAGGTAAACGCCCTCTGCGGTGTCCACCTTAATCTTTTCGCCTTCGTTGATAAAGGGCGGAACCTGCACGACCAGACCAGTTTCGGTCTTCGCTGGCTTAGTGACGCTCGAAGCCGTCGCGCTTCTAATCCCAGGTTCAGTTTCCAACACGGTCAAGATCACCGTCTGCGGCAGTTCAATTCCTACAGCCTTGCCGTCGAAGAACTCTACCTTGATTTGCAGATTTGCCGTCAGGTAATCAACCGCATCGCCAAGAATTTCTCTGGTCAGGTGGGTCTGCTCGTAGTTTGACGTGTCCATGAAATAGTAATTGTCGCCGTCGGCGTAGAGGAATTCCATGTCGACTTCATCGACGTTAACTTTTTCAATCGGGTCAGGCGAGCGATAACGATGCTCGAACATGGCGCCGGTCCTGAGGTTGCGCAGCTTGGCCTGGATGAAGGCGCGCAGGTTGCCGGGCGTGCGATGCTCGACGCTGAATACGGAATGCAGATCATTATTGTGCTTGATGATCATGCCGGGGCGAAGCTGGGTCGCAGGAATGGACATTTGCTAAATGCTTCTCCTTAAAATTGCGGTGATTGCCCGGCGGAAGGCGGGTCGCCACAGGTTCCACCCAGCACGAGGACCGAAGGCCCTATTCTAAATGGACTCGGGTCGATGTGGGAAATAGGTTACTTAAGCAACTACCAGGCTGTCGGAAATTAAACACCCTCGATCAAGCAGACAGCTAAAATGGCAGAAGTGGAATCCAAGCTCGACGAAAGGGAATAATCATGCGTCTTGGAAAATATCAGGTTTCGGAAAAAAGCGGATCGGCCAGCACAGCAATCACCTTCTTATTGATCGGCTTGGGCGCCGGCGCGCTCACCGCACTCTTACTTGCCCCCAAAGGCGGGAAACAGATGCGCAAAGAGTTGCGCCGCAAGTATGAAAGTGCACGCGAGACTCTTGACGACTGGACGGAAGATGCGCGCGATACAGCCGAAAGTGTTTATGAACGCGGGTCGGAGATCGCGGATGACCTGCGTGACCGGGTAAAGCCGCTGGCGAAGGCAATGCGCCGCGGGTAGGGCATGAACGCTCCCGGAGACGTTGCGGAGCAACGTCTCTACGCGGAGTTTATTAATAGAGCCGGAAGCTCACTTCTACGTTGATCTGGGTGGCTACCGGCTGGCCGTCTTTGCGGCCGGGTTCGAAGCGCCACGTCTTTACTGTGTCCATCGCGCGCTCGTCCAGACCTAATCCTACAGAGCGCACGATTCGGATATCTTGCGGCAGGCCATCCGCGTCGACAATCAACCACAACAGAACCGAACCGGTGAACTTTACGCTGCGAGCCTGGTCGGAGTATTGCGGGTCGGGCGCGTAGATAGTGCGAGGCGCGGTGACCCCGCCTCGTCCGGGACGGTAGGCGTTCCCGCCGATTCCTGCAGTTTTGCCCGGACCCACGCCAGCGCCCTCGCCCGATCCGACTCCCGAACCTTTTCCGCCTCCGATTCCTGAACCGCTGCCTTTGCCGTTAGAGATCGAATCGACTACGGCTGATAGAGGATCACCGATCTGCGAGGTCTGTGCCGCCAACTGGATTTCCGGCGCTCCTAATACGGTGGGATCCACTTGCAATACCGGATGCAGATTCGTAACCGCCACCGTGGGCGGGGCTAGTTGCTCGTTAGAAAATTTCGGAGGCGCTCCGTGCGTGGCGTCAATTTTGTCGTGCGCGCCACCTCCACCACCGCCGCCCGCCTGAGTGGCTCCCGGTGGCAAGACTAAGCCAGTGACGTTGCCGGTGAAACGCTGCTTGATGTCTTCCTTGTGCACAAACACCCAGTGGCTCGACCAAATGAGCAGCGCAATGCACGCACAATTTCCCAAGTAAGAGAGTGCGAAAGCGCGGCGGCTGGTTTGGTAGGAGCTGTATCCCTCTCCGAACAGACTGGTGAGGGCCTTTGGAGATGAAGCGTTCGCAGGTGGCTTCGGCTGGGAAACCATGAATTAACCCGCAAAGTATAGCCCTTTTCGGGCGTTTTTGGATGAGATTGTGTTCAGCCGGCCACTGAATGCTAAATGGGGAGAAAGGCTTAACCGCGGATCTTCACCGATTTTCACGGATCAGAAAGCCGGATTTTAGATCTATCCGCGTCGATCCGTGAAATTCGTAGCGCTTTACTTTCCAAATATTCCGGAGAAGAAGCCTTTTACTTTGCCGAAGAATCCTCGTGACTTCGGGTCTGGGGGCGGCGGTGGCAACACAGTGATCTCCAGTGGTTCGGGCGGGAGAGCATAGGTCATGGCCAATTCAGTCACTTCTTTAGTGGGAGCAGGGGCTGCCGTTCCTGGCGGGAGATCGCTGGCGCGAAATACAAAGGGCGCGTCGACCGAGACTTGGGGGACATTCTTCTGCGGCGGGGGCAAGTCAGCGATTCCGGGGTCAGCCACTGCCACGTGCGGCGCGGTTGGTTGCGAATCCACCCCTGGCGAGGTCGGAGCGTCAGAAGTCTTTAGCACGGGAACGCCCGTTGCCGGGCAACCGCAATCGGGCGGCACATTGGTGGACGCATTCGCCAGACGCCCCGAATGAAAATACGCCTGCCCGGTGGGCTTCACCTGATAGGTATTGTCGCCCATCAATTCAGAGACGATCACCGCAGCCGTGTTTCCCGACAACGACCGCACGCAGGTGTTTCCGCGTGAATCGGCGCTGATGGCGTAGTGAAAGTCTCCGGGACCCGCCATTAGGATTCGGAAGTCGGGCGTCAGAATTGAATCGGCCCCGACGCCAAGCGAGTAGCCGGTTTCGAGCGCACCGGTGCTCATGCCCAGCATGAGGTCGCGTCCGCTTTGCGAGTAGGTGACGGACACCGTCGTCCCCGGACAGATGTGAACTTCTCCGCCACGCGGCAGTCGCATCACTGCGACTTCGGTCCCCGCGCTGACGGCTGATCCCCCTGACGTTCCACCCTGCGACGTAATCGCCGTGCCGGGCGCCGAGCTTGCCGGGGCCAAGGAAGTTGCCGCAGCCGAGGTGGCAGGCGCGGTCGCGATTGGAGCGGGCCGCAGGCGAATCATCAGGCGATTGCCGGCAGCGTCCCAGCTATAGCCGATCGGCTTGGTGAGGTCGACAACAATGCGCGTGACCGCCGGGCTGCTTTGGTTTTGATTCACCCGCAGGCCGGTGATGGCATCATCGTGAAATGGGATCACCTTGGCCGCGGGAAGAATAGCCTTATTTAGGTCGATAACTAAACGAGTCGGATTTTCTACCAGAGTGATCTCAGGACTCAGCGGGCGAGTGGTTACGATTTCTACGGTCGGGCCGTCAGGGTCGGGCACCATGCGGACGGACCGGACTATTGCATCCTGGGCGGTTGCTTGCAGGGCGCAGAGCAACGTCGCCAGAACGAGATGGATGCGCCAACCCTGCATTGGTTTAAAACCATACCACTGGACACGTTCTAGTTCAGTGATGGGTAACCATTGCATTTCGGCTATCCGCCCGTCCCACAAAAAATATCGATTTCACCTATATTTTTGCTTTCCGCGCTGGCCCGCCCAATCCCTCTAATCCGTTCATTTGCAGTCAATACCGCGCACTTCATCCCATAACGAACCTGGCTCAACAGACTCTGTTATATGGTCTTTCCCACATTGCGGCGTGTCCGCACCAAGTCTTGCAAAGACGTTTTTGCAAAGCTTCCGTCTAACGGGTTGAAGCGTTGGCCGGATCGTGGAACCGGCGGGCCCTGCCCGACGTACCACATAACAACACAGCAGTTGGGAGTGTCCGGTCTGAAGTGCCCCCAATGCAGAAGGATGACATGGAAACCGCCATCAGTACCCGCGAGAACCTCTTGCCGCCCAGTGACCGTCACGTTCAGGAAGTAGTGCGCGCCGCCCACGATGAGTTACGCCTGCTGATTCGTCAGCGCGCCGACATCATGAAACGCATCGGCACTGTAAAGCAAACCATCTCCGGCCTGGCCAATCTTTTTGGCGACGCCGTGCTGAACGATGAATTGCTCGAACTGGTCGACCGCAAAACCGGCGGACGCCAGCCGGGTTTCACCAAAGCTTGTCGAATGATTTTGATGGAAGCGGGCCGTGCGCTCGGAGCCCGCGAGATGTGCGAGCAGATCCAGCAGCGCGTGCCGACATTGTTGCTGCGGCACAAGGATCCGCTGGCTTCGGTGACCACGGTGTTGAATCGTCTGGTGGAATACGGGGAAGCTCGCGCCGTTTCCCGCGACAACGGACGCCGCGCCTGGCAGTGGGTGGCCGAAGCGATTCCGACGCCCTCCGATAAAAATTCGCTGGCGGAAAATTAGTTTCTCGAAGGCGCGGCACAAGGACAAACTGTGTTTGCATCGAGCGGTGACAACGGATCGGCATGCGGCGTTGCACCGACCAACGGAGTACCCGCGTCGGGCCCACCGTTCGTGGAATATCCAGCATCTTCGTCTTACGTAATTGGCGTAGGCGGCACCACGCTACTCACCAACTCTGACGGTACCTACAACAACGAAGCCGCGTGGTATGCAGGCGGCGGTGGGCTAAGCCAGTTTGAGTTGTCGCCGTTCTGGCAGGCTCCGGTGAACGTGGCGTCGACGGTTGGCCGGGCAGTACCGGACGTCGCTATGGATGCCGACCCCGAAAGCGGCGCATACGTTTTCGTAAGTGGCGCGGAAGCTTGCTGCTACGGCGGAACCAGCTTGTCGTCGCCGATGGCGCTGGGCGTCTTCGCCCGCTTGCAGAGCGGACATCTCAATTCGCTTGGTCACGCCGGCCAGGTCTTCTATAAAGGGGCAACTCCGTTGCCGTCAGACGCTTCGCCTGCGGGATTCCACGACATCATCCTGGGAACCAACGGCGCATTCATCGCGCTTCCGGGATATGACTACACGACGGGGTTGGGATCGTTCGACATCGCCGCCTACAACGCAACGCTGCCTCCGCCACCCAAAGGCGGGGTGTGCAAGAAGCCGTAAACGTCCATAAAGAAGGGAGGGCACAACGGCCCGTCCCTTAATTCATGAATGATCGTTGGCATTCGCTAGACGTAGCAGAGCTACGTCTCTACAGGACAATCTCTTCCCGTAGAGACGTAGCTCTGCTACGTCTCTTTTCAGCGTTCACTCCGGCGGCAGCAGAATGCCCTTATCGAGATGCCGGGTCACGTGCGCATACGACGCGGCATGCGGATCGTGGGTCACCATCACAATCGCCTTCTTGAAATCCTCGTTGAGGCGTTTGAGGATTTCGAGAATCTCTGTTGCCGAATGGCTGTCCAGATCGCCGGTGGGTTCGTCGGCCAGCAGCAATGTCGGATCGCTCACGATGGCGCGAGCGATAGCGACGCGCTGTTCCTGTCCGCCGGAGAGTTGCTTCGGCAAATGCGACACGCGCTCTTCCAGTCCCACAAGCTTCAGCGCGGTCATCACATGATCGCGGCGTTGCTGGGCATTGAGCTTGGTGAGCAACAACGGCAGCTCGACATTTTCAAAAGCGGTGAGCACCGGAATCAAGTTGAAAGTCTGAAAGATGTAGCCGATGTGCTCGTTCCGCCAGCGTGCCGACTGCGCGTCATTGAAGGTGAAAATGTTCTGACCAAGAATCAGCAACTGGCCTGACGTTGGCCGATCGATGGCGGCGATCATATTCAGCAGCGTCGTCTTGCCCGAGCCCGACGGGCCCATCAACGCAAGAAATTCGCCACTGGCAATTTCGATCGAGACATCGTCCAGTGCCTTCACTTCAAACGCGTCGCGCCGGAAAATTTTGTTGACGTTGAGCGCCTGGACTACTTTGGTCTGAGTTGCGATGTTCGGTGCGGTAAGAGTGCTCATGACTGCCCCTTAATCTTGATTTTGTCGCCGTCTTTCAGTGTTGGTGGCGGCGCGAGAATTACGTCTTCGCCGCCGGTAAGTCCCTGGACCAGATATCCGCCGCTGCGTTGCGAAGCGATGCTCACGTCGCGG
This sequence comes from Terriglobales bacterium, assembly GCA_036271375.1. GTDB lineage: Bacteria > Acidobacteriota > Terriglobia > Terriglobales > Acidobacteriaceae > DATBAT01. The sequence continues at coordinate 6,684 of DATBAT010000023.1, forward strand.
CGCAGTGCCTTTCCGTGAAATGCGATGAAGACAACTTTCTTTCCGTCCTGATCTTTTACTGAACTGCTGGGCACAAGGACGCCAGAAGGCGCCGAGGATTTCTTCTGCTCATTGGCCTGAAATTTGACCGTGGCATTCATCTCCGGCCGCAGGTATTCGTCGGGATTGGTGATTTGTACCTTCACCTGCACCGTCGCTTTCTGCCGGTTGGCTTCGGGAGAAATCTCCGCGATGGTTCCGTCATATTTGCGGTCAGGAAACGCGTCGACGGTGACCGTACCTTTTTGCTTCGGACTTAACTTCGCAAAATCATCCTGCGCAATGTCGAGTTCCACTTGCAGATCGTTGAGATCGGCAAGTGCGACTACCTCGCCCTGCGGACCGCCTTCCGCCTGGCTGGCAAACTGCGAGGTCACCAACTCGCCCTTTTCCGCGTAGCGCTCCAGAATCGTCCCCGTCACCGGAGCACGAATCGCGGTGGCATCCAACAGCGACTTGGCGTAAGCCTCCTGGCCTTCCGCCTGAATAGTCGCGCCGCGCGCCCGCGCAATCTCTTCCGCCCGTGGACCAATCTTGGCTAACTGAAATCCCTTCTCCAGAGAGTTTGCCCGCTGCTGATCGGCCTCGAACTTGGCGGTCGCATCGTCCATCGCTTGTTTGGAAAGGACCCCTTGCGAAGTCAGGTCGCGCGTCCGGTCCAAAGTAATCTTGTCGTTCGACAGAGTCGCGCGCGCTTCGTCAAGATTGTGCTGCGCCTGCTGGATTTCTTCCGGACGCGAACCGTTCTGCATCTCCTGGGAAAACGCCCGCGCATTTTCCGCCGCCCCGTGCGCCTGCTGGTACTGCGCGCGAAACTCGTCGTCCTCCAGCTTCACCAGAATCTGGCCTTCTTTGACTTTGTCGCCCTTCTCCACCCCAATCCACTTCACCCGCCCGGTGACTTTCGAGTTCACGTTGATCTTGTGATGGGCAACGATGTATCCGGTGGCGGAGAGCACTACGCTGCCGGCATCGCTGCTTTCTGCCGCAGCATGGGTAGTTTCAACTTCCGGCACATCGCCCGACATCATGCGATAGGCGATAGCAAACAAGCCCAACAACACGAGCACCACAACACCGATGACGATGTAACGCTTCGCCCACGTGGGCGGCTCGCCGCCGGAGCGCGCGCTACGGTCGATGCGCAGTCCTTGCAGGTCCTGATGTTTTGTATCGATAGGCATAACTTAAAAACCCTTTGTGTAGAGACGTTGCTCTGCAACGTCTCTCTTGCGTTGGAGATGCCGCCGGCGGAGACGCGGCCGAGCTACGTCTCTACACGATCTCTCATCCGCGCAACGCGTCCAAAATCTCGCGCCTCGAAGCGTGCCACGCCGGGGCAATTCCCCCTACCAGTCCCATGATCAGCGCAAACGCCACCGCCGATCCCACCACCACCGGCGTCATCTGCAGCCGGAAAACTACTTCGCTGAAGGTGACGGCATTCGAAGTTCCCGTGGTCATTCCGTTGAAGGGCAGCATCAGGATAATTCCAACGATCGCTCCAATCACCGACAGCAAAAGCGATTCGAACACGAACGAAGTCAAAATGCTGGGACGGGAAAATCCGATGACCCGAAGCGTCGCGATTTCGCGTCCGCGATAGGCCACGGCCGCGTACATGGTGTTCATTGCCGCGAACGATGAGCCGAACGCCATGATGATGGCGACAATCCATCCCACTACTTTGATCGGCTCGCCTGACTTAGTTTGCGATGAGTAGTATTCCGGCTCCAGCATGCCGTTGAGTTGCAGGCGCTGATCGTCGTTGGCGCGGTTCTTCAGGGCCTCGGCCGATACCGGGTCGGTCCCCCGCACCAGCATCGACGAATAAATCGAGCGCTCGAAGTCTGTGGCGAGCTGATTGATGTCGCCCCAAATCTCGGACTCGTGCGCGGTCCCCGACGCATCGAATACGCCGACTATGTTCCAGTCCCCGTTGCCGATGTGAATGCTTCCGCCCAAGTTCGCATTCGAGAAGCGGTCCCCAATGGACTTGCTGACCGTAACTTCGCGCTGACCGGGGGTAAACCAACGCCCCGCAACCAGATGGACTTTGGGGCGCATCTCGACACCCAGAGGAGTCAGAAACCGCGTGGTCACGTTGGTCTCGCCGGTGCCATCCTTGCGGGGCAGCACGATGACCAGAATGTCTTCGCCCGAAACCAAGGCTTCGCCCTTGGCGTTCTTGGCTACCCCGGGCAATTCTTTGAAAATCTGCAAAGCCTCGCGATTCACTCCGCCCGCCGACAACTCCGACGTCGAACCCTTGCGCAGCACCAGCACGTTCTTGGGATCGCCGGTCGAGCCAAAGGCACGGTCCAGTCCCGCGAGCAGCGCCATGATGAACACCGCGGTCGCGACCGTCAGCGCAATGCCCAGCGCGGTCATGGCGGTCAAGCCAATGCGCTGGCGCAAGTTGCGGATGGCGTAACTGATGGGGATTGCCATTTACAAATCTCCTTGTGCCTTAGCCGATGTGCCGCAAGCCGTCGACGATGTTGATCTGCGAAGCGCGGTACGACGGAATGAATGCGCTCAGGAAGCCGACCAGCGCCGCCACCACCATCGCTACGACGATAGTTGCCGGAGTGACTTTCATTCCCGTGAGGAAACCGCCCTGGCTGGCCGCGAGCGCCACGAGGACGAACGCGACGCCAGTACCCAGAATTCCCCCGGCCAGGGAAAGCGCGACGGCTTCGCCTACAAACAAGCTGAGAATGGTTTTCTTTTCGAAACCCAGCGTCTTCAACACCGCGACTTCGCGGGTGCGCTCACGCACCGACATCGCCATGGTCGTAGCCGACACCAGCAGGATGGCAAACACCACCGCCAGACAAATGCTGAGAATGAACGCCTTCACGTTGCCCAGCATGGCGATGAAGCCCAACTGGAACGCGTGCTCCGACTCACTCTTGGTCGGTTTGGGCGAATTGCGGAACTGCTCGTCGATCGTGGTGGCCACCCGGCTGACCGCTTCCGGCGAATCAACCAGCACGGCGAAGACTCCGTCTGAGCCCTTGACCGCGGTATAGCCTTCGTCGAGATAAATCTTGTTGAAGTAAATCGACTGCGTGGGCGACGGGGCGGTGAAGATGCCGCGAATCGTAAGCTCCAGATTCAACGGAAAGATCAGGCCCTTGATGTTGAGCCGGTCTCCGACCTTCCATCCGAATTTGTTGGCCAGCCCTGCATCTACAACAGCGCCCGCACGGTCTTTCTGCCAGGCTTCGATTTGGTCCTGGGGAATCTTCATGTCGGTGTAGACCTGAAAGAACTCATTGGGGTCGACACCGAACTGCGCGAAGTAATTCTGCGACCGGTCGTCCTTATACTGGCCGCCAAACCATTGCATGTTCACCACGTGCTGCACGCCGGGGATGGCACGAATCTTCTCCCGATAGAACGCGGGCAGACTGAACACCAGCGAAACCTTGTGACGCACCATCAGGCGCTGCGCCGACTGCACGCTGCCCTGGTCGATGTAGAAGCTGCGCCAGATGGTGATCATGAAAGTCAGCAGCAACAGGGAAAAGCCCACGCTCAGGATGGTGAGAATGCTGCGGCGCTTATTGCGAAAGGCGTTTTTGCGGACAAAACGAGCCAGGGTCATAGCTTGGACTCCAGTGGATCAAAACGGGCACACCAGGGAGTGGGCGAACAGCATAAATTGTCTGCACCACATCCTTCAACCTCGGGAAACACTCCTACTTGGTTAAACGTCGCTGCCGCATGAAAGGTTACGCGGGGGACGAGAAAATTGTTCGGCCAAACTCCACGCCAACCACCATATTCGGGGTAAACGATTCGGGGAAGTGGGCTTAGTCATTCAGGGCTGATGACAAATGTCATGCCCTCCCGGACGGCGGCCCTCTTTTTGCACCCTGGGCAGTGGGGGACGCCTGCCCCTACGCCTGCCAGCTGGCTTTGCCTGTAAAATTCAGCCATGGCAAATGCGGACTTCGGCGGTCTCAAAGTGCTTTCCCTGGAAAGCCGGCGCGCTAAGGAGATCGGCCAACTGATCAGCAACAATGGCGGCAACCCCATGGTTGCGCCGTCTACGCGCGAAGTTCCCGCCGGGCCTAACGATGCTGAATTGAAATTTGCCGCTGATCTTCAGCTCGATAAATATGGCGCTGTGATTCTACTCACCGGTGTGGGCACGCGCGCACTCGCGCTGGCGATTGAATCGGTATTGCCGCGCGAACAATTGGTCGCCGCTCTCAGCCGGACAAAAGTCGTTGCCCGCGGGCCCAAGCCCATGGCGGTGCTGCGTGAGTTCGGAGTTCCCGTCGCCCTCGCCGTCCCCGAGCCGAACACCTGGCGCGAGATTCTCGAATCGCTCGATCAGAACGCCGACAAAATCCCGCTCAAGGGACAACTAGTGGCAGTGCAGGAGTATGGCGTGCCCAGTCCCGAACTTTATGCCGGCCTCGGAGAGCGCGGTGCCGAAGTTTTTCCAGTTCCCGTCTACACCTGGCAGCCACCGGAGGACACCAGTCCGTTGCGCGAAGCGATCAAAGCATTGAGCCGGAAAGAAATTGATGTGGCGATGTTCACCTCTTCGGTGCAAATCCATCATCTGTTCCAGTTTGCCGAAGAGATGAACTTGCGCGACGCTGTGTTAGCTGGATTACGCAGGTCGATGGTCGCGTCGATAGGGCCGACGACCTCGGAGACGCTGCGCAACTTCGGCATCCAGGTGGATGTAGAACCAACGCATCCCAAGATGGGATTCCTGGTCAAAGAGGCAGCGGAAAAGAGTGCCGAAATAACCCGTACAAAACAGGCATAAATCCTTCAAAAGGCCTGCCAGACGGGCGGTTTCCTCTATTCGTTCTAGCCAGATCGTAACCCCGCCCCCTTCACCTCAGTAACTTGTTACTGCCCTCCCCGTGGCCCAGTATTGAGTTGGCACAAGCCAACAAAAATGCGCGCGCTTAATCTTAACGTCGACCAAAATTCAATTCGTCTTTCAGAAGTTGTATCTGCGTTGTCGCTGGCATTGGACCTGACCGAAGGTCAGCCGATGGGCCATGCGATCCGCAGTTGCATTCTCGGCATGCGTATTGCCGAGGAATTAGGACTGCCTTCAGAAGACTGCTCAGATCTTTATTACGCCCTCCTATTGAAAGATTCCGGATGTAGCTCGAACTCGGCGCGCATGCACGCAATTCTTGGTTCGGACGATATTCAGGCCAAGCGCGAAGTGAAACTGCAAGACATGGCCAAGATTTCGCTGGCCGGCGTGGTTTACATGTTCAACAACATCATGCCGGAAGCCCCGCTGTGGCAGAGGATCATGCGGCTGCTGAAAGTGGGAACACAGGCCAAGAAGATCAACGCAGAGTTGGTCGGTGCGCGTTGCGAACGCGGCGCGGACATCGCCCGCATGATCGGGCTTAGTGAGAACGCGGCGCTGGCGATTCGCGGCCTCGACGAGCATTGGGACGGCGAGGGATACCCGGACGGCGCGAAAGGCGAAGAAACTCCGATACTGGCGCGCATTATCAACATCAGCCAGACCCTGGAAGTATTTGCCGCCGAGGACGGGCCGGAAGCAGCCATCCAGGTGGCAAAAGACCGCAGCGGGACCTGGTTTGATCCTGAGTTGGTGAAGATCGTGAAGTCTCTGCGTAACGATGAGATGCTCTGGGCCAAGGCGACGGCCGACGATCCCCGGCCTTACGTGTTGCGTATGGAGCCTGGTGCCGCGCTACCTGCGACCCCGGAACGCATCGACAGTTTGTGCCGGGCTTTCGCGTCGGTGATCGATGCCAAGTCTCCTTACACTTTTAATCATTCTGTGGGAGTTTCGGAAGCAGCAGTCAAGATCGCGCAGGGCATGGCGTTAGCCCCGGCGACAGTGCAGATGATCCGGCGCGCCGGCTTGCTCCACGATATTGGGAAACTCAGCGTGTCGAACGCAATTCTGGAAAAGCCGGGAAAGCTGGATGACGATGAATGGAAAGTGATGAAACTGCATCCGGTCTATAGCCGGGTGGTGTTGAAAGCGGTCTCGGGATT
>DATBAT010000024.1:0-5714 GCA_036271375.1 Terriglobales bacterium
ATCTGAAAGGAAGTTACAAATTCGGAATCGACATCCTTGGGCGATCCGTCGGGCCTCGCCTTGCCCTTGGCCGTAATGATGATGGGCCCGATGAGACCGGCGTTGATTTCCATAGCCGTATCGACGTGCGAGTGGTACCACCACACGATGGAGCTGGGTTGACTCGGCCCCGGACCGCTCGCGGGTGTGGCAAACCAGTGGTACGTGTATTTTCGTCCCGGGGCGACCCGGTCTCCGGCGCCAGAAGGGATGTAGAACGAGCCTTCGTTGTTCTTGTCGTAGCGCACTCCATGCGGATGGATGCTGTGGGGAAAGCGGGTGCGATTCAGGAATTCGACTACGATCTCATCCCCAACTTCGGCGCGAATCACCGGACCAAGAATCCCCAGCCAGTCGGGTTGTGGTTTCTTAACGCTAAACGTGCTGTCGGAGTACTCGACATAGCGCATCTTCTCCCATTGCAGGTTGAGCCTGATTTGCTGCGGCAAGGGAATGGCCGTGAGCAGGTTAATGCCGCTAGGAGCAAAGTTCCAATTCACATCTTCGGCGGCGATGTAGTAATGCCGGGTCGCGGCCACGCAGGCGGAAACGGAAAACAGAAGAAGACAGAAAATAACAGTACGCAAAATCCTCACTGCCGCATTATCGCATTGAGGGTATTGATTCGGGAATGACAACCCGGAACTCAAATGCCCGGGTGTTCCTCGTAAAAGTCTCTAAGTTAACTATTTCTTTCCTTACGGCGTTGGTGCAGCCACGCTGCATATCCCGGTCGTGTTTTGCGTCGGCGGCGTCGGCGGCGTCGCCCAGGGCACGTTCACGAAATCGAAGAATTCATCCATTGTGGCCAGCGGAGTGGTCGTGGTCCAGTAAGCGTCCCGAACGGTGAGCGCGGGCACTCCAAACCGCTCTTCCACTAGATTGAGCCACGCCGTCGTATCACGCACTGTGTGCGAAACGTAATTCTTCTTTGCAAATGGTGAAATCACAATCAACGGTATCCGGAACCCGGTAATCGCGAAGCTGCAGATTCCCGTGCTTTGATCGGCGCCGTCGCACTTATCGCTGGCTTCGAGATCTTTCGGATAGGTGAAAGAGTCGGGAGCGGGCACAGGCTGTGCCGGAACGTGATCGTAAAAGCCTCCGCTTTCGTCGTAGGTGAAAATCAAAGCCGAGTCCTTCCAGGTTGGGCTGGCCATAAAAGCGTTGATCAGGCTCGCGGCATACTTCGCACCCTGTTGAATATTTTCGGGATAAGCATCCCTATCCGAAGGATGTTCGTCGAGGCCGGAATTCGAGGGAGGATCGATCATCACCACTTGCGGGAACGTGGCTTCGTTTTGCAGGTCGCTGACGAATTGGGTTGCCGGAACGAAATTCCGATATAACGCCGGGTCGTTCTGGATCTGGGCCGCGTAAGTAAACTCGTTGACATAGGAAGCCGCGGCAAGACACTTGTTCTGCTCGTCTCCAGTGGCCGAGGCGCAACTCATGCCAGTGGTCGGGTCGCTCGAGTTTGGATCTACGTACACTCGCCAGGTGATGCCCGCGGCCTGCAGTTCCTTGAAAATCGGGGTCGCGGAAAAAGGCGCATTGTCATTGGCATTGCTGCCGGGAGGATAGGCGTAACCCTGCGAGGTCGCGCCGATAATGTAGGCACGGTTCAACTGGGTACGGCTCATCACCGGCGCAAACCAGCGGTCCGAGGTGGCAAACTTGCTCGCCATGAAGTAGTAGTAGTTCAAATCGGCATCGGTAAAGTAGCCCATGCCACGCAAACCGTCGGTGTCGTTCACATAGGAGTCATCGTTGTAACTCCAGGGATACTGCCGGGCATCGTCGGCCGCGGCCTTCACGAACCCGTTCATCTGCGGCGTCGCGGCAGTGGGCCACACGAAGTTCACGTTCCAATCGTCTCGCGATTCATTCCAGAAGGGACTTATTTCTTCTGTGCAAACAGAGTTCATGTGAAAGGAGGTAATCGAGGGACTATTGCTGTCGATAATGCAGAACGTATTTTGTGCGGGAACGCCGCTATTGGGGTCGCCCGGAATAAACGGGTGTGCCGGATCGCAACCGGACAGCGAGGGCGCCGGACCTTGCAGCGGGGCTGCGCCGCTGCTGGGGTTGAACTGCGGCAGTCCGTCGAACGATTGATCGGGAATACCGTTGTTCGCCCAGTATTGCCGCAGGTATCCGAAGTAGTGATCTAAGGAGCGATTCTCTTGCGCGAAAAAGATAATGTGGTTCAGGCTTTTCAAACTGCCGATGCGGGCAAACGATGCGCCCACGGAATTCGCCGATGCACTTAAGGTCACGCTGCATGCGCCCGCGCCTGAGCATGCGCCCGACCATCCCGAAAACTGGCTGGATTGATTTACCGTCTCGGTGAGAGCGACGGAAGCACCCGGCGCGAACGTGGCAGAACATCCAGTGGTCGATCCGCTGGTGCAATTGATGCCTGCCGGGCTGCTGGTTACGGTGCCGGCTCCGGTTCCTGTCGTCGATACCGTAAGGGAGTCACCGCTACTGAAGGTTGCCGCGACAGTCACCGCCGCGCTAACAGTAAGGGCGCACGCCGTGGTGCCGGTGCATGCGCCACTCCACCCCGTGAAGTAATAGTTGTTGCCTGCCGTCGCCGTCAGCGTGACCTGCGTTCCTTGTGTGAAGGTCGCGCTACATGTTCCCGGACAATTGATTCCCGCCGGAGAACTGGTAATGGTTCCTTGCCCTGCAGCGGGCGCGGTGACGGTGATTTGAAATGACTGGGTTGGATTGGAAGGACCGGAAGGACCCGATGGACCGGAGCTTCCTCCGCAACCTCCCAGAGGGAAGATCGACAACGCAGCGATCAGCAAGAAACAAATCCCACGGCACGACAAGAAGGGCACCATCCGATAAGAATGACCGGACCAAAACGGCCGAAGCCGGTGTAATCCCGCACGGAGGGTGGAACGATTCCACGAGCGCGGAGACGACTGTGCTCCGTAACAGTCCAGCTCTGGTTCGTGAGATGCGAGTTGCGGGAAGGAGGGTTGTGCTCTGGTTTGTTTCGGTTCCGGTCATCGGCCCGTATATCTGAGGTGCCCTTAAATCCCGCGCGGCGCCCCCAGAAAAAAACAAAGCTCCCGTCGGAAAACGAGAGCTTTGTCATTTCTTTTGCGGCAATCGCCTGGCATTCCTGCGCGGGCGACTCACCGATTTAGAACTCGAAGCGTAAACCGACTTGACCTTCGCGCCCGGGCAGGTACTGCAGTGTGGATCCCAGACTGGGAGTTCCGCCCTCTAGCCCTTGCACCGCGGCCGCATTGGCTCGGTTGAAGAGGTTGAACATCTCGAACATGGCATGCGCCTTCACTCGCTCACCGAGGTTGAAAACTTTCGCTACGCGAATATCCATGTTGACGAACGCAGGGGCGGTTTGGGAGTTCTTGCAATACAACGGGCCGGTTCCGTCCCAGCAAAGCCCGGTGCCGTTGTAGAGGCCGTCTCCATCGAAATCGGACCCGCCGTCCGCCGGAGACACGGTGTAATGGAACCCGCTCTGCGCGCGGAAGATCGGTGAAACCTCAAAGTGCTTCGGCAACTGCACGATGGCGTGGATCAGGAAGGTATGGTTGAGCGAGAGGTCCGACGGCCCGTGATCTACGCTGGCGCCGTTGTAATACGTTCCTGCCTTGGGAACAGGATTACCGATGGAGTTAATAAACGCGCCATTCTTGTTGGTCTGCCCGTTAGAGTCGGTCACCAGAGGAACGGTCCCGACGTAGCTGTCCGAAAGGCCGTATATCGGCAGGAAGTTGACGCCCTCGCCGGTTTGGACTTCGCTAGATAGCGTGGAGTTGAGCACGTCATCGACCGCGTTGGCGTAGGTGTAACTTGCCTGCAGGCTGACCCGATGAGACATTTGCTTCTGAAAACCGATGGTGAAGCCATTGTAGGTGCCTGAGCCCCACGGCCCGTAGTTTTCGTTTCGGGTTGTGCCGGTTCCGGGCATCAATTCGTTGGCGCAACAAGGCATCCGCGCCTCGAACGCAAGATTTGTCGAGCGGATTGTGGTGATGTCATCAATCGACTTGTGATAGTAGTCGGCGGTAATCACCATGTCTGAGGTGATCGCGCGCTGCACGCCCACGTGATAGTTGTAAGTGCGAGGGACCTTGAAGTTAGGATCGACACTTACCGGCACCTGGCCGGCGGTACCGTTAATGCCAGGGATGGTTGTGAGATTACCGAACGGGTCCCAAGACCAGTAGTTGGCAGGCGTGCTGAGATTCGGGTCGCTCCCGGCCAGGTTACCGACCGCCGCATCGGCAGCGGCAAGGAACTGGTCCGCCGAAAGCCCGGACAACTGCTGGATGTTCGATTCGTTCACAAGAGCGTTGGCCGGAATGGGCGCGTGACCCGAGGCGACGACGTTGTTCAGGTAATCGATTCCATAAAGGGTGGTGCCAAGACCGTTCGGACAACTGGCGCCCGCAGCGTTGACTTGCGCTTGCGTCATGCTGTTCGCTACGCAAACTGTGGGACGACCCAGTCCTTGAAACAGGCTGGTCAGTGTAGTGGGATTTCCGTAGAACAGGCGAGGGAAGGAAAGCAAGCGCTCTCTCTGAATGTCCGCGCCTCCAAATCCCGGGATGTCACGCGCTACGCCTTCGCGGAACTGATCGAAGAAAATGCCAAAGCTGGCATTTACGACCGTTTTCGAATCGGGCGACCACGCCGCTCCCACGCGCGGACCGAAATCGGTCTTGTTGGGGAAGCTCGAATCATAGTCCCAACGCACCCCGGCATTTATCGTCAGGTTGTGACGGAGCTTCCAGTCATCCTGAAAAAATGCTCCGTTGTAGTTGTTATGGATGTCAACCAGGTTGGCCGTCGGCGTGGTTCCGCCTTGGAGCGTAATCAGGTTCAGCCCGGAATTGATCGGGCCATAGCTGTTGAAATCGTCCACCGTGGAAAACAACTGCGTGAAGAAATTATTCGGCTCGGCGCCGTTCACGGCGGTGTGTTCGTAGTCCCATCCGAACTTGATGGTATGGTGGCCGAGCTGCTTGCTCAGGTTCGTGCCAGCCGAATGGTATTGCTGGTGGAAGGTAAACGAGTTGTAACCGGGACCGAATGACGTCTGTCCCAAATCGCCAAACTCATCGCCGCTGTTGTATCCGGAGAAAAGATTGAAGAGTGTGTTTGGCGTTCCCGCATCCGGATGCGAAGGGCTCTGCCGTGTCGGATTGCCGCGAAACTGGTAGTAAGAATTCATGATCCAGGAATTCGAGCTGTCGCCGAACGTCCATAGGTCCGCGAACCCGAGCATCAGCGTGCGGCCATCAAGGTTGTAGCGTGTATCGGGAAGGTTAAGCGACGCCGTGAGCGGCAGGTAGTCCGTAATGTGGTTGTTGGTGTAGTTGAACTGCTCGCTGAAGCGGTGCCTGCCGACAACCTCTTCCACCTTGGAGCGCGCGCGTGTGTCGTAGGTCAGCGAGTGCTTGTTGAAGGGAGTTTCGAATGCGATCAGGCTGGAAGGCAAATCAGGGTTGAACTGGAAGTTCAGGTCCCGGCTTTCGAGCAGCCTCTCGACCGACCCGAAAAAGAACACCTTGTCCTTTACGATCGGCCCCCCTAAGTAAACAGTCGGGTCCCAGCGCGAAAGAAAGGGCGCTCCGGTGGTTGCTCCGGGAACGTCGTTCGAATCGAGCACGCTGGTGCGGTAA
>DATBAT010000025.1:0-11887 GCA_036271375.1 Terriglobales bacterium
GAGATAAACCACCGCCGTCCGCAGGACGATTTCTATCAGAACATGACTACCGGGAAACATTAATTGGTCGAAACCGGAGTGGGCGCGCCTTTCGGAGTGCTCAAGTATCCCGTCGCCTGGTTCTTATCGACGGTCCACACCACCAACTCGTAGAGCAGGTGATCACGGCCGCTGTAGAACTGAATCGGCTCGGAGATGTTGCGATCTTTCTTTTCGATCATCTTGTCGTCGGAACCAACGTTGACCGTAAACTTGCCACGCTTGGTATCGGTCTTTTTCAACTGCAGGCTGACGGTCGAAACCGGCTGCGGCTTCGCGCCTTTGGTCAAAGTAAATTCGTAATAGTTGCGGTCGCCCCTGTGCTTGAGCGTTTCTAGATCGCCGCGCGTGTTGGCGATTAGTCCGCTCTGCACGCCGAGGTCGCCAATCGTGCTTTGCAGTTTCGACTTGGTCGCTTCGAGATCGGCTTTGGTCGACTCCACGTCGGTCTTTACTCCGCCGACATCGGTCTTCACGCCCGCGACTTCGCCGCTGACCGCGCTGATCTGTTCCTTCTGTTGCTGCGTCAGCCGTGCCTCAGCGGCGCGTTGTTGTTTTTGCAGCTCGGACGCGCGCTCCGCCAGGTCGCGCTTGGTCATGCCAACTTGTTTGGCTAGCGTCTCGTCATCGGCTTCGGCATTCGAGATGCGCTTGGTCAGTTCCGCAATCTGGCCTTCGCTGGCCTTCTGTTCCTGGCCCAGCTTATCGAGATGCTGATTTAGCGTGTAAAGAAAATACGATGAGCCCGCCACGTAGAGTAGAGCGATGGCCAGCAATATCCACTTGCCGGCGGTGCCTTCATTACTGGGTTGCGCAACAGGTTCAGCAGGTTCCAACATAGTTTTCGTTCTCCGCGGAATGCGTTCGGTTGTTGCACCAATTGTTGAGCAACCGGCCAATAGTGTCAATTGGCACGTTGGTACAGGAGGGCTTGGCTGGATTCGCGTTAAAGGTTCACGTTACGGAAGAGCGAGTTCAGCAGTCTTCAGGAAATCGTAGTTACCCGAGGGATTCAGGGTTAGCCCGTGTACCCGTCTGCTGTGCACCAGAATATTGTCGTTGTACCAGAGATTGACGTAAGGCAACTCCGTCGCGAGCGTGCGTTGTATTTCGGAATACAGTTGGCGGCGTTCGGTTTGGTCGGTGACGGAACGGGCTCGGTCGATCAGCGCATCAACCGCCGGATTTGAGTAAAAGCTGCGGTTCGCGCCTTTGGGGATAATCCGCGAACTGTGAAAGATGAGTTCGAAGATATCGGGGTCTTCGTTTCCGCCGATCCAGCGCAGCGAGTACATCTGAAATTCGCCATGCGTGACATCGGAAAAAAACGTCGCAAATTCGAAACTGCGAATATCAAGCGCGATGCCCACGTCGCGAAGTTGCTGTTGCAAAACGGCCGCAAGTAGACGCGAGCTTTCCTCTGTCGAGGTTTTCATGGTGATGTGGAAGCGAACGCCATCCGTGGCTGGATATCCTGCGGAATCGAGTAGTTGCCTTGCGCGCTCCGGATTGAATTCGTACTTGGTAACTTCAGGATCGTAAGCCCAACTCTCGGGCGGAAGCACGCTGGCCGCTGGCCGCGCGAAGTCGCGCCATAGATCGTGGATTAGTGGTTGGCGATCAATCGCGTATGCCAGCGCCTGCCGCACGCGTACATCTTTCAAGATCGGATCGCGCAGGTTGAATGCGATATAGGCCAGGACCGTTCCCGGAGCGCGCAACGTTTCTAGCTTCGAATCCTTCTGCAAAGTTAAAACCGTATCGAAGGCCAAGGCGTTGATGGCAATGTCGGCGCTGCCTTTGCGTAGCTCCAGCGCGCGGGTGGTAGTGTCGGGCACGACAATAAAACGGACCTGCTTGAGGCGCGCCTTCTCGCCCCAATACTCGGGATTGTTCTCTATGACTACATCGCTGTCCTGCTGCGCGCTGACAAAGCGGAAGGGCCCGGAGCCAATGGGATGCCGGCTCATCTCCTCGCCGGTCGCGCCGTAGGGCACAATTCCCATTGCGCCGCCGGAAAGGTTCCAGGGCAAGGTCGAAGACGGCTCCTTCATATGGAAGGCGACGGTGTAATCGTCAACCGCCTCAACGTGATCGACGAACCGGTAAGCCGCGGCTTTGGTGCTGCGAACCTTTCCTTGCAGCAGTGAATCGAAGCTCCACTTCACGTCTTTTGAAGTCAGCGGGCGGCCGTCGTGAAATTTGACGCCGTGATGAAGATGAAAAACGTAGATCAGAGAATTGTGAACTTCCCAGCTTTCCGCCAGTCCGGGTTTGACGTTCAAATGCTCGTCCCGAGCAAGTAGATCGTCGAAGATCAGGTCGTCAATGCGTTCGGACTGGGCATCGATACCAACCCGTGGATCGAGGTTGGTGGGACTGCTCTCGATAATCATCACCAGCGTATTAGGATCGGGCTTCCTGGCGCAGGACAAAAAGCAGGCCGCCGTCAGGAGTAACGGCAAAAGCCTACGCATAGGAAATCTTTCCTAAAATTGCAGGCCGTTTCGCCCCGGTGGCGGATGGGATATTTGAAGTTCGCCGATGCCACGTCTGGTATGCGAGCAGCGCGAACGCCGCGGCTTCCTTGGCTTCTGAGGGCAGACCGAACTCGTCCGTGGATCGCACCTGGAGGCCAATCGGCTTCAACTCATTCGCAAGCATTGCCAGCAGCGTCGCGTTGCGCGTGCCGCCGCCGGAGACGATGAAATCGCGGTAGCTGTTCTTTTTGATCACGAAGCTCTTCAGCGACTCGGCGATGGAGCGAGCGGTGAAGGCAGTGGCGGTGGCTACTACGTCTTCCTTCTTGGTTTTGCCGCACCGGCCAAGAAAAGAGCGAACGAATGCCGCGCCGAACTCCTCGCGGCCCGCGGTCCTGGGAGGCTTGCTCGCGAAGAAAGGCATTTTCAGAAAATGACCGATAACATCCTCGCGCGGCGTGCCTTGCGCCGCGATCTTGCCCTCGCGGTCAAAAGGTTTCCCGAAGAGCTTCTGCGTGACCGCATCGATCACCATGTTGCCGGGGCCGGTATCGAACGCAACAACTTGCTTGGGCGTTGCATTCGCTGCAATTGCGGTGAGATTGCCAATGCCGCCAATGTTCTGCACGATCCGTCCGACCTTCGGATCGCGGTAGAGAAAATAATCGAGGAACGGAACCAGTGGCGCTCCCTTGCCGCCAACGGCCATATCCGCAGGGCGGAAGTCTGAAACCACCGGCGCCCCTACCCGCGCGGCGAGCACCGCACCTTCTCCCGTTTGCCAGGTGACCGCGACCTTACGTCCAAGGAAGGGAGCGGCGTCGCCTTGATGGTAGATCGTCTGCCCGTGGCATCCAACCAGTTCGGCCTTGATGCGGAATTTCTTCTGTGCTGCAATCACCGCGCCGGCATAGAGTTCAGCCAACACGAAGTTGAGTCGGGCCAAATCAGCGACGCTGATGCTGGACGCATTCATTGCACTTAACACGGCTTGGCGCACTGCTTTGGGGTAGGCAATTTCGGTGTGACCCAGAAGTTTGAATTGAAGATTTTTCGCACCGTCGGCGATTCGCACCAGCGCCACGTTAATGCCGTCGGCCGAAGTGCCGCTCATGACCCCGGCGACAATCATGCTGGTCTTACCCGCACAACGAAATCTGCGAGCTGCTGTTTCAGCTTCTCAACTTTTTCCGGCTTGGGAGCAGGAATCCGGCGCTTGAGTTCTTTTGATTTTTGCTTGAACCTTAGCACCCGGTCAACCGATTCTTTGACTCTGCCCGCGAAGCGTTTGTCCTTCTCCGCTTCTAAGGTCAGCGCTTCAAAAGCGTTATTCACGAGCTCTTCTTGCCGGCAAATCAGGCAGAGGTCTCCACCCGCTCGGACAAACTCTACCGCGGCCTGCCCGATCGGCGCCGCTTTCAGCAATGCGCCCATCTCCATATCGTCAGAAACCACGAGGCCGCGGTATCCAATCTTTTTGCGCAGCACATCCGTGATCCATTTCTTGGAAAGGGAAGCAGGGCCGGCATCCCTGGTGACCACGGGATAGTTCGCATGCCCGACGAGCACCAGGGGAAGCTCCCGCTTCAGCGCACGATATGGATAAAGATCGTCCGTCCAAAGCTTCCTGTACGAGGCTTGCACGCTGGGCAATTCGTGATGGGTGTCGAGGTTCGCTTCGCCAAGGCCAGGGAAGTGCTTGCCTGATCCAATCACCCCGGAGGACTTTAATCCCGCCATAAACTCCCGCGCATAGATCACCACCTGTTTGGGATCGGGCGAGACGGCACGCGAACTCATCACCGTGCGTGAAGCCTCAAGCGCGAGATCGAGCACTGGAGCGAAATCAGTATTGAAGCCCAGCGCGCGACAGGCATCGCCGATCACCCTACCGTGCCTGCGATAGAGTCGGCGATCTCCGGTGGCAAAAACGTCTGCCGCAGAAGGGAACGACCCGATGGCTGCGCGAAAGCGATCAACCCGCCCGCCCTCCATATCCACGCAGGTGAACAATGGACGGTCCACGCAGGCCTGACAATCTTGTAGCAACTGATGGGTCTGCTGGGGTGTGACCACATTGCGCGCGAAAAGGATGACGCCTGCGGGCTGAATCCGCCTAAGCAGCGCGCGCAGTGCATCGTTGATCTCAGAAGGTTCAAAGCCTACGATGAGCAACTGGCCGAGGTCGTGGGTCAAGTTACTCCACCTGCTGCTTGAGTTCGGAAAGAAGATTTAGCGCCTCGAGAGGCGTGATGCGGTTCGGATCAAGTTGGCGCAGGCGGTCAAGCACGGGTTGTGATAGAGGAGTGAAGATCGTCAACTGCGCCGGGGGACGCGGCTTGTCGTCGCCAGCGAGTTCAGTCGTGACCCGCCGTTCGGCGTTTTCGTGCTCAGCCAGCACTTCGCGCGCCCGTTCGACCACTTCGAGGGGCAACCCGGCAAGCTTCGCCACTTCGATTCCATAACTGCGGTCGGCGGCACCGGGCTCGACCTTGCGGAGGAATACGACTCCGCCGCCAGCTTCTTTTACCGACACGTGATAGTTCTTCACGCCTGATAGCTGATCCGCCAGGTCGGTCAACTCGAAATAGTGTGTCGCAAATAGCGTCTTCGCCCGCGTGCGCGCGTGGATGTATTCGACGGCTGCCCAGGCGATCGCTAATCCGTCGTAGGTCGAAGTTCCGCGGCCCACCTCATCCAGCAACACCAGCGACCGTGGCGTTGCTGTATTTAAGATGGCCGCCGTCTCCGTCATCTCGACCATGAACGTCGACCGACCGCGTGCCAGGTTGTCACTAGCTCCAATCCTGGTAAATACGCGATCAACGATGCCAAGTCGTGCCGCCCGCGCAGGGACGAACGATCCCATCTGCGCGAGAATCACCGCCAGCGCTGCCTGCCGCAAATAAGTTGACTTGCCGCCCATATTTGGCCCGGTCAGCACCAGCACCGTATGAGTAGTCGAATTCAAGAAAAGATCGTTGGGAACGAACCTCTCGGTGCCGCCGGAAAGCTCCTGCTGCTCGATCACCGGATGGCGTCCGCCAACGATCTCAATATCCGACGACTCGTCAAATAACGGACGGCAATAGTTCCTGTGCGCGGCGGTGTGCGCCAGAGACGCCAGCACATCAACTTCGGCCAACGCCAATGCTGTCTGCCGGATTCGCTTCGCTTCTCCGGTAATCACGCCGCGTAGCTCGGAGAAAATCCGGCGCTCGATGTCGACAATCTTTTCCTGCGCGTCCAGAATCTTCGACTCATATTCTTTCAGCTCAGGTGTAGTGAAGCGCTCGGCGTTCACCAGCGTCTGCTTGCGCTCATATTCCGCCGGCGCCAGATGCTGATTCACTTTAGAAATTTCGATGTAGTAACCGAAGACGGAATTAAATTTGACCTTCAGCGAATGGATGCCGGTCCGCTGCCGTTCCCGCTGCTCAATTTCCGCAAGATACTGTTTGCTGTTACGGCTGAGATCTCGCAGGTCGTCGAGTTCTTTGTCTATCCCCGTCTCGATAACGCCGCCGTCGCTAAGGGAAATCGGCGGCTCCGTCACAATTGTCGACTGAATGCGTTGCCGCAGATCGGCAAGTTCATCCACTAGGCCGTGGAGTGTCTGCAGCCGCGACGATTCCAAGTGCGTCAGTGCTATTCGCACGGAAGGAATCTTCGCTAAGGAAGCGGCCAGTGCAAGCAGGTCCCGAGGATTTGCCGTCTCGAGCGTCACCCGGCTCAGCAGGCGTTCGAGATCGAGAATGCCATCCAGCGACCGCCGCAACTCTTCGCGATGCATCGACGCCTTCACTTGAACGTCCACTGCGTCGAGTCGCGCATTGATTTCGGCAGAGTCGACCGAAGGCCGCAACATCCAAGACCGGAGCAATCGCTTTCCGACGGGCGTAACCGTCGTGTCGATGGCGCGAAACAACGTGATGCCGTCGCCAGCGCCGGTGAACAAAGGCTCAATTAGCTCAAGATTGCGAACGGTAACGGTATCGAGCACCAGGCAATTTGCGCGTTCATAGAATCCGATCCGGTCAACGTGGTCGAGTGTCCCGCGTTGCGTAGAGCGAACGTAGTAGAGGATCGCTCCTGCAGCGGAAGCTGCCGCCGGTTTTCCCGCCAGCCCGAAACCTTCTAAAGAGAGCACCCCAAAATGGTTCTCGACCAGAGGGATCGCGTGGTCGGGAGCAAAAATCCAATCGTCAAGCGGCGTGTCCGACCACATCGCCCCCGGCGCCTTGGGTTGCACCGTGGCCTCTGCCCTACGCACAGGAGAATCAAACAAAGGCGCTGACGACCCGTACAAAACTTCCCGAGGCCGCAACTGTTGCAGCTCTTCCTGAATCCTTCGCGAGGCGTCAGCCCCCTGGAATTCGGTGGCACGAAATTCGCCCGTCGAAAGATCGAGCGCCGCGAATCCGACCCGGTCACCCACCGCCGCCAACGCGGCGAGGAAGTTATTCTCTTCCGAGCCCAGCGACGAGTCAGCCGCCGTGCCCGGCGTGACCACCCGCGTTACTTCGCGCCGTACCAACTTCTTGGCCAGCCGTGCGTCTTCCGTCTGATCGCATATTGCCACCTTGAATCCTTTGCGGATCAGCTTCGAGATGTATCCCTCAGCGGCATGAAAAGGCACCCCACACATCGGTATGGCGACACCTTTTTCCTTGCTGCGGGAAGTAAGTGTGATCTGTAGTTCACGGGCGGCCAGTACCGCGTCGTCAAAAAAGAGTTCATAAAAATCTCCCACGCGAAAAAATAGAAGCGCCGTAGGATGATCTTTTTTGATCGCGGCATGCTGCCGCATCAACGGGGTGGAGAGTTCATTCATCGGAGGGTTTGGGCGGATTATAACAAAGCGCCACAAGCCATTTGGCAATTGAGTAATCGGGGAATTGAGCAATTTGGAAACCCGCTGAACCAAACCAGTGCCAGAGTTTCAAATTACAAATTACCCGATTACCAAATTACAAAATCCCCTTCATTGTTATGGATTCCCCCAGCGCTCTTGGGTATTCTCACAACATGGGCGCGGTCGCACTTACGGAACTGCTGGGCACGCCGGTTTACGGACCGGGCGGTACCCACTGCGGCCGCGTGCGCGAGTTGGCGTTGTCTCCACTGGCAGACCGCTCTCACGTCGCCATGCTCATCGTTCGCACGAAAGCCGGCGATCGCGTTCTGCCTCTGACGTCGGTAGGCAGCATCAACGGCGGCATCTACGCCACCAGCGTCGATTCGACCTGGGCAAAAGTAGAAAGCTCCGAAGGCTTGTTTCTGCTGGAGCGCGACCTACTTGATCAGCAGATCATTGATGTTCACGGACGCAAAGTGGTCCGCGTCAACGACGTCGATCTGTATCAGGAAACCACCAACAACCGTCCTGGTCTGCGGGTCACGTCCGTGGACGTGGGAGTCAAAGGCGCCATCCGCCGCCTGTTAAAGGGCATGGTGCCCATGATCGCGTTGCGAACTCTGCTAGTGCAGATTCCGCCGCGCACGATTCCGTGGGAATTCGTCGATCTGATCGAAACCGACCCGGCCCGTCGCATCAAGCTCAAGATCTCCCACGAGCGCCTAGCCAAGCTGCACCCAGCGGACATCGCAGACATTATCGAAGAGCTAACGCCCGACGAGCGTGACGCCGTTTTCCAAACTCTAGAGGGCGATGTCGCCGCCGGAGCGCTGGAAGAAGTCGACCCGAAGGTCCAGAAGGCCATTGTCGAAGCGCTGGATTCAGAACGCGCCGCAGAAATCGTTGAGGAAATGAACCCCGACGCGGCCGCCGATCTGTTGGCCGATCTCCCCGAAGATCGAACTTCGCAAATTCTGTCGGAAATGCAGCCGCAAGAGCGCGAGGAGATGCAAGAACTCCTCGAGTTCCGCGAAAACACAGCCGCTGGCCGCATGAACACCGAGTACCTGGCGCAGAACGTGAACGCAACGGTCAAAGACGCTATCGATGCCCTGCGCAAATTTGAAGGCGGAGTCGAGACGGTCAGCACCATCTACTTAATCGATTCTCACGGCACCCTTGGCGGCGCCGTTCCCCTGGCCAAGCTTGTCCTCGCCGAACATGACGACCCACTCCTGAGCCTCGCGCAAGAGCCGTTGATTTCCTGCGATGCCGACACCGGCGAAAAAGAAGTGGCCGAACTATTCGACAAATACAATCTCGTCACATTGCCCGTCGTCGATAAATTCAAGAAGCTGACCGGCGTCATCACCTCCGACGATGTGATCAGCCTGTTGCGGGCCAAGCTGTGAAGTCCACGCCCCAACGTTCCCGTCTTCTATCTATCCATAACTGTTCAGTCCATTTATCCTGAGCACGCCCGTTCGAAACTCCAAGTGTCCGCATGCGAAACCGATTCCTGAGAAGCTGGAAAACTCGAATCCTGATCTTCTTCGCGGTCGTTGGGCCGGGTTTCATCACGGCCAACGTCGACAACGATGCGGGCGGAATTTTCACCTACTCCGCAGCGGGCGCGCAATTCGGCCACATGCTGCTGTGGACGATGCTTCCCATTACCGTGGCCTTGATCGTGGTTCAGGAAATGTGCGCCCGCATGGGCGCTGTGACTGGTAAGGGTCTTAGCGACCTGATCCGCGAAGAGTTCGGCCTGCGAGTTACCTTCCTCATGATGCTGGCGATTCTGATCGTGAACTTCGGAAACGTGGTCACCGAGTTCGCAGGTATCGCCAGCAGTCTTCAGCTATTCGGAGTTTCGAAAAACATCAGCGTCCCGATTTGCGCGGTCATCGTTTGGCTGATCATCGTCAAGGGCCAATACAAGAGCGTGGAGAAGGTCTTTCTGGCCGCCTCATTCTTCTACATCACCTACATCGTCGCCGGAGTGCTGGCGAAACCGGCCTGGCTGGATGCGATCGTGGCCACCGTAAAGCCACCCCATCTGGCTGAGTTCCGTAACACTCCTTACCTCTACATGGTGATCGGATTGGTGGGGACCACCATCGCTCCCTGGATGCAGTTCTATCTCCAGGCATCTATTGTCGAAAAAGGCGTTGGGCGCCGCCAATACAAGACGTCGCGGCTCGACGTTATTTTCGGCTGTATTTTTACCGACGTGGTCGCCTGGTTCATCATTGTCGCTTGTGCGGCGACCCTGTTTGCCCATGGCCACCGTGACATTCGCGACGCCGCCGATGGCGCACAGGCCCTTCGGCCGTTGGCAGGGCAGTACGCCTACATCCTTTTCGCCATGGGTTTGTTTAACGCTTCTCTGTTTGCGGCGTCGATTTTACCTCTCTCCACCGCGTATACGGTCTGCGAGGGTCTGGGTTTTGAATCCGGCGTGGACAAGAAATTCGGCGAAGCTCCCGTCTTCTATTGGCTGTATACGATCCTCATTGCCGCCGGCGCGGGCGTCATCCTTACGCCAAATTTGAACCTGATCAAAATCTCGATTCTTTCCCAGGTGGTCAACGGTGCGGTTCTCCCGTTCGTCCTGATCTTCATGCTGCTGTTGGTCAACCGCAAAGAATTGATGGGCGAATACGTGAACTCGAAGTTGTTTAATGTCATCGCCTGGGGCACTACGATCCTGATGATTGTGCTCACTCTTGGCTGGTTTTGGGGCTTGCGCACCGGCGCAGGCGGCTAGCGTACCCACTTCTCCGCTTACCGAAGTGCATGGCCGCTGGGGTAACTGGCAAATCCTCTCACTCTAAAACCCTTATTTCACGCGTAGTCGCCGCGTTTGCTTTCATTTGAAGGATCGGCGCGGTCTTTTCAAGTACCAAAGTTACTTTTGCCAATTCGCGTCTGCGTTGACAATTTGTGTCAACGCGAAAGCCATAGTGGCTCTCCCCTCGATTCAAGCTGCGATTTCGCGCCATGTAAGCGGTTCAACTTTTATCTCTCTGTGGCACAGATAAGGAGATCGACGTATGTCTCAACGGCTGGGTGACCTTCTCGTTAAAGAGAAGATCATTACCCCAGAGCAGTTGGATAAGGCGACGAAAGTCCAGAAGGAGACGAATTGTCGTCTGGGCTCCGCCTTGGTCAAGCTGGGCTTCCTGAATGACGAGGACGTTACCAACTTCCTCTCTCGTCAATACGGTGTCCCGGCAATCAATCTTTCGTATTTTGAAATAGATCCTTCCGTCGTAAAGCTTATTCCGTTTGAAACTGCGAAGCGTTATCAGATTCTGCCCTTAAGCAGAGTGGGTGCGTCCCTCACTATCGCCATGGTCGATCCGACCAACGTCTTCGCGATGGACGATATCAAGTTCATGACCGGCTTCAACATTGAGCCGGTGGTGGCTTCCGAAAGCTCCATTCAGCAGGGAATCGAAAAGGCTTACGGGACCACCCAGCAAGATGACCTGGAACAGGTGATGCAGTCGATGACCGAGGCCGGCGAGGCCGACGTTGAATTGCAAACCGATCAGGAAGAGTTGGCGCTCTCCGAACTGGAGAAGGCCGCCGACGAAGCTCCAATCGTAAAGCTAGTGAACCTGGTGCTTACCGACGCTGTGAAGCGGGGGGCCAGCGACATTCACATGGAGCCTTACGAAAAAGAATTCCGCGTGCGCTTCCGGATTGACGGAATTCTGCAAAGCATCATGTCTCCGCCATTGAAGCTGAAGGACGCCATCACCTCGCGCCTCAAAATCATGGCCAAGCTGGACATCAGCGAAAAGCGCCTGCCGCAAGACGGCCGCATCATGTTGAAGATGCAGTTGGCGGGCCGCAAAAAGCAACTCGATTTCCGCGTCAGCACGCTGCCTACCCTGTGGGGCGAAAAAATCGTGATGCGGTTGTTGGACAAAGAAAATCTGCGTCTCGACATGACCAAGCTTGGATTCGAGCCGGAATCGCTCGCCAAGTTTGAAAAGGCAATCCTGAAGCCGTATGGCATGGTGCTGGTCACCGGTCCGACTGGTTCGGGGAAAACCAACACCCTATATTCGTCGATCGCGCGTTTGAATACGCCTGACACCAACATCATGACGGCCGAAGATCCGGTCGAGTTCCAACTGCAGGGCGTTAACCAGGTACAGATGAAGGAGCAGATCGGTCTAAACTTTGCAGCCGCTCTTCGCGCCTTCCTGCGGCAGGATCCCAACATCATTCTGGTCGGTGAAATCCGCGACTTTGAAACGGCTGAAATCGCCATCAAGGCCGCCCTAACTGGCCACTTGGTGCTTTCCACGCTGCACACCAACGGTGCGCCTGAAACCATCAGCCGTCTTATGAACATGGGTATCGAACCATTCCTGGTCGCGACATCGGTCCATTTGATCTGCGCCCAGAGGCTGGTTCGCCGGGTCTGCAAAGACTGCACCGAGCCGGTCGAAGTGCCGTATCAGACTCTGATCGAAGAGGGTTATACCCCGGC
>DATBAT010000026.1:0-17732 GCA_036271375.1 Terriglobales bacterium
CGACCAACCGTTCGTCATTCAGGCCATCGTGCCAACGGCATTGGAACGCACCGGAGACTTTTCGCAATCGTTCAATCCCAATGGTGCTCCGGTTGCGATTTATGACCCCAACGGCGCTATCGTAGGCACGACCCGTCCGCAGTTCCATTCCCTGGTTAATGGCGTAGACACTGCCAACGTTATTCCCACCGGCCGTCTCAACCCGCTGGGATTGGCGCTCATCAATCTGCTTCCTTCGCCAAACCAGAATGTCGACCCTTCGAGCGGCGACCCTAACTTTGTACAGAACGCGGTCATCGGAACTCCGGGCTGGCAGCTTGATGGAAAGATCGATTACTACTTCAACCAGAAGAGCTGGATGACAGGCCGTTACTACATGCGGCGTGAGACAACGGACCAGCCTGACCCTTTCCTCTCTGAAAACATCACCAAGGCCAAGACGGAAGGGATTACGCTCTCCCACAACTGGGCGCCATCCTCATCGTTCTTGTGGGTTAACCGAATCACTCTCACTCGCTTCAATACTCCGGGAGACGTGCCGGTGACGGTTGATCCGACCAACATCAACGGCTCCGGCGTTGGCTTCCCCACGGAACTGATCGACAACGCTTATTATCATCGTCCGGCGTTCCCATCGATCACCTTCGATCAGTACCAGGGACTGTCCGCGACCGCGTGTTGCACAATCTCGCGTGAGACTGACACGCAGTGGTCGTATGCTTCGACTGCCACCAAGACCCACGGCAATCACAGCTTTAAGTTTGGTGGCGAGCAGCGCATTTTTCTCAACAACTTTTTCCAGCCCAGCAACACATCTGGCGCGTTCAACTTCGGCCAAACTTACACCGCACAGGACGTGCTCAATGGATCCGACGGCACGGACGGCAACGATCTCGCGTCCTTGCTGATCAACTGGCCGGATGACGGTAGCTTCAGCACGGACGTGCTGGCGGAAGTACCAGCCGTTGCCAATAAGTCGATGGAGACCAGTTTCTTTGGTCAGGATGATTGGAAGGTAACCCATAAGCTGACCGTCAACTTCGGCCTGCGTTACGAAATCAGCACTCCCTACACCGAGCGCTACAACCGCAACCAGTTCACCTGCTTTACTTGTGACTCGGGAATCAGCGTACCGGCACTTGGTGAATATCCTGGCGGCGAACTTCTTGGAACCTCGATTCTGGCTACGGACAAGCAGCGTCATAGCAATTCCGACAGCAACAACTTTGGACCTCGCTTCGGGTTCGCCTACGCGCTAAATGACAAGACGGTCGTGCGCGGCGGTGCCGGCGTTTATTACGGCCTGAACTTCGCCACCAACTGGCAGTACGGCGGAACCGCCTGGAATGGCAGCGTTCCGTTCCACGCCTCCGACGACAGCGGATTCACGCAGCACGCTTCGTTGACCAACCCGCTTCCCGACGGATTGAGCCTTCCTCAGGAAGGAAAGTACGGCGACCTGACTCTGTATGGTCTGGAAAACTTCAACCACGCCAGCCTGAATGTGCGGAATGCCGAGATCTATCAGTGGAACCTGGGCGTCCAACGCCAGTTCGGTGGATCGATGTTGATCGAAGTCAACTACTCGGCGAACCGCAGCACGCATCTTCCATGGGACAAATCGCTACGCAGTCAGGATTTTGTCAGTGCGACCGACCGCGTGAAGTGCGATCCGACCGATCCCACAGTTTGCGGCACGGCGTACCTGAACGAGCAAATACCGAATCCCTTCCAGTACCTGTTTGTTCAATTGCCCGGACAGCCGGCGCCGATCTTTAACGAGCCGACATCGAGCTACAACAACGACACACTTCCCCGGGTCAATATTCTGCGGCCCTACCCGCAGTTCCAGGCCCTTTATGGATTCACGCCGTTCGAGGCGCAGTCCCGCTACAACTCCTTGCAGATACGCTTTGAAAAACGCTACTCACACGGTCTGACCTTCACTGGCAATTACACTTACGCACACATGACATCCGATTCCGACTCGGGAGCGAATTCCTCACTCGGCAGCGCCTTAGGTGGCTTCGCCGCAGTACAGGACAAGAGCAACCTGGCGGGAGAGCGCAGTATTTCCGCCAATGACACACCGCACCGGTTTGTGATCGCCGCGACCTATGATCTGCCGTTTGGAAAAGGCCGGACTTTCGGAAGCAACGCGAACAAGTTTGTGGACGGAGTGTTCGGCGGCTGGAAGCTGAGCAGCTTTGTGACGATTCAGTCGGGACAGCCGTTGGCGATCCGCATGTCGTCGAATCGTATTAACGGTGGCTCGCAGCGTCCGGACCTGATTGGCAATCCATGCAGCGGTTTGAGCGCACACGACGTTGTCTTCGGTGCAGGTTCCTACCTCAACATCGACGCGTTTACCAACCCGGGCGACGAAGTGGCCGGCGATACTCCGCGCTATATCGACAACTGCCGCACCGACCCAATTCGCAATCTTGATCAAACGCTGGCAAAGACTTTCCAGATTGGAGAGCGCGTATCGCTCGAACTTCGAGGAGAGCTCTTCAACGCATTCAACCATCCCAACTTTGGCGCGCCGGGCACCCGCTACGCGCCGGGTTCCGGAAGCTTCGGTGATTTCCAGAGCCAGCCGAACAACCAATGGCGGCACGGCCAGCTGGGAATAAGGGCCACGTTCTAGCAGTCTCTGTTAAGAGAAACGCACTACGCACAGGGGGCCAATGAGACGCAGAGACTTCATGGGGGCAGCGGCAGCAGGGCTGGTAGCGCTGGCCGCTCCCCGAGTTCCATTGAAGCTCTGGGCCGCTGATGTTCCCGGCGCGCCGAGACGGCGCGATAGCTTTAACGATGGATGGTTATTCCGTCGTCAGGCGCGCGGCGGGGGTGCGTTAGGTTCATTCGATCGCAACGCAACCTTGGGGACCGAAGTCGAACCCAAATTTCGCAATGCCTCCCAGACTACGTACGACGATTCCGACTGGGACCCGATCTTCCTTCCGCACACCTGGAATGCTTTCGATGCTGCCGACGAGATCCCCGGATATTTCCGTGGCCTCGGTTGGTACCGGAAGCATTTCAATCTTGGGGAGGATCTAAAAGGGAAACGAGTTTTCCTCGAGTTCGAAGGCGTCAATCAGGTTGCGGACTTTTGGCTCAACGGAACATTGATCGGCGGCCACAAGGGCGGCTATACCGGATTCGAATTCGATATCACTGATCATGCGCATTTCGGCGGCGTCGAAAATGTACTTATCGTCAAGGTCAACAACGTCTACAACCCGAATATTGGTCCGACGGTAAAGACCGACGTTACTTTCTACGGCGGGATTTATCGCGATGTCTGGCTGCGGGTCTCTGAGCCGGTGTATTGTTCAACGCTCTATTGGCGTACTCCGCAGGTGAGCGAAGGTTCTGCAGATATCGAAATCTATGGAAGCGTCACAAATTCCACTCGCGTGGCGGCGTCGCTAGATGTCGTGATCGAAGTTCTCGATGCCGCTGGTTTTGTAGTGGGCAAGTCAACGGGAAAGGCCACTACCTCGGCGGGCAAGGCAACGGAATTCTCACATCAGAACGTACGCGTCACGAATCCGAAACTTTGGCATCCTGATTCACCGAATCTCTACCGAGTGCGGGCTAGTTTTTCTGACAAATCGAAGCTAATCGATTCTGTCGAAATCCCTTTGGGGCTGCGTTTCTTTAACTTCGACCCCGACCAGGGGTTCTTCCTTAACGGCAAGCGTCTGCAATTACGCGGAACCACCTGGCACCAGGTTTATCCCGGCATGGGTAACGCGGTGCCCAACTCGCGCCATCTTGCAGACATGAAGATTATCCGCGAGATGGGTTGCAACTTCTTTCGCACCAGCCACTATCCTCACGACCCAGCGGTGATGGAAGCGTGCGACCAACTCGGCATGCTGGTGCTGGATGAGATCTTCGTAGGAGAAGAAGTCGAGACCAATCCGGAATACATTACGATCCAGACGCGGCAGGCAGAAGAGATGATCTTTCGCGACCGGAACAACCCTAGCGTGATCATGTGGGGCATTTCTGGCGAAGTTGATCAGCCGGAAAAATCTGCTGACATGATCAACGGCCTGGTCAATAAATATCGTGAACTTGATCCGACGCGCATTGCCACCATGCATGCTCCCCGGATTGAGCCGGTGATGGCGAATCTCGATGTCGTTGGTCTCTACTCAACTTTCGAAGACGACGACAAGGACCACAAGAATTTCCCCAGGCGCAAATATCTGATCGAGGAATACACCGCGGCAGGCATTGGGCGCGGCTTGTACGGCATGGGCGAGAACAGCGAAGATGCCGGTTGCGTCGAGCATGAAAAATTTCTGAGTCAGGTGAATCTGCGGCCGTGGATCGCGGGCAGCGTGCTGTGGCACCAGTTCGACTACGACGGCGAAGAATACGATCCGGTGGTCCCCCACGTCGTTACATTTGGAATGAACGACTCGTGGCGCATCGCGAAAGATGCTTACTACTTTTTTCAAAGCCAATGGACCGAGCAGCCCATGGTGCACATCTGCGGCCATTGGACTTGGCCGGATGACAAAGCCACGAAGACGGTTAAGGTCTACAGCAATCTGGAAGAAGTTGAGCTGATTTTGAACGGCAAGTCGCTCGGAGTCAGGAAAGGCGACATCTATCCAGGGCTGGCGCATCCGCCGCGCGTCTGGGAGGTTCCTTTTGAGCCCGGCATGTTAAAAGCGGTGGCCCGCTCCGGTGCGCAAACACTTTCCGACGCGCGAAAAACGGCAGGCCCTGCAACTGGGATCGTGCTGGCTCCCGATGTCAATGTGCTGCATTCGGGAGATCGCGAGAGTCTCGCCTACCTGACGGCGTCTGTCGTCGATAAAGA
Organism: Terriglobales bacterium; assembly: GCA_036271375.1. Taxonomy (GTDB): domain Bacteria; phylum Acidobacteriota; class Terriglobia; order Terriglobales; family Acidobacteriaceae; genus DATBAT01. The sequence goes on from DATBAT010000026.1 coordinate 4,850, forward strand.
TGGCACTGTGGTTCCAAATTCGTTTCGTCCCATTTCATTCACGTCCTATGGACCGGGAGAGTTGCTGCCCCAAATTTGGGCAGGTTATCCCGCCGGCTTCACCTGGAATGCAATCGCAGGTATGACCGCTATCGCTCTTCGCGCGACTGACCGCGTCGGAAGGTGTGTAGTCAGCGCGTATTCGCCTGGGCTCCTGATGGGCCGCGCAGAAATTCAAGTTGCAATGAAAGGCCAGCGCGACCAAATGGAGCACCGCGGCGGCGCAACCGTCTATCAATAGAAATGACGACACTGTCACCACGTAGTGAGTTGTCGGTCCACGTTCTGGAAACGCGAGAGGCGCTGGGCCGGGAAGCTGGCACTCGCGCGGCAGAGTTGCTGCGCGAAGCCATTCGCGAACAAGGCTGGGCACGCGCGATTTTCTCTGCGGCAAACTCCCAACTGCCGATGCTGGACGCCCTCACGAACTCTCCTGACATTAACTGGAAGCGCGTCGAAGTCTTCCACGTGGACGAGTACCACGGTATGCCAGCAACGCATCCCGCGAGTTTCGCTGGATGGGTCAAGCGCAACCTCGAAGACCGGGTGCATCCCGCAAAAGTTCACTACCTGCAAGGCGACGCAACTGACATTGCCGCAGAGTGCCAGCGTTATGCCGACTTGCTTTCAACAGCGCCGATCGACATCTCGTTTCTGGGCTTCGGAGAGAATGGGCACATCGGATTTAACGATCCGCACGAAGCAAATTTTAAAGATCCCAAGCGGGTGCGTGCGGTTACACTCGACGAACGCTGCCGTTTGCAACAGGTCAACGAAGGACATTGGCCGGACCTCGATGCTGTGCCAGATCTGGGACTCACGCTAACCTGCCCCACACTGGTTGATGCAACGTATATTATTTGCTGTGTGCCCGGCCGCACCAAGGCTGAGGCCGTGCGCGATGCATTGGAAGGCCCGGTCACCCCCGCTTGCCCCGCGTCATTGCTGCGAACGCATAGTAAAGCAGACCTTTTCCTGGACACGGAATCCGCAGCGTTGCTCTGCCAGGCAACCCGCGAAGTAATTTCATAAACTCATTTTTAGGAGCCTCGAGTGAAAGTCAGAATTCTGGCAAATGCAAAGTCTTTGGGTGTGGAAGCGGCGGCCCAAGCCGCAAAATCTCTTCAAGAGACACTCAACAAGCAGGGAAGCGCCCGCATCATTGCTGCGACGGGAGCCTCGCAGTTTGATTTTCTTGAAGCACTAACTACCACCCCCAACATTGATTGGGCCAACGTTGAGATGTTCCACCTCGACGAATATGTGGGGCTACCCGATACTCACAAAGCCAGCTTTCGAAAATATTTGCGCGAGCGCTTGATTCAGAAAACCGGCATGAAGAAATACCACCTGCTTGATGGCGACGGCGACGTTGCCAAGGTGATCAAGATTGTGGGTGACGCCATAGCCTCAGCACCCATCGACGTGGCATTCGTGGGTATCGGTGAAAACGGGCATCTTGCATTCAATGATCCGCCGGCAGATTTCGAAATTGAAACTCCTTACTTAGTCGTTGATCTCGACCAACCCTGCCGTCAGCAGCAAATAAACGAAGGATGGTTCGCCTCTGACGCGGAAGTTCCGCGACAGGCGATTTCCATGTCGGTGAAGCAGATCCTCAAGTCGAAAGAAATTCTGGCCATCGTTGGCGGCGAACGCAAAGCCCGCGCCGTACAGGCCTGTCTTGAAGGCAAAGTCAGTCCGATGGCCCCGGCTTCGATTTTGCAAACACATCCTAAGACCGCAATTTTTCTTGATAAGGACTCTGCATCGCTGCTTACTTCGGAATTAGCCAATTCGCGTTAGACTCTCACCCTAACTCATGGCAAAGTCCGAACAGACCGCTGCGGTTGGCCGTCGCCCTATTCGCAACCTGCGCTGGTGGATTGCCGGCGTATTGTTTGCGTCGACGGTCATCAATTATCTTGACCGTCAGACGCTCTCCTTGCTTGCTCCTTTTCTTAAATTGCAATACCACTGGACGAACACAGACTATGCCAACCTGCTGATCGGATTTCGGGTTGCGTATTCCATCGGCCAGACTGTGTTCGGTCGGGTGATGGATCGAGTGGGTACCCGCAAAGGCCTTACGTTTACCGTCCTCGGGTATTCGATCATCTCCATGTGCACTGCGATGGCCAATGGCTTTCGCAGCTTCGCGTTCTTTCGTTTTCTTCTGGGAGCGGGAGAGTCTGCCAATTGGCCGGCGGCAACCAAGGCTGTTTCAGAGTGGTTCCCCAAGCGTGAGCGCGGACTGGCTACCGCATTCTTTGATAGCGGATCTTCCATCGGCGGCGCAATTTCTCCATTCCTGGTCTTGTGGATTTATTCGCACTGGGGATGGCGGCCTGCGTTCGTTGTTCCCGGCGTCCTGGGACTTTTCTGGCTGATGCTCTGGCGCAAGTCGTACTACTCGCCGGAAGATCATCCGCGCATCTCTGAGGAAGAGCGGTCGATGATCTTGCAAGACCGCGACGAAGATAGCGTACTTCAAACTAGTGCCCGTTTGCGATGGGGGCAACTGCTGAGGCTTCCCCAAACCTGGGGAACGATCATCGCCAAGAGCTTTACCGATCCGGTCTGGTTTTTCGTGACCGATTGGTTCCCAATTTATCTGGTGGCGAAGGGAATTCCGCTCAGAGACAGCGTGTTCGCCATCTGGGTACCGTTCATCGCTGCTGACCTAGGAAACTTCTTTGGCGGCTGGGTATCTGGAGTCCTCATCAAGCGGGGATGGGCTGTCGGCAGGGCGCGCAAGGCAGTTGTCGTCTTCGGGGCTTTTGGGATGACGTTGCTGATCCCGACGATCTTCACTAATGAATTGCGCTACATCATTCCGCTCTTCACTTTGTCGACGTTCTGTTACGCAGCGTACTCGACGATCGCCAACGTATTGCCTTCCGACTTATATCGCAGCGATTCGGTTGCGTCGGTGAGCGGGATGAGCGGCACTGCTGCTGGAATCGGCACCATCATTGCTTTCAAGTTGGTCGGATACGTTTCCGATGCGCACCAAGGCGCTGCCGCCAGCTCTTTTGACTGGGTGCTGATTGCGGCTGGAGTGGTGCCGTTCGTCGGCATGATCTTGATTTTGATGCTGATCCGGAACACCAAAGAAACCGAAGAGGGCCTGGTGCGCCGCATCTGACGGGGGTTTATGAATAGGAATTTATTGGCGGTCGCGGGACTGGTTTGTTTGGCCGCGCTCTGGCCCAAACCTGCTGCGGCCGGCGAAAAGCTCAAGGGAATCAAGATCGCGGTGAGCAATCCTTCGGGTGAAGCGCGTCCGGCTACCGATGTGGTTGTACAGGTTGGCGATCTCAGAACAGTAGCCCCCGATTTCCTCGCTGGCTCTCTAATCGTTACGGCCACCAATGCGGCAACTGTTCAGGAAGACGCGGGCGTCATCGAAACCACCGAACTGCCTTCGCAAGTCGACGATCTCGACGGGGACAATGAAGGAGGCGAACTCGCCTTCCAAATTGATTTGGGACCCCATCAAACCCGAATTGTTACGGTCACTTACGGTCCTCCAGATAGAATCTTTCGACTTCGCCAGCCCTACACCAAGCGTACCAACGCGCTGTTCAGCCACAAAATTGAAGGCCTCGGATGGGAATCGGAGCGAGTGGCTTTCCGGATCTATTTCGATGCGCGCAATGCGATCGATATCTATGCAAAGCGGCGTCCGTCGCTGCAACTGGAACTCTATGCTTCGCCCGACTATGGATATCACGATGAGTCGCCCGATGGGCGGGACATCTACCGCATCGGCGATGCCATTGGAGTGGGATCCGTTGCGGCATGGCTCGACGGCAAGGTGGTTAAAGCGGCAGATGTCAAAGATCGCAAGTGGAAGATCATTTCGTCCGGGCCGGTGAGAAGTATCGCTGAAATTGAATACGGTGGTTGGAATATCGGCGGTAAATCCGCCACGGTTCGGTCTCGCATCAGTCAGTGGGCTGGGGAGAGAGGTTTCTACCAAGCCATCCACACGGCGCCGAATGACGATATCGAACTCGCCACCGGCCTACCTTCTAAGCCGCGTGCGCCGGTAAATCGTTCTGCAAAAAACGGTGTGACTTGGCTAACAACCTACGGAGAACAAGTCGTTCAGCCGGGCCCAACCGCAACAGAAGAAGTACCCGGACAAAATCTAGGACTAGCGGTGCTGACAACCGCCTCAGCCGCAACTTCCGCGGACGATGACAAAAACCACCTGCTGCATTTCGCCACGAAGAATGGATCCGCAACTTGGTACACGATGGCGGCTTGGGACCAGGAAGGGTCGAATCGCCGGGTTGGATTCGGCAACCAGAAAGAAGAGCATCAAGGCCAATCGCTGGTGCTTCCGCCGGACGGGATCACCACCAAGGCCGAGTTCATGTCTTCGGTGGAAGACCAGGCGAATCGGATGAAGGCACCGGTTGAAACGCACATCTTGTCATCCTCTGCGAGTCCGCAGCCAGCACCCGCGGACACTTTAATTCCTGCGCGGCGACGGACCTTTTCCGAAGCACTCGGGCTGGTTCAGCAATCCATCGATCGGACGGCTACGAAATTGGAACCGATTTTGCGTGCCAACACCAGCAGTGTGACTTCTGACGAAGGTAAAGGATTTTTTACGGAGGCCGACAATCAAACCGGCGAGTGGCTGCCGCAAGACGGCTACTACTGGACAGGTGGCTTCTGGAATGGGGAGCTCTGGAAGATATACGGGAGTACCCACGACGAGAAATATCGGCGCTGGGCTGAGCTCTGGGGAAGCCAGCTGATTGGACAAGAGGAAAAACAGAATCACGATGCCGGCTTCCTCTACTACTACACCTCCGCTCTCGGGTATGACGTTACGAAGGAAGACGGCCTGCGAAGCAGTGCTCTGCGCGCCGCGGCCCGTCTGGAAGAACTCTACAATCCGAAAACGCAATTGATCGCCTCATGGCAGAAAAATGGCGATGACACCATCGTCGACACCATGATCAATCTACAGGCCCTGTGGTGGGCCAGCGAGCGGACCGGTGATAGCAAATTCCGGGATCTTGCGTTGAAGCACGCGCTGCGTACAGCGGAGTGGTTTATCCGTCCCGACGGTTCAGTTGTCCAGTCGGTTCACTACAATCCGGGAGACGACTCGAAGGAATTTGAAATGCGCGGTAGCGGATTAGCGGGTGGCAGCATGATGGCCGCACCAGTGCAGGTTCCTGCCGGAAATTGGAAATTTCAACATACCCATCAGGGATTCGGCGCCGACACCGCGTGGTCACGTGGTGCGAGCTGGGCGGTCTACGGATTCGCTACTGCCTATCAGGCAACAAAAGATGCTCGCTTGCGTGCTGTGGCGGAGCGGGTCAGCGATTTTACGCTCGCGAACCTTCCGGACGACGGCGTGCCCTGGTACGACTACTTCGACGAAGGCGTACGTTTTCGCAATCGCGATAGTTCGGCGGCCGCGGTGCTCGCTGGTGGATTGTTTCGGTTATCGGAAGTTACCGATGACAAAGATCGCGCGAAGCACTACCGGATGGAGGGCGAACGCATCGTGCAATCGCTGATTGACCATTATCTAACTCCGGTGGGAGACGCCGACAAGACGCCGCCGGGGATTTTGCGTCACGGGTGCGGATTGCGTCCTGCAGACGCCATGCTTGTATACGGCCAATATTACTTGCTGGAAGATCTGTTGTGGCTCAAGGAGCATGGAAGATGAAACGGCGCAAATTTCTTAGCGCGATAGGCGCGGCCTCGATTGCGGCTAGTCTGCCCAAGTTCGGAATCGCAGAGCAGGCTTCGAAACCATGCGTTGATACGCCAAAGCTCGCCGGCATGAGCTTGCGCGAGTTGCGCCAGAGCCTTCACGATCAACTCTTTCAAGTGGTTCTACCTTTCTGGGATAAGCACGGTGTCGATCTCGAATACGGCGGTGTCATGTGCAGCATGGACTACGACGGCACGCTGGTGAATACCGACAAACTCCTCTGGTTTCAGGGGCGCGCGCTTTGGATCTATAGCTTTCTCTACAACAATTTCGGAAAAGATCCTCTGTATCTCGAAATCGCGCGAAAGACGAAAGAGTTTGTCCTGAAATATGGTCCGCAAGCTGACGGTTGGTGGGCGGAGAAGTTGTCGCGGGATGGCAAAGTGCTCAAGCCGTTCGGCGGAGATATCGAAGGTATCTACTTCATCGCGGAAGGCTTGCAGGAATATGCGGTAGCGGCGAACGATGACCAAGCCCGCGAAATGGCGCAGAGTCTGCTGAAGAAACTTTTCCGCTATTTTAACCGTCCAGAGTTTCGCTATTCCGGGCCGGATTTCCCCAATCTAAAGCCGGATGGGCCATGCGTGCGCCCTCAAGGCACGTGGATGCTCAACCTCAATATCGCAACCCAAATGCTGAAACGCTGGCGCGATCCCGAGATCGAAGAGATTGCGACGCATGCGCTCGATGCCATCATCAAGCACCACTACAATCCCGAAATTGGTTTGAACACTGAGATGTTGTACTTCGATTTCACGCGACCGGAAGGCGAAGAGCGCAAATCAAGGTTAGGCCATGGACTCGAAGTGATGTGGATGGCGATGGATGAGGCTGATCGCCGTGGTGATCGTGCGTTGTGGAACACATGCGCTGAGCGAATGCGCCGGCACATGGAAGTTGGATGGGACCGCGTTTATGGCGGACTAGCCCAGTGGGTCAACGTCGGCCAGGGAGGCTTTCAATGGCCTCCGGAGACGCCGGTTGGCACCAACTTCGCCTTCCACTTCATCGGCGAGTACAACTACATGAAGACGCTCTGGGGAATGAACGAAGTCATGGTCGCAACCCTTCGAGTCTACGAGCGCACCAACGCCGACTGGGCCGCACAGTATTTCGGCATGGCGCATCAGGTGATCGTGGACAAATTCATGATGAAGAAGCGGGACCTGCCCGGGTACGTGCTGTTCACCGATCGCCGTTTCACGGTTGAAGCCCATGCGTCCCGGCAGGACAATTACCATCCCATTCGCCAACTTATGCTGAACCTGCTGACGTTGGATCGAATGGTGTAAGCGCCCTAGTTATTGTGCGGCGTTTTCGCGTCCTGGCTCGAGTTGTTCCTGGACGCGTGAGGCCAACTCGCTCGGCCTTCGGTTGGGCACACTGGCTGGCTTTTTTCCAGCAACATCCGCACGGCAAAATTCTTTCCAAGTGGCGCCATTTCCCCCCGGTGCCGAACAATGGTCATGGTGATATCGGACATGAGAACTTCTCCTTATGAGTAAAGATTGAAAATCAAGGGGGAATTCAGCGGGGGAGCCGTGATTTTTGCAATTAATCCAGGGGATGCACAATACCGCTGATACCGTATTACTTCCAGGCATGTCTGCGAGTTTGATATTTTTGCTTCTCGCAACAATTCCGGTTAGAAATTCAAATAAATCGGATTTCCAACCAGCAATAACTTGCCTTTTGATGACCAAACGTTGATGCGAAACCAGTGACGATGGTCATCGGCGCGAATTGAAAATGCGCCAGTTGCGAGAGTTTCGTTGTTGAGCGGCTTGCCGTCCTCAATGAGTTCTAATTTTTGGTTGGGCACGCCGACTGTCTGAACCGAAAACGTTATTTCGGTCCCCGGGGAGGCATGGAGTAAATCTCCCATTCCAGCCGCTTGAGTTCCCGCGGTGGCCCGGAAACTGAGCATTCGGTCGGAACTTCCCTCCAGATCGATAAACACGTGACCGGCTCGAATACCATCGAGAATCGCCGTTTCTGAAAGTTCCTTCGCATAGACTACTGTTGTCGGTGTACCGACCGCGCTCGGTTCCGGAGGACGGTTGTCGGCGTCGTGGCTATCGCTGCCACCGATTCCGGTCAAGCGGTATCCACGATTCAGTTGTTTGTCCCAAAAATCGATTTCTGAATGGAATCCGTTGACGGCCTCCACGGCAGTGATCAAGTGCAAGTCAGCTTCGGGATGCGGGTTCCAGCCACAGCCCATGCAATCCTCGCCGCTGGGCGCGTCCGGATGGTTGATCGACACGATACCGCCCAGATCGCGAACCTGGTGCAGCATGGTATTCACGTCAGGGACGTTGACGCTCGACACTCGGAAGTCGACGAACTGGTCTGGGCCAAAAACATTGGCGTGGCCTTGAAAGGTAGTGATCTCGCGTGCGTGCAGAAGCAATAGGTTGTCGAAGTATGGAGCCAGTTCGCGAAGGTCGTTGAAGTGCGAGACGGTGTTGTGGTCGCTGACGGCTATGAAGTCCAGCTTTCGCGCCGCAGCCGCTTCCAATGTTTTGAAAACCGGACAGGGGACTTCCTTTCCGCTTTTACTGTTGCAATTGCCGTCGCTGTGACCGGTATGCGTGTGAAGGTCACCGCGATACCAAGCCTGGCCTTTTCTAACTACCGGACTGAAAGCCGCTGTATTGCTATCAGGCTGGCCGCTAAAATCGAAGAAAATATTTACGGTATATTCCGAGCGAACATCAGCGCGAATGTTGGGAATGCCTAGCGCGATTTTCCATGCGCCCGGGATGATCGATCCCTTCAGATAGGAGGGAGTCGCGTCGTTCGCCGAGACGGTGAATGAACTCTTATTGCCGCCACTCCAGCCACGAAATCCTTTGGGTCCAAACAGTCCGAGGTCGACGGTTGTATGGTGTTCTTGGCCGGTATAGGAGAATTCGACAGTGATCCGGTGGACGCCGGACGGGACGGTGAAAGGAAGCATCCGGTAGGTTTCGTGGTCTGCCCGGGTGAGGGTACCGTGTAAGACCAGATTCGGAGCGCGGTCAGCTTGTGCCATAAGCGTTGCGAGGGCAACGTACAGGAGAAACCACGAGAGGCGATTGATTTTCACGACACCTCCTGTCGCTCGTGCTTCACGCGCGCTGAGCGAACCCTAATTATGACATTCGTGGGTAGTTCAACGCCGCATTAGCGTTAAAAATCTAATCGCTTTGTTAACGGTTTACAGTGCGACGTTCGACGGATCCAAGAAGATGTCCCGTATCTTAATCCATCTTGAGTGGACATTTGCGGCACCTTTGGTCCTGTAGTCGGACATGGTAAAACGTCTTGACAAAGCCAGAACCTTGCAATTAAATAAACGTTTAGAAATATAGAGCGGAAGCAGAGAGCCGTATCATTTTAAGCGCCAGGGATTTGGACTACTCTGGCGGAAGCGATTTATCGGGGGGAAGGCATGAGTGAGATGGACCAGCGGTTTCTGTTTGCATCGGCACCGGACAGTTGGGGAGTACTCGATTATCCGGGACCGTCGTGGGAGCAATCCTACGAAAAAATGCTGGACGAGATGGTAGCCGGCGGGTACGCCGGTACAGAACTCGGGCCGTATGGATTTTTCCCCACCGATCCTGCCGTTCTTGGGCCGCAACTCACTAAACGCAAGCTCAATCTTCTCGGGTCGTTCGTTCCGGTGAAAATGGGCGACCCCTCGGCGAGTAAAGAAGTGATCGAACGTATCCGCAAGGTTGGTAAGTTGCTGGCTACTCTGAAAGCGCCATTTCTGGTCATGGCGGACGATCAGTCGGTCGAACGCAATGAGTTTTCAGGACGCGTCTACGACAAGGGGTGTCCTGCGCTGACCACCGCGCAGTGGAAGCATGTCGGCAATATTGTGGCTGACGCAGAACTTGTTGCTAACGAATTTGGGTTGGATTTGGTATTCCATCCGCACGTCGCGACGTACGTCGAGACCCCCGAGGAATGCGAAAAGTTTTTCGACGCGACCTCGCACACCAATGTCGGTCTCTGTCTGGATACTGGCCATTGCGTCTACGGCGAGGGAGATTCGGTAAAGGAAGCGGAGAAGTACAAAGACAAGCTGCGTTTCGTCCACATTAAGGATTGCAACAACAAGATCCTGGACGAAGCCCGGCGCAACAAGTGGACGTTTGAAGAAGCGATCGAGCACAAGGTCTTCACCGTTATCGGGAAGGGTAATATCGATTTTCCCGCTTTTTTCCGAACCCTGGCAAAAAATAGTTACAAAGGCTGGTTCGTGGTTGAACAGGACGTGAAGTTTGCCGACGTCAGCGTTCCGCCTCCGGCGGAAAGTGTTGCGGCAAGCTTGAAATATTTGCGCGGTGTGGTCAGCCAACTCTAATCACAAGAGAAATTTGTAAGAGGGCCGAGATGCGAAAACTGGGTGTTGGCGTGCTTGGAGTGGGAGAAATGGGGCGGCGACACGCCGACAACCTTCGTCGTCTGGTCCCCAATGCCCGGCTGGTTGCGGTGGCTGACGTTGATGCTGAACGAGCGCGACGCACGGCAGCTGAACTCGAGATTGAAGATTCGTATGGAAGTCTCGACGCGATGCTCGAATGCAAGGGGCTGGACGCGGTGGTTATTGCGACTCCAGACAAGTTCCATGCAGGCGCGGTGAAGACGGTGGCCGCGGCCGGCAAGGACATGCTTTGCGAGAAGCCTCTGGCACTGAGCCTCGCCGACGCTCACGACTTGCTGGCCGCAGTTTCCAAGGCCGGCGTGCGCATGCAGGTTGGCTTTATGCGTCGTTACGATCCGGCATATTCCGCCGCTATGAAGCGTATTGAGGCCGGCGAAATTGGCACTCCCGTCGTGTTTAAATCGCTCGGCCGTGACAAAGACGGACCTTCCATTGCTTCCTATCAATCGAACATCAACGGAATGTTGTTTTACACCAACACCGTTCATGATTTCGACCTCGCGCGCTGGCTGATGAAGGACGAAGTAGAAGAGGTTCATGCCTACACGACCGTGGCCGTCCGCCCAGAGGTGACAAAATTTGGCGACGTTGTGGCCAGCGTGGTGAACTTGAAATTCGAGCAGGGTGCGATCGGGAACATCGAGTCATACGCACAAGCAGCTTACGGATACGACGTGCGTACGGAAATCATCGGATCGAAGGGCACGATCCAGATTGGCAGTTTGAGCCGAATGCCCGCCACTTTTCTGACCGCGCAGGGAAGTACCTCCGCGATTGCCGATCACTTTCTCAGCACATTCGCCGATGCCTATCTGGCGGAGATCACGGACTTTGTGGACGTGCTTCTGAATGACCGTCCGCTGCGCGTCACCGGGGAAGATGGCCTGCGCGCCCTCGCGATTAGTGTTGCCGCGGAGAATTCCCATCTGCAATCCACTCCAAGCAGGGTTGATGCAGGAAGTTCCAAGGGTAAAGCGTGAGTTCCTACAAGAGTCCGTTGCACGAAATGACGCAGACGACACCCACGTGTTTGTGGAACGATTCCGCGTCCGTACAGGAACTGGCCTCCTCGATAGAGAACGGCGCGGTGGGAGCAACGTGCAATCCGGTTATCGTGGTTGGGGTTTTGAAGAAAGAGATCAACCGATGGAAGGCAACGATTCAGTCGCTGATTAAGAAGTTTCCCAGCGCAACCGTGGATGAGATTGCCTGGCGACTGGTGCGGGAAATTTCTGTCGAGGCCGCCGCGTTGCTCAAGCCGACCTTCGATGAACAGAAGGGAAGGAATGGCCGGCTCTCCATTCAGACCGATCCGCGGCTGTTTCGGGATTGCGAAGGCATGATTGAACAGGCTGCCGAGTTCGATCAGTTGGCTCCCAACATGATCGTGAAAATCCCCGTGACGCAGGCAGGGATCCCCGCGATTGAGGAAGCTACCTATCGTGGCATCAGCATCAATGCGACCGTCTGTTTTACTCTTCCCCAATGCGTCGCAGTGGCCGAAGCCGTCGAACGTGGACTTAAACGCCGCGAAGAAGAAGGTAAGGAAATCGCGACGATGGGTCCGGTTTGCACCATCATGGTCGGCCGGCTCGATGACTGGCTCAAGGTTCTTGCGGAAAAGCAGAACTTGTCGATCGATCCAGGATATTTGGAATGGGCCGGTGTAGCAGTATTCAAGAAGACGTATAAACTCTTCCGCGAACGCGGCTACCGCATTCGCCTTCTCTCGGCGGCGTTTCGTAATCACATGCACTGGAGCGAACTTATTGGCGGCGACGTTGTCATCTCTCCTCCGTACTCCTGGCAAGTACGCTTCAACACCAGTGATATCGAAGTGCGTCCCCGCATGGATACGCCGGTTGCTACAAATGTGGTGGAAACGTTGTTGAAGAAATTTCCTGATTTCGCGCGCGCCTACAATGAAAATGGTCTTGCGCCCTGCGAATTTGATTCGTTCGGTCCGACGCGACGGACGCTTCGCCAATTCGTCCAGGCCTGTCACGAACTTGATGGACTAATCCTCGATTTCCTGGTGCCGAATCCCGACTAGAGACGCTGAACGTTTGGTAGATCGCTCCCAAGTCTGATATCGTCCCCTCCACAAGCGTATGCCGTCGTCCAAGAAACTTAGGCCAAAAACACCGGGTAAAGCCGCCAGCATTTCGGACGTCGCGCGTGAATCGGGAGTCTCGATTTTCACCGTATCGGCGGTGATCAATAACAAGGCCCACGTCGGAAAAGCGCGCCGGCAGCGAGTGGAAGATGCAATCCAGAAGCTCAATTACCGTCCGAATCTCATCGCCCGTAGCCTGATCAAACAAAAAACGCAGACTATCGGCATGATTGTCAGCGACATCGCTAATCCGTTTTTCCCCATGGTGGTTCGCGGCGCGGAAGATGCGGCACAGCGCAACGGTTACAACCTCTTGCTCTGCAATAGCGACGACATGTTAGAGAAGGAGGAGCGTGCGCTCGAGCTTCTGCTGTCGAAGCGTGTGGATGGAATCCTCCTGACAAAGGCGGCTGGAGATTTCAGTCCGTCTTTGCGGCAGATGATTAAAGAAGTGAACATTCCGTTCGTTCTGGTGATGCGCACCTTTCCGGCGTTGACGAAAGATGCGGTGATCAATGACGACTATCAGGGG
>DATBAT010000027.1:0-4695 GCA_036271375.1 Terriglobales bacterium
TTGCTGCGGTCAATCTCGGCGAAACGCAACGGCAGCTCGACATTCTCCAGAAGCGTCATGCTGGGAATTAGGTTGAAAGACTGGAAGACCATACCGACGGTATGCAGTCGATATTTTGCCAGGTCTTCCCGCGAAAGCTTCGCGAGATCGCTGTCGTGAGAGAGGATCGTTCCCGAGGTTGGGCGATCAAGACCAGCGATCAAATTCAGCAGGGATGACTTTCCCGATCCCGATGCGCCAAGCAGCGCGACGAACTCGCCCGTGCTTATCTGGAAAGAAATGCCGTCGACGGCACGAATCAGCGCTTGCCCCATGGTGTATTGGCGGCAGGCGTCTTCGGTTTGCAACGCGATCGTGGACACTAGCGGACTTCGCCCCTCACCAGGCGCAGAGCATCTCGCAACCCGGGATCGGCGTCGCCATTTTTGGACTTGGCTTCGTCGGACGGAAGAGAGCCGTCTCCTTCGCCGGGTGCGAGGAAGAGGTTTTTCTCGAGGCCATGCTGCTTGGTGTAAAGCTCGTAGTAGCGGCCCCGCAAGTCGTACAGCTCTTCGTGTGTTCCGCGCTCGACGATGCGCCCTTGTTCCACCACAAGAATTTGATCAGCCCGCCGAATTGTCGAAAGCCGGTGCGCGATTACGAATGTTGTCCGGCCGTGCATGAGATAGGAAAGCCCGTGCTGGATGAGCGCCTCCGACTCCGAATCGAGGCTTGATGTAGCTTCGTCGAGAATCAAAATGCGCGGCTCGGCGAGGATAGCGCGCGCAATTGATATGCGCTGGCGTTGCCCTCCGGAAAGTTTTACACCACGCTCGCCGACGATGGTGTCGTACTTGTTATCGAAACTCTCGGCAAACTCGTCGACACGCGCGACCTGGCAAGCGTGAAGAAATTCCTCCTCGCTCGCTTCAGGACGTGAGAACAAAACATTTTCGCGAATGGTGCCGTCGAACAGGAACGACTCCTGCAGCACCACTCCAAGCTGAGTGCGATACGAATCGAGCTTTACTGTGCTGAGATCGATTCCGTCCACCACCACTTTTCCCTCAGAAGGCACGTGGAAAGCGGCAATCAGGCCGATGGTAGTGGACTTGCCGGAGCCCGAACTTCCGACCAGAGCCGTTACCGTGCCCGGCGCGGCATGGAACGAAACGTCGTGCAGCACGGAACGGGTTCCGTCGTAGCTGAAAGTCACATTTTCGAAGTCAACATCGCCGCGAATCGGCGGTAACGTCACCGTCCGTTTGGGATCGCGGTCTTCCGGTTGCTCGGAAAGAATTTCCTGAGTGCGCTCCAAGCCCGCAAGCGCTTCGGTCAACTGTGTGCCGATCTGCACGATCTGCATGATAGGTGCGATCAGGAATCCCATGAAAAGGGTGTAGGTAAAAAAACCGCCGATCGTTAAGGTACCCGCAGCAATCTGCCGCGCCCCGACATACATAATCACGGCGCCAACTACGCCCAGCAGCAGGCTGGCCGACAGGCTCATCACCGACGTTGCCGTCAGGCTGCGGATCACGTTTTCCAGCAACCGCAGTACGCCTTTCGAAAACACCCGCTCTTCGCGGTCTTCGGCGTGGTATCCCTTTACCACGCGAACTCCACCGAGAGATTCGGCCAGGCGCCCCGTGACCTCGGCATTGATTTTTCCGCGTTCACGAAAAATGGGACGGATCGTCCCAAACGCTTTGCGCAGGGCGAAGGCAAAGCACAGAAGAAATCCGAAAGCCAGCGCAGTCATCAAAGCGCTAATGCGAAACAGAACGACTAGTGCAATCGCAGCAGTGAGTAATCCTCCGACAAGATCGACGAGGCCGGTGCCGATTAGATTGCGAATGCCCTCCACGTCGCTCATGATGCGCGCCACCAGCGTGCCGCTCTTGGTGGAATCATGAAACGAAATCGGCAGCCGTCCGATGTGTGCCTGAACTTTTTGCCGCAATTCGGTGATCAGCCGCTGGGCGGCCTTCGAGAGCAGTTGGGTCAGCGAAAACGAAGTCAAGCCTTGGATGGCGGTAGCCACCAAAACCGCCAGGACCAAGGGTTTCAGCCGGTCGCTCTGATGCTTAACGATGACGGTATCGATCAGGAACTTAGTGGAGTAGGGAAGCACCAACCCGGAAATGCGGTTGATGACCATGAGTCCGAAGCCTAGCGCCAATAAATGGCGTCGCGGCCGGATGAGCTGCCAAACGTCAGGCAGAACCGTGCGCAGGGTTTGCAGCGTCGGACCTTTGGATTTTTGGTCGGAGCCCACCTGCTTCATTAGACGCCGCGCGCCTAATCCGCGGTTCAATTTTGCACCACCAGGAATCATCAATGCGCCCTAAGCCGGAGGAATAAGACTACTCCTACCGGATGGGTGCCGTAGGCGGCTTGCAATAGGCCGGGCACGCCATACCAGGTCAGCTGTCCGCCAAAGGCTGTCGATAGGTGCGGGATATGCCCCACCTCGCGGTCGTATCCGGCCGTATACGCTTGTACCCGCGCGAAGTAACGCTCCTTGGACTCTGGCGGTTCAGGATTTTCGCCCAGCAGAAGTTCGTTAGTGC
This sequence comes from Terriglobales bacterium, assembly GCA_036271375.1. Classification (GTDB taxonomy): domain Bacteria; phylum Acidobacteriota; class Terriglobia; order Terriglobales; family Acidobacteriaceae; genus DATBAT01. The sequence goes on from DATBAT010000027.1 coordinate 2,553, forward strand.
GGTCGGCGCTTTCGATACGAGTCCAAGCATTATTGCGCGTGAGGAAGTTGAGCGTCGATTCCAGTAAATATCCATTCCCGATGTTGCCGTCCAGCAGCGACCGGTTTCGTCCCCAAACGAAAAGTGATGCCCAGTTTCCGCGGCTGATCGGGCGATTGTAGGCGACCGACGCCGTCATCCGGCGAATGTCATCATTTGGCGCAAGCGACTCTGGACTGTGCAGCTGTGCAATCGAATATTGCAGACTCCAATTCGCGGCGGGATTTACCGTCACCCGTGTCGACCACGAATCCATCGTGCCGGAATCTATGTTCCAACGATATTCATCGGGCTCGCGCCCGTGGAATCCGGACGCTTCCAGCCGGAAATTCCGGTGCGCGATGCCTACTGTGATCACATCGTCGGCCACGTGGGTTGAGTCCTGAAGATGGTGTGACAACGGAGCCATCGGATCTTCTGAAGCCGAACCCCGGTGCGGATACGCCACGGGCCCCATCGCTGGATCGCCCATCGGGGCAGCGTAAAACGAGAGCAGCGTGTTGTCGTTGAGCCGGTAGTCGTATGCCACGGCTAGCTCGCTAAAAAAATCGTGCGGATGTTGTCCGTCGACAATCGGCTTGCCAAACGCCGTCTCGCCTTGCTGGAACAGTTCCGGATAGCGCTGCTGGGTTATGGTCGCAGGCTCAAAGCTGACCATCGCCTTGAACGTGAGTGTGCTGTTGCCGAATTTGTGTTGCACCATCGGCATCGCCCAGTTTGTCGAAAACAGTTTGTCAGCGCCGCGCGGGCCGCTCTGCTGTACGTCATTGAGAAAAGCTTCACCGTGCAGCATCCACATCCATCCGTGCCAACTGGTCATCATCATTTCGGAAGGGGTAGAGGCTGGCTGCGCATCGGTGCCTGATACGGAATGATGCTCGAGTTGCTCGATGAAAAGGGTGGCGGAATCCTTCAGGTCACCGTGATTCATCCCAGGCATGGAATCCATTTGCGCAAACGCAGGCGTGACCAGACACGCCAAAATCCAAAATTTGATCTTCACGAAAATTCCCCTGAATTTTACGAACGCAGAAACGCACTCGAATGCAGAGGAATGTCAGATAAGAAGAGGAGGCGAGAGCGGCGGGCCACCGGACGAAGTCGTCGTCCGCAATGAGGGAAGAAGCCGAGCAACAGGAATTAATGCCAGTTCAAAATCGTATGTCGCCGGTACGAGGACGGCGGCAGTCTCAACCAGAGCAGAGTCGTGCCCGTTCTCGCAGCAGCCATGATCAACGGTTCGCCACGACAATTGATGGCTGGCGTGGAAGTGACATCCCGAGGGTTGTGCGGAATCTACTGTGAAAGCACGCAAGCACAAGGGACTAGCCGCGACCAAGACAAGAAGCGCGATCGCGACGATACGCCATCCAGCCATAGTTATCAGATGCCGTGGACTAGGAATCCCGATGTACCGTATCCATGGAAAACGCTGGCGCGCACACCGCAATGTACTCCGCGCCGCCTTCCAGAGGTGTCAAATATTGCACCCACTCGCCGCCATGGGTGATCACAGCCTGCCCCGCGGCCACATCCATTTCACCGTTTTTGTGCCGCACGCGCAACATGCCTTTTAGCACCACCGTGAACTCGTCGAACTCCGGCGTCTGGCCGGGCTCTTCCCAGCCTTGCGGACTCCGCATGTGGGCGACGCTCACGCTATCCGTCTTCGAGTTGACGCGTCCAACATACTCATCGATGAGCTTGGGCTTGTTGCCGGCAGCCGTGATGCGCGTCGGCTGCGCTACCAGAGTCGGCATAATCGCTCCTTAAACAGACACAACTCTAACATCCCCTGATGTTAAAATTCGCAGCGTCGAGGTGGCCATGAAACGTCTTGCCGCTATTTTATTACTGATCGTTCCCGCGTTCGCACAGACCAAGCTTTCGGTCCACTGGGAAGAATTGACCGCCGACGATTTTCGCACCGGGATTCAACAATCGCATGGCACCTGCGTTCTTCCCATCGGTATTCTGGAAAAACACGGACCTCATTTGCCGCTCGGTACCGATCTACTGAATGTTCGCTATGCCGCGCTGCACGCCGCCGAGCAGGAATATGCTGTTGTGTTCCCGGAATATTATGTCGCGCAAATCTTCGAGG
>DATBAT010000028.1:0-2099 GCA_036271375.1 Terriglobales bacterium
ACCGGCTCAACGTGCGCTGTAAGAACTTGCAGCGCCTCCAGCGGTGCGTCGCCTGCAATCCGCTCCAGCATGTGTTGACTATTGGTCTGCTGCCGGAGGCCGAGCCATTCAAGATTTCTATTCAGTATCTCCAACCGCCGGTACATCGACTCCACGTCGGTGACGGATTGCGGCGACCACAATCGCTCGGCAATTGCGCCTAGCCGCGGCCAGAGCCGATTGTCCAGAATTTCCGGTGTGACATATTCCGCCCACTGCGCCGCTTCTCCACCGACGATTCGCGTTTTTTGCTCCGGCGAAAGCGACTCACTTTCTCCACTGAACGGCTCTACAACATAGTGCTTCGAAGCCGGAAACATCAGGTCGAGATACCAACCTGCCGATAGAAGCGTTTGAAATCCCATTCGCGCCGCGCTGACCAACGTCTCCGGACCTCGCCACGATTGCACCAAAGTGTCAGTCGGTAATTCGGGCGCAAGAATTTCGTCCCAGCCTTCCATGCGTTTTCCATGCTTGGCAAGAATCGCTTGCAGTCGCCGGTTGAAATACGCTTGCAGCGCATGATTGTCTTTAATCTGGTGCTTCCGCATCCAGCTTTGAATTCGCTCGTTCTGGTCCCAATATTTTCCATTTACTTCATCGCCGCCGATATGGAAATACTGATCAGGAAACAGCCCGGCCATCTCGGCGAACACTTTGTCGAGCAGCTGATAGGTCGCGGGCAGCGTCGGATCAAGCGTGAGCCGCTCGCTGTCCGACATTCCCCGCACCAAATGCTCGGGCGCGCCCGCAGACGACAGTTTGGGATATGCCACCAGCCAACTAACCGAATGCCCCGGAACGTCGAACTCAGGTACGATGCGTATTCCGCGCATCCGGGCGTAGGCCACTAAATCGCGAACCTGTTGCTGCGTGTAGAAGAGTCCATCTGAAGCGAGCTTCTGTAGCCTCGGCGCGCGCCGGCTCTCGACGCGGAAGCCCTCGTCATCTGAAAGGTGCAAGTGCAAAATGTTTAGTTTTACTGCGGCCATGCCATCGATATTCCGCTTTAGCACTTCGACAGGCATGAAATGCCGCGACACGTCGATCATCAGCCCGCGCCAGGGAAAGCGCGGATGGTCCTCGATCTTCACAGTCGGAATTACCCATCCCTGTTCGCCGGCATACACCAACTGCAGCAGGGTCTCGATTCCACGCAAAATGCCCAGCGGATTAGCGGCCCTCAGTTCTGCTTGCTCGGGCTCGACGTTCAGCTGGTAACTTTCATCTTCACCCAGCTTCTGTATCTTTTGTCCGTTTCCGTCGCAATGAATGGTGATGATTGGCCCGTCGCCTTTGGGAATTCCCCCGGTGCGCGAATTCAATTGTTCGACAAAGTGCGCGACGGCATAGCCGACACGGTTGTCGCCCCCGGATACCTTGAAAACGGGCGAGTGGTTGAGACTGAGAAAGCCTGCCTGGCGGTCGATTTGAGACGGCCACGGCATTAGAGTCAGGTCCGAAGCCTGCGAACATAACGGCAAGAACATCAAGAACAGTGCTAGCTTCTTCATGGAATTTGATCGAGCGCTTTCTCCACTTCACCATCCTCGACGAAAGAAGATTTAACTCCGTCTTTCGGCACCTTCCCGTGGGCCGTCCAGACGATAGCGTTCAGAATCAGAGTTCGGTAGTCGTTCAATCGCCAATTATCGTAATAATGCCCGAAAGTCATGCCAACACTGCGGCCGCCGGTTTTTCGCTGGAAAGCCCAGGCCACGGTCTGCTGATCAGGAACTGGGGACAGCGCCGGTACACGCACCAGCGGCGTGATGTTTCCGCCCGGCAGGAAGTCGATCTTGTAATAAAACTCGTCTTTGTAGTGGTAAGGCGAAACACCGCGGACGATCGGGTGTTTGGGCGATGGCAGCACGACATCGGCTTCGAGGGTCTTGAGATTAGATCGCCGGGCCGGGTCGCCATCGTAATTAAAATAACCGCCGTTCCACTCCAGCGCTTGCTTCGAATATTTTTCCGTCACATAGGTTGAAAAGTGCAATGTCATGAACCCGCATCCGCGATCTATCTGCCGCTGGATGGCACGCACCCTCTCGTCAGAC
>DATBAT010000029.1:0-7064 GCA_036271375.1 Terriglobales bacterium
TACGACCACGTGGACTTCATGAAAGAACCCGTCCGCCTGGCGCAGGAATTGATGGATAGTGGCGTCAAGGCCATGAAGATCTGGCCCTTCGATCCCGTCGCTCGCGAAACTTACGGCAACCATGTAACGCCGGCGCAAATCCGGCAGGGCATGGAACCGCTTCGCCTCATCCGCGAAAAGTTCGGTGACTCTATTGCCGTCGCCATCGAATTCCACGGCTTCTGGAACCTTCCCTGCGCCATCCAGATCGCGCAAACGCTGGAGCCGCTCACCCCGATGTGGCTGGAAGAAATGCTGCCGCAGGACAATCTCGCCTCCTATGCGGAACTGGCCCGCGCGACCAAGTTGCCGTTGTGCGTGAGCGAACGCCTGATGACCCGCTGGGGATTCCGCGAACTCATCGAGAACCGCGCCGCCCGCATCATTATGCCGGACATCAGCTGGTGTGGCGGCATCTCTGAGGCCAAGAAGATTGCCACCATGGCGGAGACTCACTACTTGCCGATTGCCCCGCACAACTGCGGTGGGCCGATCCTCCACTATGCGTCGGCACACTTGGCAGCCAACGTCACCAATCTCTATATTCTGGAAACCGTGCGGCGGCATTATCTCGATGAGTACAAGGGACTCCTGACGCAATCGCTGGTCCCCGTCAACGGCGAATTACCTCTGCCTCCGGGGCCGGGTCTGGGCGTTGAACTCAGCGAAGAAGTGATGAAGCGCAAAGATGCGATGATTCAGCGGACGAGCTAAGCGGCAAAAGTTAGGACACCAGGTTCAGAAGCAACGCTTCCGAACCTGGTGTCCTTTTAATTTTTCTCGCCGTTATCCCTCGGCTTTATCGGTCAGCATGGCAATCGGCGTACCGACCGGGACCTTCTCGCCGATGGCGATGGTGATGTTGTTGAGATACCCGCTGGCCATCGCTTCCACTTCCATCTCGACCTTGTCGGTCTCCACGGTAAATAGCGTGTCGCCCTTCTCCACGAATTCTCCGGGCTGCTTCTGCCAGCTCGTGACCGATCCTTCTTCCATGGTCAATCCGAGTTGCGGCATCACGATCTTGTAAGCCATCGAAATACTCTCCTTAATTCTTGACCAGCGCTTGAATCTCGCTGGCGATGCGGCTGACCGAAGGAATCATCTGATTCTCCAGAACAGGACTGAATGGGTTAGGAACCGGCAATGAGCAGATTCTCTTCGGTGAGGATTTGAGTTCTTTGAAGCAATCTTCCACCGCGATTGCCAGGACCTCGGCGGCAAAACTGCACATCGAAGGCGACTCATCGATCACCGCGAGATGTCCAGTCTTGCGGATGGAATCGGTGATCGCTTTGCGGTCCAGGGGAACAATCGTGCGCGGATCGATGACCTCGGCTGAGATACCGACCTTCTCTAGCTCAACTGCAGCCTTCAATGCCAGTTCCACCATGCGGGAAGTGGCGACGACCGTGAGGTGTTCACCGGCGCGCGCGATCCGAGCCTCGCCGAACGGGATGAGATACTCCTCTTCCGGCACGACGCCTTTGGTGTTGTAGAGAAACTTGTGTTCGATAAATACCACCGGCCCCGGCTCCCGCATCGCGGTCTTGAATAAGCCTTTGACGTCATATGGATTCGAAGGCACTACAACCTTGAGTCCGGGAGTGTTGGCAAACCAGTTGTAAAAGGTATGCGAGTGGTGGGCGCCGGCGTTGCGTACCGCACCCATGGCGCCACGAATAATCACCGGAGCTTTAATCTTGCCGTTCGACATGTAGCAGATGTTCGCCGCCTGCTGCACGATCTGGGTGATGGCTTCCAGCGCAAAATCCAAAAACACTTCATCGACAATTGCCCGGGAGCCGGCCATGGCCGCGCCAATGGCGACACCGGTCGCGCCTAGCTCGCAAATCCCAGTGTCCCGCAGACGCTCGTTGCCGAATTCTTTCCAAAGTCCGCGAGTCTGCCGGAAGTTCCCGCCACGCGGACCAATGCCCTGCCCGATGTAGACAATGCTTTCGTCCCGGCGCATTTCTTCGCGCAGAGCTTCCACACCCGCGTCCGTGTAGTTGATTATCCGTCCCTGCTCAGCCATCATTTCTCCTTGGGATATAAAACGCGTGCGACTAAAAAACGTGATCGGTAACGCTGCTCGCCGGTGGTTCTGGGCTGTTCTCGGCAAAAGTCACCGCATCATCGATCATTGCCGTCACCGCTGCTTCGACTTCTTTAATCTTGGCTTCGGCCACGCCAGACTCCAGCAAAAGTTTCTTCGCCCGCTTTAGCGGATCGCCACGCTTCTGCGTGTCCACTTCTTCTTTCGTGCGATAGTCGGTCCCCGGATCGCCTTCGTGATGTCCGACAAAGCGGTACGTCTTGGCCTCGATCAGGGTCGCGCCTCCGCCGGACCGCGCGCGATCGATGGCTTCCTTCGCCACGCGATGGACCGCCATCACATCTTGTCCGTCGACTTCAAACCCCGGCAGCGCGTACGCGGCGGCACGGCTGGCGACGCTGGTGTTCTTGGTCGCGCGGCCAAACGCCATTTCGGTTGCGTATCCGTTGTTCTCGCAGACGTAGACGATCGGGAGGTCCCAGACCGAGCCGAAGTTCACCGCTTCGTGAAACGATCCGCTGTTCACGGCGCCTTCGCCGAAAAAGCCGATAACCACCTGACCGCTCTTGCGCAGCTTCGCGCTGAGCGCCGCGCCGGTCGCCAGAGGAATGGGCGCGCCCACGATTCCGTTGGTGCCCATGAACCCGTACTCGGGCGCGTACATGTGCATGCTGCCGCCGCGGCCGCCCGAGCTTCCGGTCTCTTTTCCCCAAAGCTCGGCCAAAACGTCGCGCGCCGGAACCCCTTTTGCGATGGCGTGCCCGTGGCCGCGATGCGTACTGAAGATAAGATCTTTGCGTTCGAGGTTGGAGCAGACACCCACGCCCGTCGCCTCTTCGCCGATGTAAAGGTGGACAAAGCCGGGCAGACGCGCGTTGCGATAAAGCTCCTGCACTTTGACTTCGAAATCTCTGAGTTCCAGCATCTGCCGGTAAAGGTCGAGAAGCAGTGTCGTATCAATTGTCTCTGCGGTAGCGTTCGGCGTCATTTTCTGGGTCTCCACGGAATTATTGGGCAAGAGGCAGGCTCAAGGCGGAATGCTGTTGTTGTGAGCGATAGACGGCGGTGAAGAGTTCCACCACCTGGCGTCCCGCTTCGCCATTGACTTGCGGCTCACGGTTTTCCGTCACCGCATCAAGAAACTCTCCAAGTTGCAACTGGTGATAGTGCGTCATCACGTCCACGGGACGTTCGCGGTCTTCGCGGTTCCATCCCGCCAACTTATCTTCCTCGCCCGGAATCGTCCACACGTCGTTAAACGGCGGATCCATCTTCTCGGTCACCCCCGAAATGAATGGCGACCCGCTGTCGGTCTCTGCGCCGACGGACGCTCCCGACGATCCATGAACGTGAATCTTTCCGAAGAGTCCAGGTTTCTGTGAGTTGCTAAGTACGATGGAAGCCATCCCGCCATCTTTGAAGCGCACGGACGCGACGACCGTATCATCGACTTCAATTCCCGGATGGTTATAGTTGTCCCAGTAACCGTGCAGTTCGACCGCTGGGCCCATGAAATAGCAGAGCAGATCGAGATAGTGCGGCGCCTGGCTTACTACTACGCCGCCGCCTTCACCCTTCCACGTGCCGCGCCACGGATCGGATTTGTAATAGGCCGGCTCGCGCCACCCCAACATCACGACGGTGGCAAGCACCGGCTTGCCCAGCTTTCCGGCGGTGATGGCAGCTTTCATCCGCTGCACCGGCTCGTACCAGCGGCGCTGGCTAACCACGCCAAGCTTTACGCCAGCGTCGCGAGTAGCCTTGATGGCGCGGTCACAGGATTCCAAATCCACTGTCAGCGGCTTTTCCACGATCACGTTGGCCCCGGCTTCAGCGGCAGCAATCACGGCATCTTCATGCTGCGTATGCTGGGTGCATACCGATAGCACGTCGACCTTCTCTTTCTTCAATAGATCGCGCAGATCGGTATAAGCTTTCGCATTAAATTTTTTGCCAAAGGCCTGCGCGCGGTCGCCCGCTACATCGCATACTGCCACAAGTTCTGAATTCGGCAACTGCGTGTAGGCCAGCGCGTGAGTGCCCGCAACCTTGCCACATCCCACGATCGCCGTTCTCAACCGCTTTGTAGATTTATCTGCCATAGGTCTATAAATTGTCCGGAATGGACGCTCCATCGGAATCGCCCGGCCGGTGGCGTAGTTCAACCAGAAAGCCAAGCTGGGCTTGCGTGTCCAGCAGCGCCCAGCGCGTACCTGGACGTATTCCGGTTCCCGCTTGCAAAATGCCGATTCCAGATTTCGACAACTCTGCGATCGCCAATTCGATATCTCTCACTTCGAACAGCGCATGGTGAATTCCGCCGCCGGTACGATCTAGAAACTTCTTGTATTCGTTCTCTTCCCCTTCGACCGGCTGAATCAACTCAACCTCAATCGCGCCCAACTGAACGAATGCCTGCTGTATGCGAATTTTCTCTTCGCTGCCGCGATACCAGTATTTGGAATCCGGCCGATTCGGCCACTCGATAAAACGAAAAGGCCCAATCCCGAAAAGTGATGTGAGTAGTCGCGTGGTCTGATCGATACTCGGCACCACAATCCCGATCTGCACGATCTGCGATAGCTTGATGGATCCCGGAAGAATATTCCCTACCGCCGCTCTCACTTGTGCCTCGGGAGAAGCAATCTCGTTCTTCATCGCGCGAGATACCCTCCATCGACAGGAAGAATGACGCCAGTGACCATCGAAGAGGCTTCTGAAGCGAGAAACAAGGCAGGACCAACGATCTCCTCGGGCTGACCGACGCGACCTATCGGGATGCTGGAGACCCATGTCTCCATCAGCTTTTTAGGATCGAACTGCGGCTTCGCCATCACGGCCTTGAGCCCTGGAGTGAGAAATTGGCAGGGAGCAATCGCATTCACGCGAATGCCGCGGTCCGCCCACTCAAGCGCCAATTGCTTGGTCAGGGTGTTGATGCCGCCCTTGCTGGCACAGTAAGCGTTTGCGCCGCGACCCACGCCGACTGAGCCTGCGATCGAAGAGAAGTTGACGATCACGCCCTTGCCCTTGGGCAACATCACCCGGGCAGCCGCCTGACAGCAAAGAAATGTCCCGCGCAGGTTGATGTCGAGAACGCGGTCCCAGACTTCAACTGGCGTGTCCTCGGCAGCATTGTGCTGAGGAATGCCGGCGCAGTTCACCATAATGTCTATCGTCCCAAGTTCGCGGACGGCATCCGCAACCATCTTGGTGATCTGCTCAGGAACTGATGTGTCGGTAGTAAGCGCGGCACTTCTGCGCCCCTTCTGTTTGATCGCATCGGCAACGCGCTGTGTTGCGGCCAGATCCAGGTCGGAGACGGCAACATCGCATCCGTAATCGGCAAAGGCAAGCGCGATGGCTTCGCCGAAGCCGACACTGGCGCCGGTCACCAGGGCAACTTTTCCACTCAAGTCAAAAAGATTTTTCGAATCAATCATGCTATTTCTTCTTCTCGGCGGCCGTTGCCTCGACGCTGCTGAACAACAACATCTCTTCCGTGCCTGCAGTTTCAAGACGCACGGGAATTCCGTCGCGCATCAGTTGGAATCCACTTTGTTCGAAGCTTTCACCACGGTTCTTGAATGTTACTTTGTAATTCCGCGAGGCATCGAGCCCGCGAGGAACAAAGTGGAAGACTGGGTCTTCTATATTCGAAGTGCGAAATAGCGTTGCGACGTCGTGCTGTGCGTCGGGGCTCGCGTACTCAAGCACCAGCCAGGGCGTCTCCTCAAAGTATTCGAGAAGCGGGGTGTGATGGAAAACACGGCTGCCACGCAAAATCGGCCGCAAATCTTTCTTGTATAACTCGACGCCATTGCGAATTTTGTCGCGCAGAATGGGATTCAGTTCTTCGGACGATGGCGAGATACCGCGGAAGATGGGCAGAGACATCTGCACTACCGCCAATTGGCTTTCAACATTTCCGTCACTGGCGAGATCGGGCACTTCAGTGCCGAAAGTCCGCAAGAGAATTTCCGGCGGTAGTAGGAAAGTCATACCGTTCAGAACTTTGATTCCGCGCGGTCCGCGCATCCAGTCGGAAAGCTCCGTGGTATCGAAGCGGCGCATGATTCCGTAATCCAAACGTCCGCCACCACCCGCGCAATTCTGGAAGATGACTTTGGGAAACCGCTTTCGCAAACGATCAAACATCGCGTAGAGATTGTCCACGTAGCGCCAGCTGGAACTCTCCACGAAGCCGCCCTGGATACGATTGCCACCTTCTTCCACCGAGGTGTTGTAATCGATGCGGAACATGTCAAGGTCGTACTTTTCGATAATCCGCGCGATTTCCGATTCCATCCACTTTGCAACCACGGGATTGGCCGCATCCAGATTGCGATTGTTCGTCACCGGCTTGCCGTCCCGCATCAAAACCCAATCCGGATGGTCTTTAAGCAATTTGGAACTCGCTCCAACCCCTTCCGGCTCCATCCAGAGGCCGAAGCGCATTCCTTTCTTGCGGGCATACTCGCGGATAGGATTCACATCGTTGGGCAACCACGCACCAGCCTGCCAGTCGCCGACGTTTTGCGCCCATCGGTTTGGTTCAGGCCCATACCATCCGGCATCGATCACGAACATTTCGGCCCCGATATCGGCAGCCATGTCTATTTCTCTTTTGAAACCCTCTTCCGTCTCGTGATCAAAAATGTATCCGCGATGATTGGCTTCGACGTCGAACGCATGTTCCGAGGGAGTCGCCGGCAACACGTCCTTGCGGACGTGATCCGCCATGGCCTGGGTCACGTGATCGAGGTCCGACTTCATGCAGAGGATATGAGTCTCCGCGGTCTTCACGGTCTCGCCCGGATCAAGCACACGCAACGCCGGATCAACCGCGCTTGGCCCCATGTCAAAGAATAGCCGCGCTTCACTTTCAGGGCGATCGACATTGTTATTGCGCCCTACGGGGGAGGGCTCAACCTTGCTGGTGACATGAATCTTCCAGTTGCCGCTC
>DATBAT010000030.1:0-7546 GCA_036271375.1 Terriglobales bacterium
CGTTTCTCCTGGCAACTAAACTTCAACAACCTCGGCGACACCCGCTACTTCAAAGGCTCCTACGACAACCCCTACGTAAAGCCTGGTGAGCCAAGAATTTTACGCTCGACTGTAAGTTGGACGTTCTAGAGATCTAAAACAAAACTGTCATCCCGAACGCGCGTTCTTTGCGCGGAGGGACCCTACGATGCGTTAGTTGCACCCGGGAAGATCGCAAGAGCGTCGCGCCAGCAGCCAGAAGGCTCTTAACCACCGCAACTCAGCGCAAGATGTCGTAAGGTCCCTCGGAGCAAAGACCGCTCCTTCGGGATGACAGTTCGCCTTGGGCGCGAACTCAGAACTAAGAACCGGAAACTTGAAACTAAATTCCCAACCGTCTTTACTTAGTCCCTACAGCCTTCTCCAAATCATCGGCGGCGTGGTTGATGCCCGCGGCCACGCGTGTGATCACTTCGGCCACGCCGGGAATCTGCGCGTCCGCCTCGGTCCATTTCTTCTCGTCCATATATTCGCGCACCGCGGCGATGGGCTTAGCGCCGTATCCGGTATAGGCTCCCGGAGCATAAACCGCGTTCTTGAACCAGGGACGCTCCGGCAACCCCTTCTCATTCAAAAACAACCGAGGAATTTTCAGGACGTCAGCGTTAACAGTTTTCAAGTCGTCGGCAGAAATCGCCGGCGATCCTTTGGCCTGCCATCCAGCCAGGATCTTGGAATAGCGTTCCGAGCTTTTCTTGAGCTGATCGATGGCATTCTTCATCGGCGCAAAGTTCATGTAAGGAGGTATCACCTCGGCCGGTGGCGGCACAGAAGTCTTTTTCGGATCAGCCGTCGCAGTGAACACTCCCTCCTGCAATTGCAGATTGCGTTCGGTGAACTCGTCCTGCTTCTGCTTCAAAAGTTTCTCGAGTTCTTCCGCGTATTTGCCGATTGCTTCCGCCTGCGGCGAGTAGTCCACGGGAATCAAATCCGCATCGGCCAACCGCATCATCATGGTGCCGGCAGTCTGTGCCTCAGCCTTCCCGTAAGCGAAGTCGGTGTCGACGAAGTGGGTGTACCAGTAGAAGTCGTCGTAGATGGAATGGTATTGAGTGCCGTCGTACTCACCGCCGTACTCAACGCTGAGCGTCGAGATGCCGGCGAAGTCCTGGAAGGCTGTGAAGTCTGAGCCGTCACCCAGTCCTTCAAGCTCCAACGAACTGCTCTTGCGGATTTCGCTACGCTCATCCGCATCTTTAGCGTCGGCAATGGCCTTCAAGCGTGCCCGCTGGTAAGCCGTCAACTTCGTTTCGGGATCTTGAATGTTCTTCGCGACGTCACTTACAAAACTTTGCAAATCCTGCGTGCCGCCTGCATCCAGATACCCACGACTGTTCGTGTCCGAATTGATATAGGCGACGGCATGCTCTTGCAACTCTTTCACATGGGTCTCGACCCACTCGACGGAGCCGAGAAGGCCCGGCTCCTCTCCATCCCAGGCACAATAGATGAGCGTGCGCTTGGGAGTCCATCCTTGCTTGTGAAGCTCGCCCAGCACGCGAGCCTCTTCGAGCATGGGAGACATGCCAGCGATAGGATCGTCCGCGCCGTTTACCCACGCGTCATGGTGATTGCCGCGCAGTACCCACTGACTGTCGTCAGTGCCACCCATGGTGGCGATCACGTCATACAAAGGCTTGAGGCTCCAGTCGGAGGTAACTTTTAAATGCACCTGCGCCGGCCCTGGCCCGATGCGGTAAGTGATGGCCAGCCCGCCGCGCCACTTCTCCGGAGCGACTGGCCCCTTCAATGCCGAGAGCAGAGGCAGCGCGTCTGCATATGAGATCGGCTGCACAGGAATCTTGGTGATGGTCTTGGCGTCTTTGATGTCGAGGCGCTTTGCATCGGCGGTTGCGCCGACGCCGGGTGTCAACGGGTCGCCCGGATAGTCGGTGTCCATCACGCTGCCGCGCTGCACGCCCTCCTTCGGGCGCCATCCGCCTGCGGGATAGTCCTCGCCCCAGGTGTAGCCGTCGCCGTCAGGGTCGGAATAGATGATGCAGCCCACTGCCCCATGCTCGCCCGCAACCTTCGGCTTGATGCCGCGCCAGCCGTGGCCGTAGCGAGCGATCACGATCGCTCCCTTGACCGAGATACCAAGCCGGTCAAGCTGTTCGTAGTCTTCACGGTTGCCATAGTTCACATAGACCAGCGGCGCGGTCACGTCACCATCAATCGAGTAGGCGTTGTATGTGGGAAGCTGCTCGGCTGTCTGGTTGCTTGTGGGATCGATGGCCAGCACTGGCTCCTGCAACTTGGCGCGGAACTTTGTAGGCGCAATCAGCTCGACCACGCGCTCTTTCGGCGTGGGAAAAAGGACGTTGAACACTTCCATGCGCGCGTCGAAGCCAAACTCTTTGAACCGGGAGAGTATCCACTCGGCGTTGTCCTTGTCGTAGAGCGAGCCGACATGGTGCGGACGCGCCGACATGCGCCGCATGTTCTCGCGGATGTTGTCAGGGACGATGCCGTCCTGAAATTTCTTCTCCCAATCTTTTTGGGTGGAGGAGGTCTGCGCGCTGTAGCCCAAGAGAGACGCGGGTTCCGGCTTGCTTTGAGCCGAGAGAAGTTGAGTGGCGGCGAGCAATGAGGCGCACATCCAGCGCAGAGTCATGGACGAGAGTATAGCGCAGGCGTAAGTAGCCTGAAATCAATGATCTTTACAAAACGTTCCGCACGGAACGTTTTGTAAAGACAGGTAAGTAATGGGGAGAGAAAGACTTACGCATATACGTACAATTGTGTCTGTATATTTTTCTCGCACTGCCTCGCCTCTCTGGGGACAGTTGGGGCACTTGTCTCTATTTGATTTGCCGTGGAATTTTTAGTTTTTCTTGACGCGATTAACTTCTGGGGATCAGTGCGAAGTTCCGGATGGCCAGGTTGGCGCTTTTGTCGCCGCGCCACAGTTGCGTGTGCACGCGGACCGTAAGTTCGTCGAAGGATTGCAGTCTTATGCCGTGGGGGATTTTGTACGGCAACGTTTGGTAGGTCGAGGCAGACAACTGGCGGACTCCCAGAGACTGCGAGGGCTTGCCTTGCAGTTTGGTGTTGCTAACCAGTAGTTCTACCTTGATCGAGTCGGGGCGACTGTCGGCGCTCTCCACATTTAGCTCTATGGCGGAACAGCATTGCAAGTCGATTCCGGTGGCGAGATTCTGGTGGGCTTCCATCAAAAGAGCGGTTCCATCGGTAGAGTGGAAGATAAGCTTCGCGGGACTGCCTTGTTTCACAACCGCCGTTTCTGGGGGATGGCCTTCGGGAAACCGCCAGAACCAGTAGACTCCGTCGAATGGAATCACAAAAGGCTTACTGGGCGATCCCATCATTCCTTGCGCTTCAAGAGATGGCGGGGCAATCAATTGAACTGTCGACTTCAACACAGGATAGAGGACCACGCCAGGGAATATCCGGTCGAGAATCGACTGCGCTTTTCGGTCGCTCGCGATCGTGGGCGCGATTCGATGGGGTGAATTCCCGGAGCCGCGGCCAGTGGTCTTGGTTCCGTCGCGCACGCCGCGCGGTAACCAGATGAATATCACGAGCACAGTCGGAATCACGGCCAGCGCACGAAGCATGTTCGGCGAGATCGGATTTGGTTGCGGGTATGGCGAGTCGAGGAGCATTCTCCAGCCGCGGGCGGCTAGCGCAGTAACGGCCATGAAGAACAGAAAATCGGCCAGTGCCAACCGCGAGGCGATCAGAGCGCAGACTCCGGCTTGAGCGAAGAATGGTGCAACAAGCGCGAACCCGCTGACGGGATGATCTTTGATGCAGCCGAACGCAGGGGTTTCCGAAGCAGGCCCTGCGCCGGATGGCGAGTCGTTTGGAGCCAGATTGCGGAGCAGAATGGCCACGCAACCAAGTTGAATGGCGATTCCGAGCCAGATCACCGCCATAAGCCACGATTTCTGGTTGGCCAGAGCCAGCAGCGGGATGAACCAGGCCGAAAGCAAGGCCGTGCCGACATAGAGGTCGCCAGGGATTTCGATTCTGAGGATTCGCGAAGCCAGCCAGACCGCTCCTATGGTGAACGCGGGAAGGATAAGGGACACGACGATCGCCAGCGCGAATGCGCGCGCGGTGCCTGCCGATCCTCTGGGATGGAGGAATGGTGTTAACAGCGCAGCTGTGACCAGGGCAAATGACAGTCCCGCCAATAGTGCCAGGAAATGCCTAGTCGCTTCGCCGCCATCCCAGCCGGGCTTATTGGTCGTGAGAGACATGGGCTAACAGAAATAGTGACACCAGCGACCGCGAATAGGTTCCTGAGATTTCTGAATTGAGTAAAGTCACGAAACCAACCTGTCACTGCAAGGCCACGCGACGAGGATAGGGCACGCGTTTATTTTTCTGCGGGTTGGAGGACGTCTCGAAAGGATGGCGCCGTCGACTGCAATGCTTGACGAGGACGGTTGGAGACCTAGTTGTGAGTCTCTGGTTCTCAGTTCTTAGTTCCCACTCCAGTTCCTCATCTTTCGGTTCCCGGTTATCAGTGTTCAGGTAGTTGAGCTTGCGCCGGGACGGCGCGGGTCTTGGCCCATTCACGCAGCTCGGCGACTTCTTCCGCCCGTGTGACGGACAGGGGGACTGTGTGCGCCAGCGCATCGAGCAGATGTTGGGTTGTCAGATCGACCTTGCCGGCATAGGCCGAGTAAAGGGCGGTTTGGACTGCGGCGTCGATCTCCGCTCCGGAGTAGCCGCGGGCGGCTGCAGCGATCTTATTCAGATCGAACATTTTTGGGTCTCGCTTTCGAGCGGCCAGTTGGATCGAGATGATTTGTTCGCGCTCTGACTGTCCGGGGAGGTCGACAAAGAACAGCTCATCGAAGCGGCCTTTGCGGATGAGTTCGGGCGGCAGCACGCTTACGTTGTTGCTGGTGGCAGCTACGAAAACCGGGGCTTTGCGGTCTTGCATCCAGGAAAGGAATGCGGCAAGTATTCTTGAGGAGACTCCGGCATCGACCGAGGCTGAATCAGGGCCCGCCCCGGCGAAGACTTTTTCCAGTTCGTCAATCCACAGAACACAGGGCGATAAACCTTCGGCCACACGAAAGACCTGCCTGATTCGCTTTTCAGTTTCGCCGATGTATTTGTCAAAGATGGCAGCACTATCAAATTTCACCAGCGGCAGATTCCATTCGCCGGCGATGGCGCGGGCGCAGAGACTTTTACCGCATCCTTGAACGCCCAGGATAATCACGCCGCGGGCGGGGTCGAGACCGAAGGCGCGGGCGGAGTCGCTCCATGCACCGCGACGTTTGGCCAGCCAGGTCTTTAGATTGTCCAGGCCGCCTACCGCGCTCAACCCGTCGGTTGAGTCAACGAATTCGAGCATTCCGGAGCGGCGCAGTAAGTCCTTCTTCGCGTCAAGAACATCAGTCACGGTTTCCGGGCAGAGAGCATAGCGCGCTACCAGCGCCTGGGAGAGGGCGCGCTCGGCTTCTTCTTCGGTGAGTCCTCGGAGGTTTTCGGCAATGGCTGCCATACCTTCGGGGTTAAGTTTGTGTTGCAGCGTGCGGGTCTTGCTGACGCGCACGAGCGTTTCATCAATGATCTGACGTAGACGGGTACGATCGGGAAGCGGGAGTTCCAGGAACTCGACCAATCCACTGAGCTCGGGAGGAATATTGATTTTTGGGCCGGTGAGAATCAGCGTGCGGCGATTGGCAGAGAACTGCTGGCCTACGTCACGCAGACGGCGGACTACTACTGGGTCATCCATGTGGCGATGCAGATCTTTCAGGATGAAGACTGCTTCGACGCTGATGCCTTGCAAGTTGCTCAGCATTTGCGCGGGTTCGCGGCTGTTGTAAATAGCCTGGGTGTCCTGGTCGGTGGTACGGTAGCCGCCGGGTGGCATCGGCCCTTCCAGTTCCGGTGTCGCCAAGTTGACGCCGCAGCGCACAAGGCCGCTAGCAATGCTCCATTCAAAGGCGGCAAGATTCAGCGCGGCACAGGCGGTGCGCACTAAGCGCACGACGCGCATCTCTTCGACCGTCTCCATGACCACGATGGGCGTGGAGGAGTCGATGAGGATCTTCAGGCGTTCCAGTACGTCAGGCATGCGCGGGAATAGCTCTCCGTAAAATAACCCACTCGGGCTTGCCATCCCTGAACCAAGGTAACACCACCCGCCTTCACTCCCTGGGCTTTTCGTAGATAACGGGACCGACACTTACATGCGGCAAGTCATGGTCGGCAGTTGCGCCGATCACGGCCCCAATGCCGCCTAGCACCATCCCCGTCAGCACGCGGTCCTTGGCGGAGGCGTTCTCGCTGGGAGCGGCGACTCCTACGATGGAACCGATTGATCCGCCGATAATGGCGCCCCAGTGGTGATTGTGGTTTTCCCGGCGCTGTAGACGGACTTGCCATACGCTGCGGCGATTGAATTCAAACTGCCGGCCATGGCGGCGATGGACAGGATCGCAACGCAGCGTTTGCTCGTTCGCGTGGCGAAAGACACACTCCACCGGTGCAAGCGACTGAAAAGAGGCGACGGAGATTCGCGCGCCCTGTGGCAAGTCTTCCAAGTACTTCCAATCTGAGGATTGGGTATGAGCACCTAAGGACGCGACAAACGCGATAAGAATGGCACAAATTTTTGGCGGTCTGCGCATGATTGACTCCAGGTTGATTAAAAAGATCTAGGGATTCGGGATGATGGTTGCGCGCGAAGATGATTCATCGGGAAGACCCGCGGGGCGTGCGTCGGAGGGAGTTGGTTTCACAGCGTGGGCCTTCAGGAATTCATTGAAACCCAGAGCAGAGTCTTTGGGAACCTCGAACACCGCGACTCGGGTGCCGGATTCGTCGTGATAGGTGATGCGGAAGAGATGGATACGTTGGCGATGCCTGAGCAGACCGACGGCAATGGCCGGCGCAATGCCCAAGTGACGCGCCGCTGGTTCGCAGTAGTGGTAGGAATCGATCGCTACATATGGAATCACCAACTTCGCCGTCGAGGTACTGAAAGTGATGGCGGAGTCTTTCGCGGTTTCGAGGGTCCCGCTGGCGCCGTCGGCGACGGCAAGAGCATTCCCTCCTCTGTATCTGGCTGTACTGGCGGCGTTGGCGAGAAGGGGAACGGCTAGAAACATGATCAAGAGTTTGCGCATATACAGGGCCTCCCTGGCTGACTGCAAAGTCAGCTTAGGTGTGTCGAGACTCGCGCACAGGTGGGTCTAGGACACTTTCTGAAATGTCACACTGGAAGGCTGATGAAGTCCTGGTGCTGGCGGAGGTCGGCGATGGATGATTCGGACAACAAGCGGAAGGATATGGCGCACAAGGATTTTGGGAGCCGCGAGGCGGTCAGCGCATCACAGACTACGGCTGCGGTTTGCTTGAGGCCGCGCTGCCAATTGGGTTCACGAGCGTCACAGAGAATTAGGCTATCGGGATGGAACCCGGCGGCGACCAGCATGGTGCGGGCCAGTTTGAGGAAGTCAGGCCAGCGGGACGCCACGCCCAGCAAGGCCTCCGACGGTGCAGGTAGCCATCC
>DATBAT010000031.1:0-31490 GCA_036271375.1 Terriglobales bacterium
AGATGGCTTTTACAGGCGGATAGTTTCAGCCTTTGCCGGTTATTTAGGCGGCGGGCGGAGCTTGGTTGTCAGCGATGCTGGGATCCATCAGGGCGCGTTTCAGGCGGATTTTCTCGGTCATGAGCTCCTGGAGACGGCCTGCTTGCTGGGCTTGGCGGGATTGCAGTTCATGCTGCACCTGCTCAAGGCGTCTTCGTAAGTGGATGCGGCGCAAGGCTTTGACGGCACCCTCGAGCTTTTCGGCGCCCAGTTCCTCGTCTTCTTTAAGGAGGATAGTCGCTAGCAGGCTGCGCTCGGAGTCGGGCAGCGGCAAGTCCATCGCGTTGATTTCGGTCGAGGCTTGCAGGATGGCCTCTAATAATGATTCGGTGGCGAGGCCGATGTGCAGGCGTTCGGTGGTCAGAACGTAGCGGGCCTGGCGCGCGGGATCAAATTCGTCGTCCACGCCGTCGCGAGAGGAGGAATGTTCTTCGCTCAGTTGAATTTCGCTGGCAGCACATAGGGCGCGGATGATCATTTTTTCAGCGTCGGTGATCTGGGAATCGACGGGCGCCTTTACGCTGGCGCTGGAACGGTTGGTAGCAGCGTGCTTCAGTTCTTGCCTTAGAACGACCGAATCAATACCCAGCTTCTGAGAAATCTCGGCGGCCAGTTCATCACGGACGATCCGGCTGGGCACGCGTTGGATGTGGGGGAGCAGAAAGTTAACCGCTTTGGCTTTGCCTTCACCGCTGCGCACGGGGAATTGTTGGCGCGCCCGCTCGATTAGAAAATGGAAATAATTTGGCGACTTGCGCAGGACATCTTCGTAGGCCTCTTTGCCTTTGCGGCGGAGGAAGAGGTCGGGGTCGAATCCGGGCTCAAGGCTTAAGACTTTGATTTGAAATTCTTCTTCGATCAGCAGGCCTAAGGTGCGCTCCGTGGCTTTAGCTCCGGCGGTGTCCGGGTCGAAATTGACGACTACGTTTTTGCTATAGCGGGCCAGCAGCTTGGTCTGAATTCCTGTGAAGGCGGTGCCCGAACTTGCGACGACGTTATGAAATCCAGCGGCGTAGACAGAGATGCAATCCATCTGGCCTTCCACCAGGATGGCGTAGTCGAGTTTCTTGACGGCTTCTTTGGCGCGGTCGAGATTGAACAGAACTCGCGATTTGGAATAAATCGCGGTCTCAGGCGAGTTCAGGTATTTCGGACCGGCCTTTTCATCGGCGGCAAGAGTGCGGCCGGTGAAGGCGATGACGCGTCCGGTTTCATTGGTGATGGGGAACTGGATGCGGTTGCGGAATTTGGAGTAAATGGAAGCAGTTTCCGGCTTCTGGCTCTTGACTTCTGGCTTAACCCCTCCTTTACTGTCGTCCCGAGCGGAGCCGAGAGACCTTGTGGTTTCCTCGGTTTGCTTCCAAGAGAAGAGACCGCTTTCTCTGAGGACTTCTTCGGGGAACTCGTTTTTCAGGCGGTCGCGCAAGAGGAAGCCGGAGTCAGGGGCATAGCCTATGCGGAATTGCTGAATGGTGTCCTGGTTAAGTCCGCGGGTGGCTAAGTGTTCTCTGGCTTGCGCGCCTTCGGGGCGACGCAGGCATTCCTGAAAAAACGTGGTGGCTCGCTCGTGGACCTCTAGCAACACGGTGCGCAGTTTGGCGTCTTCGGCCTCCTGCGGAGTGTTGAAGCTGGTCTTCGGGATGGCTATGCCTAACTTTTGCGCCACGGCACGGACGGATTCAGGAAAGGTGATGTTTTCAATTTTCTGGACGAAGGTGAATACATCGCCGGAGAGGCCGCATCCGAAACAGTGAAAGAACTGCCGGGTGGCGTGGACCGAAAACGACGGCGTCTTCTCGCCATGGAAGGGGCAAAGTCCGGAATAGTTTTGCGCACCAGCCTTCTTTAATTTGACGTAGTCGCCGACGATGCGGACGATGTCCGCTTGCTGCTTGACTATGTACGCGAAGTCGCCGGGGTTGGCCATGGGCTACTGGAATTGTGAGGCATTGCATTCAATTGTGGAAGAGGCGTGATGTGGAGAAGTTGTGGACTTCTCTCACGGAGAGTGGCAATAGATCTTTACGGAGTTTCACAGAGGGGCTTATCTTGGCCGGGCTGTCAGGGAATGATGAGGCCGCTGCTTTGTCTTTGCTCGGCAAGGGCCGAGTCTTTGTCCGGAAATGGCGCCACTACCGCTTCCGCGAAAGCGCGGGATTTTGGTTTGCCGTTGGTGCGGGCGTGTCCCATGCGGACCATAAACACCAGTACGCGCAGCACGTCCTGATCGCGCAAGCGGCCGTATCCCAGATGTTTTTGTTCGGTTTCTCGATACTCTTTCACCATGTTCTGAATATCGGCGACGATCGCCTGCTGCGCCAATCCTGCAAGCGGCGGCTCGTAGTGCAGGCCGGAATTCACCAGCGTTTCGTAATTGCGCGCGAGAGCGGTGAGTGCGGCGATCAGGTCCGCGTCTTTGACTTGCAGATTCCCGCGAGCATTTTTCGCCAGCGCGAAATAGAGACCCATAATTAGATGTTCTTGCTCGTAGAGAAACTGCTGCGTGATCTCGACTTGAGGAAACAATGCCGTTTGGTCCAAATCGCTTATCTGGCGAGGCTTTTCATGTTCACGCGCCTGGCGTAAATAACTGCAATCGCTGGGGCAATCAAGCGTGACCTCGCGCTGTTCGCCACAACACTGCGGGCAAATGCGTTCGTGGATCGCGGGACAGAAGCGCTTTTCTTTCCGGCTTTCACAGATGGCGCAACTCAAGTTCGACGAATCTCCCAAGCGATTATCCCACGAAGGGGTGACCGGTAACGGTCACAGGGACAAGCGTTCGAGGCTGATTTGGCGGGCAGTTTTGGGACCACAGAGCGCGGAAGAGGCTATTTCTCTAGGTTCCGTAACGTTACCTTAAACAATACCCGCATAAAATGCGGCCCGAAACGCTGTATTTCCACAGCAAGCGTGTTATAAGATAGCCATCATTCGCAGCAAAAACTTAGTTGTCGAAGTACAGGAGGATTCATGGCTACTGGTTTGACCAAAACGCAACTCATCCGTCAGATGGCGGAGAAGCTCGAGACCAACAATAAGACGATTGCCAGCTTTCTGGAAACTCTTACCGACACCGCGGTAAAGGAAACCAAGAAGAACGGACTGTTCATCATCCCGGGCCTGGGCCGTTTGGTGAAGGCGCATCGTAAAGCACGCACCGGACGCAATCCGCAGACCGGCGAACCAATTCAGATCAAGGCCAAGACCGTGGTCAAGTTCCGCGTCGCCAAGGCCGCCAAAGACGCAATCGCACCCAAGAAGTAGTTTTACTTTTTGCTGATCGAGTGCAAAGGCCGGCGCAGCCGGCCTTTTGGTTTTTGCGGAGTACGTAGGCGCCGGTGTCCCCACCTGCCCGACAACTTTCGTCGCAGACTTCAAGAGTTGGAACGATGTTGAGGTTGGGCAGGTGAGGACATCCTTCGACAAGCTCAGGACAGGCTGTGCCCTACGCGATCTTCTTATTGCTTGGCGTATTCGTTCTTCACCACCGCGCCGCCCTTCATCACGAACTTTACCTGCTGCAATCGCGTGACGTCCTGCAAAGGATCTCCATCTACCGCGATTAAGTCGGCCCACCTTCCGGCTTCTACCGTTCCCACTTTGTCGGACCATCCCAGCAGGTCGGCGGCGTTGACGGTTGCAGTCTGAATGGCTTGCGCCGGAGTCATTCCCAGCTTCACGTAAATTGCGAACTCGTGTGCGTTCAGGCCATGCGGATAAACTGCCGCATCGGTACCGAACGCAACCTTGACGCCACTGGCAAAGGCGTGGCCGACGTTTTGCCGCACGATGGGAACAATGTCGCGCATCTTCTTCGCGTACATCTCCGGCATACCGATCTTCTGCATATTCTCGGTCAGCCAATCGGCAAGATAAAGCGTCGGCACCATGTAAGTGCCATTCTTTTTCAGCGCGGCAATGGCCTCGTCGTTGATGTAGGAACAATGCTCGACCGAATCGACGCCGGCTTCTGACGCCCAGAGAATGCCTTGCGCACCGTGCGCGTGGGCGGCGACTTTCCGTCCGAGCCGGTGAGCGTCGGCGACGATGGCCTTCATCTCTTCCAGCGTGTATTGCGAAGCCTGCGGATCGTCACCCTTTGAGAGCACTCCACCCGTCGCGCAAATCTTGATCACGTCCGCGCCGTATTTAATGACTTCGCGCACTTTGTGTTGCACTGCCGGAATGCCGTCGGCAACGCCTTCTTCGGTGACGTGATATTCGAAAGGTAGAAGATTGTTGTCGCAATGCCCGCCAGTTATGCCAAGCGCTGGGCCGCTTACCAGCATGCGCGGCCCGGGCACATCGCCGGCATTGATGGCATCGCGCAACGCAACGTCGGTATAAGCTCCGGCGCCCACGTTGCGAACAGTAGTAAACCCGGCATCGAGCGTAATGCGCGCGTTCTTCGCTCCGGTCAACGCCTCACGCGGAATAGAGATTCCAAGCTGCTCGTAACCGAAACTGGGATCGCTGGTGAGATGAGTATGGACATCGATCAATCCCGGCAGCACGGTGGCGTTGGGCAAATCGACTACTCTGTCGGATGGCAACGCTTTGATGTCGGCTGCGGGGCCGACGCTGACGATCTTTTCGCCCTGAATAACCACGGCCTGATTGGAAAGAAGTTTGCCGCTCTTAACGTCGACCAACTTTCCAGCATGGACCACCACGCGCGGCGCGGGCTGCTGTGCCAGGCAAGCGCAGGCGAGCGTGAGCACGATCAGAACATTGCGGACCATTTGTCTCTCCTTGAGGGGGAAGCTAGAAACGCTTGCGTCCGTCGAGGCCCCAGACTTTGCCGGCATCGGCGACGAAGAAAATCACGAACAACATTAGCAGAGGAATGTGGTCGAGTTCCGAGCCGAAATAGCGCCAGATGGGAACACCATGGCCGGGCTCCCACCAGGTGGCGAAGGTGAGGCTGGCCATGTGCAAGACTCCAAGGATCGACGCAGGTTTTACCCAGAAACCCAACAGCAGGCTCAGGCCTATAAACAATTCCACGAGCCCGATGATGTAGCCGAAAAATACCGCATTCGGCAGGATCACTTGTTCCAGCAGCGGCCGGTACCAACTGACCGCGCCGGTGTCGATGTAGCCTTGCAGATATTGCTGGAAGCCTCCGCCGACAAAGCCAGGGCTGAAAAGTTTGTATTGTCCAAAGAACAGAAAGAAGAAAGCCGTGACAATGCGAACCACGGCGATGGTTTTCGGAAGGGTGTCGGACACGTTTCTCATCAGGGGGGAAACCTTACGAGCAAGGCATTGTCGCACCTTTTGGGAAGGGCGTGAAAGTGACAGTGTGAATGCGCCAACAAATCCTCATGTAGAGACGCAGCCTGGCTGGGTCCGGCATCGGCACGGCGCTGCCTGAGACGTTGCGGAGCAAAGTCTCTACACGAATCAGTTGGTTCTTATTACTTTTCCGTCTTTCATCACGAATTCTATGTTCTCGAGGATCTTGATATCGTGCAGCGGGTCTCCCTCCACTGCGACCACGTCTGCGTAAGCGCCGGGAGCCAGCGTTCCAATGTCGCCTTCGCTCTCGAGCATGACCGCCGCCCGTGAGGTCGCGCTCTTGATGGCGTCCATGGGAGACATGCCAAGTTCCACCATCCGCGAAAATTCCTGGGCGATGGGCTCAGTCCACACGATGCCACCCATGTCAGTGCCGAAGACGATCTTTATGCCGGCCTTCATGGCCTTTTTAAAAGACGTCGCATGCTCTTCGGCGCGCAGCCGGTCGCGCTTGCCTTCCGGCGTATCTTCCGCCGCCCAATCCTTGTAGTAAACCGCAAGCGTCGGACAATACCACGTGCCCTGCTTCACCATCTGCGCGATGGCAGCGTCGTCCAAGTCGAGTCCGTGCTCTATGGAATCGCAACCGCCATCGAGTGCGCGATGCAATCCGATGCCGCTATAAGCGTGGCAGGCAACTTTCTTTCCCCAGCCGTGGGCTTCGTCGACGACGGCTTTCAATTCTTCGACCGTCAGTGTCGGTTGCGAAATCAACTCACCATGCTTGCCCACCCATGAGCGATGCGTCATGTAGACCTTGATCCAGTCGGCGCCGTGGTCGAGTTGTTCGCGCGCTGCTTTACGCGCCTCCACCGGACCATCGACGATCTGCGCACCCTTGGGCATTTGCAGTTCGGGCGCGTAGCCCTCGAGGTTGTAGCCTCCGGTGGTTGAGATCGCCCGCGTCACCACGAACAGGCGCGGCCCGGGAATGAATCCTTCGTTGATGGCTTTCTTGATACCGATGTCGCCGTAACCCGCGCCTTCGGTTTCGACATCGCGCAGCGTGGTGAAACCCTGATCCAAGGCTCGCCGTGCGGAAACCGTGGCGCGCGCGGCGCGGAACGAGAGAGGTTGCTTCAAGATGTTGGCGTCGTATCCGCCTTCGGCAGGATCTTCGCCTTGCAGGAAGATGTGGGTGTGCGAATCGATCAAACCTGGAAGGACAGTTTCTTTCGACAGGTCGATGACATTTGCGTCCACTGGAATCTTCGCGCTGGATGCGTCGCTCACGCTCACGATTCGATTGTTGCGAATGATGATGACCTGATCGCGGCGCGGCGAGTCGCTCTTTCCGTCGATGAGAACTCCCGCGCGGATGGCGGTTACCGGTTGCTGAGCGACGGCGGTCGCTATAACCAAGAGGAAGCAGAAAGAAATCGTGAGGCGCATGAGCTTTCCTTAAACGGACGATTTTTATTCGACGATGGCCTCGGCCTCGATCTCCACCAGCATTTCAGGTGAAACCAGCGAACTGATAATCAACATGCTGGTTGCAGGCCGAATCTCGCCGAAGAATTTTCCGTGAGCCTTTCCGACCTTCTCCCAGTTCGCGGCGTCGGTGACGAACATGCGGGTACGAACTACGTCCTTCAAACTCGCGCCCGCGCGATGCAACGCGAGTTCAATATTTTTGATCGTCTGCACCGCCTGCGCGTAGGCATCGCCTTGCCCCACCAGCTTTCCATCGTGGTCGGTGGCAGTGGTTCCCGATACGTAGATGTGCGGTCCGACTTTGACTGCGCGTGAGTAACCGACAACCGGCTCCCACGGTGTATTGCTGGCAATGTTGGTGCGCTGCATAAATTTCTCCCGGTGCCGATCATTCTAATAGCCTTTGGTCTTGGTCGTTCGTCGTTGGCCAACGGCGGTTTTTTGGCAGTCTCGCTGCTCGTCTGCCAGGAAAAACCTTTTTGCAGTTGCAGGGTTGATATAGATGGCACCTGAGTGCCATGCGGCGTCACGAAAGTGACTTGCATTGGGTTCGGGGCCGAGTAAAGTTACACGCTAAGTCGCGAACCTGCATCATAAGTGCCGGTTTGCAGGAGGCCCTGGCCATGGTTCCGGAATCGCATCCGCTGCAGAAGCTTTTCGTCGAACTGGTTGGACACCACTACGCTCAAGAAATCGGTATTCGTGATCCGCAACTGGTTTCCTACGTCGCGCACTTGCTGACCGAGTTCTGCGACGCCGATGAATTGTTCCGAATTAAGAACGGCGCAGGAAAGCCATTGAGCGATATCGGCGAAATGATGGTGGAATCGAATCCGGTGTACGGGCCGGCGGCATCGTTTGATCGCGAGCGCGAAGTGCGAAAGCACATTGGTGACTACACGCTTTTCTTTGCGGGAATGTTCCCGGAAAGCATCAACCACTATCGGCTGCGTCGTGACCGCGTGGAAAATTTCGTGGATTGGGTCAAGGCTGGGAAAGAAAGCTATTACGTGGTTTCAAAGTTTGAGTTCTTCGAGTACGCGAAAGTCGCGCCGCTGTTCGCCAGTCTCTCGCGGAATTTCGAGGCATGCGTGTACGGGTTGAATCAGGTGAAAAACGATTTGCAGGAAATGCAGCACCCGATCATGGCGCGCTCGAACGAACTCTTGATGTAGGTACTCTTAAATGTAGAGACGTTGCTCCGCAACGTCTCAGCGGCGCCAAGACCGCTAGTTCATCGAGCACGAGCCCGGCCCGCGCGGATCGCCGCAACTTCCGCAGGCTCCAACTGACGGGGCTGCGCTTGACCCGCCCTTGGCGCGCGCGGAAAACGTCGATAACTGCGTCGCCAGCTTCTTGCTCTGGCACTTCGGACACTCCGCTTTCTGGCTTCCCATCACCAGCGCCTCGAACGAGTGGTCGCATTCCTTGCAGACGTATTCAAAAATTGGCATCGTCGCACCTCGGTTGCTTACATTATTTAAAATCAATTGCAGTGACTTCGCAAACCCCGCCGGATATTGGGCCTTTCGTGCCGCGCCGCTGGCTCTCCGGCGGACACGTTCAGACCATCGCAAGTTTTCTGATCAATCGACGCATTCAGCTTCCGCCATCTGAGGCGAGAATGATCGAAGTCGAACCCGGCGTCGCGACGCTTTGCCATTGCCATTGGCAGGTGGACAGACAATCCGCGATGACGGTGATCATTGTGCATGGCTTCGAGGGTTCGACCGAGTCGCAGTACATGAAGGGGATCGCTGCCAAGGGCGTGGCCGCCGGCATGAACGTGATTCGCATGAACCAGCGGAACTGTGGGGGGACGGATTGCCAGGCACCGGTGCTTTATCACTCGGGGCTTTCGGGGGATGTGGAGGCAGTCGCACAGAATGTGATCGAGAACGATGGCGTCTCGCGCTTCGCCATTGTGGGATTTTCGATGGGCGGAAACCTGGTGCTGAAGGTGGCGGGAGAATGGGGAGCGGGCGGTCCACAGCAGTTTCGCGCGGTGGCGGCGGTGTGCCCTTCGATGGACCTGGCTGCCTCCTCGGATGCGCTGCATCTGCCCAGCAATCGGCTTTATGAGCAGTATTTCTTGTGGCAGGTGGGCCGGCGGTTACGGGCTAAAGCGCGGCACTTTCCCGGAGTGTTCGACGTTTCGCGGCTGAAAGGCATCGGTAGCTTGCGGCAATTCGATGACAGGATTACGGCGTACTACTGCGGATTTGAGGGAGCAGTCGATTATTACGCGCGGGCTGCGGCGTCAAATGTGGTGGATCGGATCACGCGGCCTGCGCTGATTCTGCATGCGGCGAATGATCCGTTTATTCGCATTCTGCCAGAGTCACGGAAAAGGATTTCGGAGAACCCTAACATCCGATTCGTGGAAAGCGCGGACGGGGGCTACTGCTCGTTCATTGCCGAGGCGAATGGCTATGACGGGTTTTGGGCGGAGCAGCGGATCATTAATTATCTGAAGGCGTTTTGAGATGGGCTGCCTTTTCAAGAGATTTTGGTTCTCCGTGTCCCGGTGTCTCCCAAGTGAATCTAGGTTTATGATTCCTCCATGGAAGCCGACTTCTCTGTCGAACTCGGACCCGACGACGACACTCTGGAATTTCCCTGGAGCGATCCCGATGGAAAGCTTCGCTATTACGATCTGAAGCGGCAGCAAGAACTGCTGCTGAACGTCGAGGAGTCTATACAGTTTCCTGATCTCGGCGAGTTCCTGGCGGCGGTGAATTCGCCGACGGGCCAGCTTGAGTCGGTAAAATGCGACGGCTGGTTTACCGAGGACCTTCAGGCGGAAGATGAAATCTTTGGTGCGACGGGGAAGTTTGGGTCCTACGTCGACCTGATCTTTTCCGATGATCGCCGCTACTCGTTTCCCGAGCACGAGAAGTTTGCCCAGCAACTGACGAAATTGCTGAAGCGAGTTCCTGAAATCCCCGCGTTGGCGGAATTCATCATTCGGCGCTGCTACTTCCATCCCGACGCTGAAGGCTTCTATTTCACCTTTTATCTATTTGGATATGGAGACGATGAAGATCAATGCCGCGGGAGTTGGGCGATTGCGTTGAAGCTGGTGGAGAACGCACTCCGGCAGGTTTCTGCCGCGTAGGATTTGCGCCACAGTGCGGCGTACAATCGCGTTGAATGCGATCTTCGAAAACCAATTGGGCCCGATGGTTCGTCATCGCATTTTTGTCGGGGCTTGCCTGCGCCGAGCCGGTCTCGAAACTTAAACCCACCGACTACGTCAACGACTTCGCGCACGTCCTGAACGCCGGTACCATCGCGCAACTCGACAACATTTGCGAACAGATCGACCACAAGGGAAATGCGCAGATTGCCGTTGTCACCATAAATTCCCTCGACGACGCCGATATCGACAGTTACGTCGTCGATCTGTTCAAGCAGTGGGGCATCGGCGGCAAGTCGAGCAATCGCGGCGTGCTGATCCTGGTTTCAGTCGGCGATCACCGCTACCGCACTGAAGTCGGCTACGGGTTGGAGCCGATTCTCCCCGACGGCAAAGTCGGAGGCTTCGGGCGCGAGGCCGTGCCTCTACTGAAGCAAGGTGATTACAACGGCGCGTTGCTGTTGGTGAGTTCGCGCGTCGCCAATGTCATCGCGCAGGATGCCGGAATCCAACTGACGGGCGCGACAGCGCCGCCCGCTCCTCCGCAGGAAGATGAGAATTCGGGACGTTCCGGGTTTCCCATCATCGTCCTGATCATCATCGGGCTAATCATGGTGTTTACTCCCCTGGGAAGAACCCTCCTCACTGTGCTGTTCTTTAGCGGGATGGGCGGCGGACGTGGCGGTGGCTGGGGAGGTGGCGGTTTCGGAGGCGGAGGTTTCAGCGGAGGTGGCGGTGGAGGCGGCGGTTTCGGAGGTTTTGGCGGTGGCAGTTCTGGCGGAGGCGGCGCCAGCGGCGGTTGGTAAGGAGCACGCTATGACACCAGAAAAATTAATCAGCGAATTCACTACGCGGATGCGGACAGCCGCCGGAGAAAATCTGCAGAGCCTGGTCCTTTATGGTTCAGCGGCCGACGGAGAATTCCACGCGGAATATTCCGACATCAATCTGCTTTGCGTGGTGCGCGACACGTCGTTCCGTTCGCTACAGGCCCTGGCGCCGGCGGTGAAGTGGTGGCTCGGTCAAAAGCAGCCCGCCCCGCAAGTGGCCACCGGCGAAGAGTTGCGGCGCTCCGCCGATGTCTTTGCGATCGAATTGCTCGATATGCAGCAGCGCCACCGCATCTTATTTGGCGACGACGTGCTCGGTGGTCTCAAGGTCGATCTGCGCAATCATCGGGCCCAGGTGGAATACGAGCTGCGCGAGAAGTTGATGCTGCTTCGCAAGGGCCTGCTCATGGCCGGCGACAAGCAAGACCGGCTCTGGGACCTGCTGCTGAACTCGCTCTCGGCTTTCACAACGCTCTTTCGTCATGCGTCACTGGCGTTGAACGGCGGAACCCCGGTCTCTAAGCGCGAAGCCGCGGAAGGTCTGGCCGCGCGTATCCAATTCGATTCGTCACCGTTTATGCAGTTACTAGCGATTCGCGAGCGGCGGGCAGAGCGCAAGCAGTTCGATCCCGCAGAAATCTTCGCGCGATATCTGGCGGCCATCGAGCAAGTCGCCGCCGCAGTGGATACAATGTTTGATTCCGGCACCTAGGAGAGATCTATGACCAAAGCCATTATCGTCATCGTGGTTCTTGCGTTGATCGCATTCGTCGCGTTCGGGCAATACGTCAGCGTGAAGAACACGCTGGTCACCAAGAACGAAGCCGTAAAGGCTGCGTGGTCACAGGTGGATATCGTGCTGCAACGCCGCGCCGACCTGATCCCTAACCTGGTGCAAACCGTCAAGGGCTTCGCCCAGCAGGAACAAACTGTATTCGGCGACATCGCCAAGGCGCGTTCGTCCCTGCTTTCGGCGGGAAATCCCAGCGACAAGATTGCGGCCAATCAGCAACTCGATGGCGCTCTGGGACGGCTGTTGGTGATCGTGGAGAACTATCCGGAACTGAAGTCGAACGAGAATTTCCTGCGCCTACAGGATGAACTGGCCGGGACAGAAAATCGTATCGCCGTAGAACGCAAGCGCTACAACGATTCTCTCCAGGACTACAACACCTACGTTCAGCAATTCCCCAACAGTCTGTTTGCGGGATGGGCCGGCTTCAAGGTGAACAACGCCTATTTCGCCGCTTCCGAGGGATCGCGCGAGGTGCCAAAAGTAAATTTCGGAGCGCCCGCAGCAACGCAACCGGTACCGGCGCCGGCGCACTAAATTGCCGCCTGCGAGTCTTCACTGATTTGCGGAATTTTTCTTGAAATTACGTTCTTGTTATGCGCACATGAATGTACGTACTCGAGCTAGGCCGGACTTCGATCCACGTGCCCGTCTCAAGGCAGCCTGCCGCTCGCAAAGGGCACTTTGGAAGACGACTGAACCCGGCATTTTCAATCTACGCCGCGCGGAATTATCCACAACTTACAGCCAAATCAAGATTGCTGGGTGTCGGTTGGCATTCGCCAGACGTAGCGGAGCTACGTTTCACGCATGATTTTCGGCAAGGCGGAAAACTTAACCGCGCATTTAATGTAGAGACGTAGCTCCGCTACGTCCGGCGAATGCCAACCGACTTTGTCTTTTGCGTGGCGCAGTCGCAAGCGCGTTGGATCATGCCCGCACCGGTCTTCGCCTTAGCCACGCCCAGAGTTCATCGCCGCGACCCTTCGATTTTGTACGGATGATCGAAAGCATCAGCATCAAAAGCGAAATCGCGATCAGCCCGAAGGTAGCGGCAGGAATATCCTGCACTCGTTTGGGCAAAATCGAAATCTTTCCGTAGACCAGTTCAATGTGTACCCAATAGACGAGCAACGAAGTCTGTCCCAACTGCGCCAGCGGACTGAATCCCCAATTCCCCAATCCCCAGCGGCACCAGGCGTAGACGCTGGTCAAAATAATCAGCAGCAGTCCCAGGCGAATTAAAAAGAAATTTGGGCTGGTACGCCAGAAATCGTAAACCGGGTAGATGTGTGGCGAGTGCAGATCGATCCAGTAAGTCGAGGCGCTCAGCAGAATTCCGAACGCGCCTGCTCCGCCAATCACGGTTGCTTCACGCGTGCGCGCCCAATCGCTGAATAGCACGAATCCCAAAGCCAGCCCGGCGAAGGCAAACCCTGCCCAGGGAAAGATGGGAAACATCCATCCCT
The DNA here is from genome assembly GCA_036271375.1 of Terriglobales bacterium. GTDB lineage: Bacteria > Acidobacteriota > Terriglobia > Terriglobales > Acidobacteriaceae > DATBAT01. The sequence continues at coordinate 13,009 of DATBAT010000031.1, forward strand.
GCGGCGTGCCGCGATTGTGAACTCCGTCGATGTAGGATTCGAGCGGCCACGGCAGCCACTTCGGTTGCCAGACTGTCCACAGCAATGGCGTCAGCATCGCAATCCCAAGGCTGATCGTCGCTGCCGTAGTGGTAATCGCGCGCGCTTCGCCACCCAACGCCACTACCCCCCAGCAGGCCAAGCCCATCAGCATCATCGCCATGCCAATCGAGTTGAGAATATCGACGCGGAACAGGTCGGTCCAAGGCGCCCAGCCCAACGCGATGGCAAACTCCTGAACCCGGAAGAGCAATCCCAGCCCGAAGATTTCCGCGCCGCGGCGGATGGTGGTCCGCGCCACGTCACTGCCCGGCATCCCCTTCCGCTTGAGTTTTGCGAAGACCAGCGCGAAGGAAATGCCAGCGAGAAAGAGAAACAATGGCGCGGGAAGGCCCCCGGTCAGTCGGGAGTAGGGATAGAACCAGCCCTTGCGCGCCGCGGGCGAGAGCCACGCGTCGTAACAGTGGGTCTGGAACATCAGCAGGCACGCGAGGCCGCGCATCCAGTCGATGTAGTTGAGCCGGGAAGTCATCGGGAAATACGGTGTGCGCAATTTTACGGCACAAACTTGTCCCGGTGCACGTATCTAACTCAACGACGTAAAATCATTGTTCCCGCTGTGGAGGTTTGGATGAAGCCACTCGCACTCTTATTGCTCTTCCCACTTTTAGGTTTCCAGCAGGCAGCCCCGAAAATTTCGCCGCGTGAAGAGGTGGTGATCCGCGAAGTGCTGGAACTCGAGCACCATACCAAGGACGCGATGGTGCACGGAGATGCAATATTCGCCGAGCATTCGCTGGCCGACGATTACGTCGCCATCGGTCCGCTGGGAACTGTGACTACGAAGACGGAAGCAGTCGCCGCGCGCAAGAATTCGCAACTGCATTACGAGTCGGTTGATTTCAGCGAAGTTGCGGTAAGGGTTTACGGCGAGATGGCGATCGTCACCGCCCGCGCCGAAGTGAAAGGCACCGATCTTGGACAGGATTTTAGCGGGCCGTATCGCTTCACCCGGGTGTGGGTGAAGCATAACGGCGAATGGAAGACCGTGAGCTACCAGGCCACGGCCACGCAGTGACTAGGTCACTTCCACGGGCTGGCGAGCGTCGCGCTTGGCGTCATCGTGCGAGTTTTCATCGAGCAGTCGAGCAGCGATGCGCAGGGCGTCGACTTCGCGACGCACTTTGACCAGGTCCTGCTCTTTCGATCTTAAAACTTCCATCGGATTTTTCATCATAAGTCCTTTGTTACAACAAATATGAATTCTGAATGCTTAGATGATCTATCCCCTGACTCTAGATGGATGGGCGCGAGAACGCAACGGTAACCAAAGTACGGAAGTACAGGGCTGTATTTCCGTAGCGAGGCAACCCCTTCACGTTTGTTGTTCAGTGCCCGAGGTGATAGGGATGCCGATTCAGAATCGTGAACGCGCGGTAGACCTGCTCGATCAGAACCACACGGGCGAGCTCGTGCGGCATGGTTATTTTTCCCAGCGAGATTACGGTTGACGCCGCCTTGCGCGTTTCGTCGGTGAATCCGTTCGCCGCGCCGATCGCGAAGACCAAGGGCAGCGCGTTCTTTTCCAAATGTTCGCGGATGAACTCGGCAAATTCCTCGGAAGTGAACTGCTTGCCCCGGCTGTCGAGGAGTACCAGCCGATGTTTGTTATGCGCCAGACGCAGCAGAGCCGCTTCGTCTTTGACAGTAAGGCCTTCCGCATCGCGCGAAAGGCGCTTCAGGTATTCGGCGCTTAACGAATCAATCGCCGGCTCTTTGGTTTTGCCGATCCATGCAATCTTGATTTTCAAGAGGCGACGCTATGCGGGCTTTTTCTTCAAGCGCGGAACCACGGCTTTTTTGGCGCGAGGCTTCGGCTTCAATTCGGAAAGCTCCAGGCGCTTTGCCGACTTCCACAGCCGCTCGAGTTCGTAATACTTGCGCGCTTTTTCCGAGAACACGTGAACCACGAAGTCGACGTAGTCGATCAATATCCACTCGGCTTGCCGGTGGCCTTCGATGTGCGTGGCGCGCACGCCGGTCTTTTCCAGACGGGTCTCAACTTCGTCGGCGATCGCCTGCACCTGCCGTGAATTGGTCCCGCTGCAGACTACGAAGTAGTCGGTAAACGCTCCGGAATCCTTTTCTAGTTCGAGGACGGTAAGGTCTTCGGCCTTCTTTTCTTCGCAAGCCTGGATGGCTAAAACAACCTGCCGCTTCAGTTCGGTCTGCTTATTCTTCATCTGGGCCTATTTTAGCAGTGGTTGGTGGCTGGTTGTTGGCCCTTGGCCGTTCGTCGCACAGACCAATTCCTGCGTGGCCGAAGACCAGCGACGAAGGGCCAACGACGCCTTCACGCCTTTTTGTACAGCCCTATCTTCTTGATGTACTCGATCACCAGCGGATCCACCAACTTCCCCAGAGCTTTCTTCGCCACGATCGCCTGCCGGATTGCGGTCGCCGAAACCGGTTGGTGGACTTCGTCCAGCAGATGAAGCGTAGCGCCTCGCAGCGCCAGACTTCCTTGCGGCTTCTGTTTCGCAAACGGCTTGGTCACCGCCGCGGGAGGGCGAAGGCTTTCCGGCAGAGCGTTGGCCACGTCGGCGAGGGAATGGCCGGGACGGCTCGCGACGATGAATTCACATTCCTTGAAAAGAGCTTCCGCCTGGTGCCATTTGGCGATCGGCAAGAAAGCGTCGATGCCGATGAGGAAGAATATTTTGTCGTCTTTCTTTAGCTGCTGCTTCAAGCGCCGAATGGTGTCGATGGTGTAGTTAGGTTTTGCCTTGCCGCTGACTTCTTCGGGAGCTTCCAGCAACGATGGAACGAATGCCTTTTCGTTGGCGGTCGCCATGACCACCATAGCGTAGCGATGGACGAAAGCCGCGGTGGGCAAGTCTTTGCGATGAGGAGGCACATTCGCCGGGACGAACAACACGCGGCTCAGTTCGCAGCGCTCGAGGGCCGCGCGGGCGAGCGCGATGTGTCCGCGATGGATTGGGTCGAAGGTGCCGCCGAAAACGCCAATGTTCATAAACTAACTTGTCATCCGAGCGAAGCATGAGCAAGCGCAGCGCAGCTCACGCGAGTCGCAGGATCCCTTTCCTCTTCAATGGTCGCAATCACTTTGGTAGGAGTCTTTATGGCAATTTTTTGCATGGCGTAACACCACCCGTCGCTTGAACTAGTTCCGCAGCGCCTTCCCCGTTTTCAGCGTGTACTGTATCCGCTCCTGCGTTTTTTTCTCGCCGCACAACGACTTGAATGCCTCGCGTTCCAGGTCGAGCACATTCTGTTCGCTCAATATCTTTCCCGGAGCAACGTTGCCACCGCATAATACTTTTGCGATGGTCTGCGCCAGGTGCTTTTCGTAGTCAGTAATGTATCCGCCCTGGTGCATCAGGTGCACGCCCAATTTCAGCGCGGCCAGAATGTTTTCGCCTGGCGCGGGAATGTCGGTGCGCGGTTGCGGCGGCGCGTAGCCCCTGCTCACTAACTCGAGTGCCTTCGACTTGGCGTCGCCCAAAACGCGTTCGCGGTTCATGGAGACGTTGTCCGACTCGCGTAGAAATCCCAGCCCGCGCGCCTCCTCGGCCGAAGTAGAAACCTTGGCCATCGCAATGGTCTCGAAAATTTTCCTCATCGCCTCTTGCGACCCATTTGACCGCAGCAGCATTTCTTTGCAGCCTCCGCCGCCGGGTAGCAGTCCCACTCCTATTTCCACCAGCCCCATATAGAGTTCGGAGTGCGGCTGGAGCGCGGCCGCGTGCAACGACATTTCACAGCCTCCACCCAGCGCCATGCCGAAAGGCGCGATCACCGCCGGTTTTGGAGAGAACTTGATGGCCTGCGTCATCCCCTGAAACTGGCGGATAGCGAGATCGATGTCGTCCCAGTCTTCGTCTTGGGCGGACATCAATAGCAACATCAAGTTCGCGCCGGCGGAGAAATTTGCGGCGTCGTTGGTTATCACGAAAGCGTCGAATCCGTCTCCTGCGCCGCCCGGGCGGAGAGTTTGCGTAACTAGCGACACGATGTCGCTGCCAAGGGTGTTCATCTTCGAATGAAACTCGATGCAGGCCACGCCGTCGCCGAGATCGACAATGGAAGCACTGGAATTTTTCCTGACGACGCCATGGGATTTCCTGGCGGCGGCGACCGACCAGGCCGTATTCTTTGCGTCCCATGAGATCTTGCCGGACGACAACAGCTTTTCGGCATTGGGGGAGATTGTTTTGCCTTCGCCCCGCATGCGTTCCACCGTCAGCTTAACGCCTGCGGCGTCCCACATCGCGAATGGACCAAGCTCCCAGTTGAAGCCGAGACACATGGCGCGGTCGATGTCGGCGACTGAGTCGGAAATTTCCCCTATTCTGTCGGCAGAATAGCTCCAGAGATCGGAGAGCGCGGCCCATAGAAACTGTCCAGCTTTGTCTGGCTTTGGCGCAAACAAGATGGTTTGCAGACGCGCGCCGATGTCCTCGACCGCCTTTGCCATGTCGAGCGAGGGAAATTTTGGTTTCTGGCTCGGCGAGTATTCGAGGGTCTTCCAGTTCAAGGCGAGGCGTTCGCCGTCTTTTGTCTTCTTGTAAAATCCGCCGCCGGTCTTGTCGCCCAGCCATTTGCGTTCCAACATCTTTTTGAAAAAATCGGGAACCTTGAGCCCGGCATTTTGTTCCGAAGGCATATTCGCGGTCACGTGCGCCAGAATGTCGAGGCCGACCAGGTCCAGGGTGCGGAATGTCGCCGAACGTGGCCATCCCAGCACGGTTCCCGTGAGCGCGTCGACTTCTTCAATGCTGAGATCAAATTCCTGCATCAGGCGCATGATGTTCAGAACGGAAAACGTACCGATGCGGTTGGCGATGAAGTTGGGAGTGTCGTTGGCGAAGACCACGCCTTTGCCGAGGCGAAGGTCGGAAAATTTTGCGACTGACTCCACCAGCGCAGGGTCGCTGTCCGGCGTGGCGATGACTTCGAGCAACCGCATGTAGCGCGGCGGATTAAAGAAATGTGTCCCGAACCAGGCACGGCGGAAGTCTTCAGAAAACCCTTCGGCAATTTTCGCCACCGGAAGGCCGCTGGTGTTGGTGGTGATGATTGTCCCCGGCTTGCGGATGGCTTCGACTTTGCGGAGTAGCGTCCGCTTGATTTCCAGATCTTCGACGATGGCTTCGATGATCCAGTCGACCTGTGCCAGGCGTGTTAGGTCATCGTCGAAATTGCCCACGGAGATCAGCTTGCTGAATTCCAGTGTGAAAAATGCGGCGGGCTTGGATTTTCTGGCCGCATCAAGACCGGCAGCGGCGATCTGCGTTGACCTATCCAACAGCAGGACGGGCACGCCTGCGTTCGCCATGTGTGCCGCGATGCGCGCGCCCATGGTGCCCGCTCCCAAAACCGCGACCTTGTCGATACGTTTCATCTTTACTGGGGAAGGCTGTCGACCACCCACTCGTTCTTGCTTTCCTTGATCACTATGAGGTGCGACAGCCGCGGGGGCTTTCCTTTGCCTTCGAACAGCGCGACAGGAAAGTCGTATTTTCCGGCTTCGAGTTTTTTGCCGTGCGTGAGTTCAAACCCGCGAGTGCCTAGTTTGTCGGCGGCGAAGAATTCGTCGAGTTGATCTTCAGAAGTTCCCTGTTTGGCGGCGTCGGTGAGCATGACTACTCCCGCTTCGAGGTCGCCGGTTTGCCATGCCTGCATGAGATGATCTGCCGCGCTCAAAGCGAGGATGTAATCTTTATCGACTACCGGAACCGGCTTCTTGGCCGCGAATGCAAGAGTGCTTAGAAGAATGATGGACAGAAAAACTTTCACGTTTACATTATTGCAGGAAGGGCAAAGCCATGAACCACAAAGGACACTAGGTTCACGAAGGGATCCGAGACCTACGCGATCAGTTTTGCCAATGTAAACGCCGCGCCTGCGGCCAGGCCGCCTATGGCCATCGTCTGTAACGCCCCGCGCAGTGGACCAGTTCCGGTGAAACGGCCTTTTAAGAATCCAAACAGTCCTAACGCCAGTAGCGTCACCAGAGCCGACAACAGCAGCCCCTGATGAGCATCACGCAACACAATGTAAGGAGACAACGGAATCAATCCGCCGGCGACGTACGCGCCCGCAATGGTCGCTGCGCTGGTGACCGCGCGATCGGGATCAGGCTCCTCTAGTCCCAACTCAAAGCGCATCATGAAATCGACCCAGGCCTTAGGATGCTTACTCAGCGCCTCGACTACCGGCGAGGCTTCGGCGACGGTGAGTCCGTAGTTTTGAAACACGCGGCTCACTTCGGCTTTCTCTTCTTCTGGGATCTGTTCTATTTCGCGATACTCACGTGCTTGTTCTTGTTCGTAGTGTTCGGCATCGCCGCGCGCGGCGAGATATCCGCCAAGTCCCATCGCGATTGAGCCCGCGGCAATTTCAGCCAGGCCGCCGATGACAATCAGCCGCGTGCTCTGTACCGCGCCCGAAAGCCCGGCTGCGAGCGCGAACGGGACGGTCAGGCCGTCAGACATGCCGATCACCATGTCGCGCACGAAGTTGGTGGCGGTGAAATGCGTTTCTGCGTGGGTGTGCGCCATCTACTCTTGAGGATTCGCTTTCAAATATTCCTGCGCCTTCTTTACCACATCACGCTCGCCGCGATAGGCCAGTCTCTTGTTAGCGTCGGCCAGCGGGATCCAAAGCGCCTGCCGGACCTCCACTTTCATGTCGTCAGCGATCTCACCGATCTTCCCCGACGCGTAGCGAAATAAGTAAAACGACACGATCTTAAAAACTTTCTGCTGGTCCCCCCAGGACCGTATATAGACGTATTTGATATCGGCAAGTTTGGCGACGGGGGTTGCTTTCAGGCCGGTTTCTTCGAAAACTTCGCGCAGCGCCGTCTCTGCCGGCTTTTCTCCGGGATCGACGATTCCCTTGGGCAAAGCCAAAGTGATTTTGCTGGATTTTGCGCGTCCCGTTTTGCTTGGTGCTTCTGGCTCGCGCTGCGGTTCAATGACGGCGATCTGCCATTCGTCGTCCTGCTTGCGAACCACTACGCCCCCAGCCGAAATTTCCCGAACCATGCGCTCAAGGTATCACGCAACCTCGATGGGTACTTCCACAGCCCACATCGGCCACGTAGCGACAGGTGTCCCACCTGTCCGCCGACGCGAAGCGAGGCGACGCATTTATTTGCCCTCGCCAACCGTCTCCATCCGCGCCGTAAAATGCCGCAGAAACGGCGCCTCATAGCTAATTTTCATTCCACGGATTTTCTCTCGGGCGGCCCAGACTTCGAGGATTACCTCGACCACGTAGTCGATGTGACTTTGCGTGTAGACGCGACGAGGGATGGCCAGCCGAACCAGATCCATTTTTGCCGCCGTGCCGAACATCAGCGATCCGATCTCCACGCTACGAATTCCTCCGGAAAGATAAAGCTCGGCGGCCAGTGCAACTCCCGGGAATTGGCTTGGCGGAACATGCGGCAGAAACGCGCGGGCGTCCAGATAAATTGCGTGTCCGCCAGGAGGCAACACAATGGGCACACCTTGTGCCGCAATGTGTTCGCCGAGATAGGCGGTGGAAGTCACGCGATAGTGCAGATAATTTTCTTCCAAGGCTTCCTGAAGACCGACGGCAATCGCTTCAAGGTCACGCCCAGCCAGTCCTCCGTAGGTCGGATATCCTTCGGTCAGGATAAGCAAGTCTTTTTGCTGTTGCGCCAGGATGTCGTTGTTCGTGCAAAGAAATCCACCGATATTCGCCATGCCATCTTTCTTTGCCGACATGGTGCAACCGTCGCCCAAGCGAAACATTTCCTGAGCAATTTGTTTTGGAGAGTTCGACTCGTACCCCTTTTCCCGCAGCTTTATGAAATAAGCATTTTCCGCGAAGCGGCACGCATCGAAATAAAGTGGAATGTCGTGTCGACGGCAGACTGCGCTCACTTGTCGTGCATTTTCCATCGACACCGGCTGACCGCCGCCGGAGTTGTTGGTGACTGTCAGCATCACCAGCGGTACGCGTTCTCTTCCAACTTTCTGAATAAGCGCCTCAAGCGCCGCAACGTCCATGTTGCCTTTGAAGGGATGCACCAATCCCGGCTGCTTGCCTTCGGCAATCACGAGGTCGACGGCTTCAGCGCCGACAAACTCCACGTTCGCGCGAGTGGTATCGAAGTGCGTGTTGTTGGGGACCACATCGCCCTTCTTACACATCACGTTAAACAGGATGCGTTCTGCCGCCCGCCCCTGATGCGTGGGAATGACGTGGCTGTATCCGAAGATGTCCTGCACGGAATCGCGAAAGCGTACGAAGCTCTTGCTGCCGGCGTAACTCTCGTCGCCTTCCATGATCGCGGCCCACTGATGGGTCGACATCGCGCCCGTTCCCGAGTCAGTGAGCAGATCGATCAACACATCGTCGGCGGAAAGAAGAAAGAGATTGTAGTAAGCGGCTCTGAGAAGGTCTTCGCGCTCGGCTCGCGATGTCCAGCGGAGGGGTTCGACGCTCTTGATGCGAAACGGCTCGATGATCGTCTTAGTCATTCGTGCGACTCTATGGCACTTTTACCGAATCCTGCTCCGTGGAAAGTTGTGAGACCTCGGCGGTGCGCTCCAGTTTGTCCCAGGAAAATTTCTGTCCTTCGAGCGCGCGTTTCAAAGTTTTGATCAAGACGACGGAGAACAACTGCCGATAGGCGAAACGCTGCAGCCAGACCTGGCTCAGCAGCCATACATTTTCTTTCGTGCCCGGCGAGCGACGTTCCAGCGCGAACGCGATAGCGGACGTAATGAAGTCAATGATCAGGAACGCGACAAAGAAAACCACCAGACGCTGAAAGCTTGCTGGGTCGGTTGACTCTGGATGAAACCATTTCTGAACGAAATACCACGCTGCGCCACCCGCGAACATAAGATCGATCAGCGGCGAAACAATCGGCAAAATTATCTGGAAGATTACGATGTTGGGCAGCGCCACCCATCCGAGCGCTCCCTTGCGCGCAACGACGGCGCGATGTTTCCAAACCGCCTGCAAAATCCCGAATGACCAGCGGAAGCGCTGCCGCATCAGGCCGTTCGCGTTGGTAGGAGCTTCGGTAAACGCCAGCGCGCGATCTTCGTATTCGACGCGATATCCGCGGCGCAAAAGTGCCATGGTCAGGTCGGCGTCTTCGGCGACGGTGTCGGTGTGGTAGCCGCCTTCTTCGCGTACGGCCGCGGCACGCCATCCTCCAATCGCTCCCGGCACTACGCTCACCGCTCCCAGCGTATTCAAAGCGCGGCGCTCGAAGTTCTGGCTGGTGATGTACTCGAGCGCCTGCCAGCGCGTCCACAGATTCACCCGGTTGCCGACTTTGGCGTTACCCGCAATCGCGCCAACTTTCGGATTGAGGAAGTGGGGCACTAGTAGAGCAATTGCGCCTTTGGCGATGACGGTGTCGGCGTCGATGCCGACGAAAATCTCTTCGTCGGTCAAATGTTCCAACCCAAAGTTCAAGGCTTCCGCTTTGCCGCCGTTAGCCTTGGTCAAAATCAACAATCGGCCAGAGGCTTCTTCCGCGGGGAACGATTCATGCGCGACTTCCAGGGTCGCATCGGAAGAGCCGTCGTCGATAACAATCACACGCAGGTTTTTGTAAGTGGACGCCAGCGCCGCGCGGATCGTCCGCTTGATGACTTTTTCTTCGTTGTAAGCGGGAATCAGTACCGCAACTTTGGGAAGGTAGGCCTCCACCTGTTCGGGAGTTCCGTAAATGCGGTGGTGGAAGCGGTCATAGATGGCGAACACTCCGACAAACAGCAACCGCCCGGTCATCAAGAGATCGCCGATGAGAAAGATCAGCGTGATTCCCTTGATACTGACATCGAACATCCAGAATCCGACCCAGGTCAAACGCGCCGCCCAGCGCTGATTTGCCGGGATCGGCGGCATAAGCTCAGCCTTCTGCTTGCCGATCAACTCGTTCAGCGGAACAATCGTCAACCCTTTGGCGCGAATACCCTCGATGATTTTTGGCAGCGCCTTTACCGTCTGGCTGCGATCGCCGCCGCCGTCATGCATCAGAATAATGTTTCCGCAACGGGTGTCGTTCTTCTGGCAGGGAGGCAGATGCGAAATCACGTCGGCTGCGATTTCATCTCCACTGCGCCGCGGATTGTCGCGCCAGTCGTTGGGATCGATCTTGTCTCCGACCGTGATGTAGCCCAGGTCCTGCGCCAGTTCCAGCGGACGGACTTGGTCTTCCGTATCGGGCTCGGCGTCAATGGAATACGGAGGCCGCAACAGCACGGTGCGAATCCCCAAACGGCTGGCGAACAGCAACTCCGTCAGGTTCAGTTCCACCTTCATGTAGTTCTTGGAAATGTTGCTGATGTCGGGATGCGTGAAGGTGTGGTTCCCGATGGTATGGCCTTCGCCATAGATACGCGCCGCAAGTCCGGCGTTTTTGTCGGCTTCGAGTCCGATCAGGAAAAATGCCGCAGTCGCGTTTTCTTGCTTGAGCACCTCGAGGATCTTCGGCGTCCATTGTGGATCGGGGCCATCGTCGAAGGTGAGCGCCATCTTGTTGGGGCTCGCGCCATAGCGTCCGACGCGATAGGGTTCAGGTAGCGACTCATAGGTTTCGTCGCCGATCATCGGAGTAACTTTGTCCATGACCAGCGAGCGCACGCCGTTCTGCGGCCGCGCTTCGATGCGCAGAATCTCGCCTTCCCCCTCCATGTCGACATCCTGGCCGGGCGGCACGTCTTTTAGTTTTTCCTGCGCGCCGTTTTCTCCGGGCGCGTCCCAGACGCGCCACAGCGAGCGGTCCTCGGATCCCAATCGCCACAGCGCGAACGTTCTAATTCCTAGTTCCTGCGAGGCGCGCATTTCGTTGAATGCGGTAACGCCATCCTGAAACCAGATGTCGTGCTGCACGTTCAGTTCATCGAGATAGCTGACGTGCGGGACGAGATAGTCCTCGTCAAATTCAACTTCCGTATCGGAATCGCGCGCGGCCAGCCAGGCTTCTTCCACCGATTGGTTCTTGTCGCGTTCCCCGGAAGGAAGTTTGCCGTGCTTGTCCCGCTGCGCCCAGTCGTAGCCGAAGTTGGCGATGGCGCAGATCAGCTTCTCTTTAGGTACGACCTTGAGCGCGGCTTCCAGGTTGTCGACAAACCAATCCTGCGAGGCGACGGGGCCGGGCTGGCCTCCGGGATAGTGCTCGTCGTAGTTCATCAGGATCACGCCATCCACTGACTTGGCGACAGCCGCGTAATTCCATTCTTCGTTGTGCGACGGCACCGCGACGTAAAGCTTCATGTCGTGTTGATGCAGATCAGACGACAATTCCTTCAACAGCGCGAGAAACCCCGGCTGGCCGCTTTTGGGGAAGGTTTCGAAATCGACCATCAGCCCGCGATATTTGTCCGTGCTGAGAAATGCCGCTACCTGGCGGCGGAACTCCGCGCGCGAGTCGGCGTCATTCAGAAATTTCGAGATGTCGACCCAATCTGCTCCGTCGAAGTTATTCACCAACGGAAAAACTTCCATGCCGGCGCCTTCGGTTTTGAGAAACGGCATGACCTTGTCATCGACAGAATGCACGTTCGCTCCCTGCACCACGTCGAAAGGCTTATTGGTCTGCTCGTCCACTCCCTGCAACTTGCCGTCGGGAGTCAGTACGTGCAGCCACTCGGGGTAGAGCAAATCAATTTGATGAGCGTACTGCCGCAGAGAGGAAAAGCTGGCGGCATCCCAGGGAACATAAAACGCGGCGCGAATTCCTTCCTCCGCGTTGAGTTTGACGTTCGACGGAGCCTTCTTTGACTTGCGATGGCTGCGTTTGATGGCCGCCAGGCGGCGTTCGCGCGCTCGAATCTTTTCGCCTTCGCGTAGGGCGTGATAGGGCTTCTTCTGTAGCGGCAAAAGTAGATCCGGTAGAGGTTCTCCGCGCACAGCGGAATAGACAAAGAAGCACACCACCAATGTGGTGAAGACGCCGATGACATCGAACAGGCGGCGCAGGCGCTTCCTGCGTGCCTGGCGGGGATCATAGAAAACAGGTTGCGACATTCGGGAACGCCAGCATCATCCTAAGCTGTAGAAAAACCACGGTCAAACCGCGATTGGACGCAGCGACTGGTATCATGCGGCGTGCGCGAACTGCTGCGCAAATATCCTCGTTTCTTTCCGGTTTCGGCACTTGCCGGGGTAGCGCTCCGGCTCGTCTTCTTTTTCCGCTTTCCCGCCATCACTGTCGATTCGATGAGCTACGGCGATATCGCCAAGAACTGGCTTCAACATGGCGTCTATGGGCTGACTGGCGCTTCCGGAACGGTGCCGACTTACACCCGATTGCCGGGGTATCCCGCGTTTTTGGCGGCGGCCTTCGCCGTCTTCGGGATGGAGCATTACCGCACCGTGCTGCTGGTGCAATTGGCAGTCGATATCGGCACTTGCTTTGTGATCGCTGACTTAGCGCGCCGACTGCTTTCAGATCGGGCGGCCAAGGCGGCGTTTCTGTTGACGGCCCTGTGTCCTTTCTTTGCGAATTATGCTGCGGCCGCGCTGACCGAGACACTCGAGATTTTTTTCACCGCGCTGGCTCTCGACCTTGCGCTCATCGGCCTGACGCGCCGGACGTTTTCTTCCTGGGGATGGTGCGGACTGTCGATCAGCGCCTGCATCCTGCTGCGTCCGGATGGCGCTTTGTTGCTGGGGGCGATCGGGGTTTATTTGGCGTGGCTGCTTTACGTTTCCTTTCGCGAGAAAGAATCGCTTGGGCACTTTATCGTCGCGAGTTTTCTGCTTTTGGTTTTCGCTGCCGCGCCATTGGTTCCCTGGACTGTGCGCAACTGGCGCGACTTTCACAAATTTCAGCCGCTAGCCCCCCGTTATGCCAACGAGGCGAATGAATTCGTTCCTCTGGGATTCAATCGCTGGTGCCGGACCTGGGTTGCCGACTACGTTTCGGTCGAGGAAGTTTATTGGCAGGTGCCGGACCTGGCGATTGATCCTGAGCAGCTCCCTTCGCGTACCTTCGATTCGCCGCAGCAGCGTGAAGAGACGCTGCAGGTTCTCGCCGACTACAACGCAGAGCTTAAAATTCCTCCTGCGCTCGACAAGCGTTTCGCAGAGCTGGCTGAGGCGCGGGTAAAGAGTTCTCTGTTGCGTTATTACCTGTGGCTGCCGGCTTTGCGGATCGCGGACATGTGGCTGCGTCCGCGGACCGAGATATTGCCGTCGGACATTCGCTGGTGGGAGTTCAACGACGATACAAAATGGTCGGCGCTAGCGATTTTTTTGATGCTGGTCAATTGTTTTTATGTTTGTGCAGGTGTTGCAGGGTTATGGCGCGCGCGCTTCACACAACACCTTGGACTGCTACTCACATTTGTTGTGTTGCGGTCGGTGTTTTTGGGCACACTGGAAAACCCTGAGCCGCGCTACATGCTGGAGTGTTTCCCGGTGTTGATTGTCTTGGCGAGTGCGGTGTTTACAAATCTTACGAATCGAAATCAACTGCGCCTCCCGCACTACTAGAAAACATATTATCAATCTGGAAATCTGAATTCTTCCACACTCGGCCCTGTCAACTCTTGTATATTCAGCTACTCAGTCTGGATACAAAATTGCAATTTGTAAGGCCAAACCTCAGGAAGTTTTTCTCCTGAGGGTCTGCTGAAGTCTCGGCCACCCGAAAACTACAACCGAGCAGTCTTCCTCTGGAGTGATTATGCGCTTCGCTTTCCGGCTTTCCATTTTGGTATTGGTGCTTTTCGCCCTGAACACGTTTACCTGGGCACAGTCTTCCACCACCTCGGTCCGCGGCACCGTGACCGACAAGAGCGGCGCGGCAATCGCCGCCGCCAAGGTTACGCTGAGCAATCCAGCGCAGGCGTTGGTGCGCACGGTTAACTCGGGGGCCGACGGCACCTATGAGTTCCAGCAAATACCTCCGGGAACCTACCAGATTTCCGTTGAGATGACCGGCTTCCGCCGCTTTGAGCAAAGAACCATTCAGTTGCTGGTGAACACCCCCCAGACGGTAAACCCGGTGCTGGACATCGGTTCCACCTCAGAGACGGTTGAAGTGACGGGCGCGGCGCCGCTGGTAAACACCACCGATGCCACCCTGGGCAATGCCTTCGGCGAGCGTCAGGTGAAGGAGCTCCCGCTTGAGGGCCGCAACGTCCCCGACCTGCTCAGTCTCCAGGCTGGTGTCGCTTATACCGGCAATCGCTCGGATATCGACAAGGACACCGACACCCGCAGCGGTTCGGTCAACGGCGCGCACAGCGACCAGACCAACATGACGCTCGACGGGGTTGACGTAAATGATCAGGTGAACGGCTATGCCTTTACCTCGGTCTTACCGGTCACTCTGGATTCGGTCCAGGAATTCCGCGTGACCACGACCAATTCCAACGCCGATGCTGGCCGTTCCTCCGGCGCTCAGGTATCGCTGGTCACCAAGAGCGGCACCAACAACTTCCACGGATCGCTCTACGAGTACATGCGCAACACCATTACCAGCGCCAATGACTATTTCGTGAAGAACGCCGAAATCGCCTCAGGGCAGCCGAACGTAGCGCCCAAGCTTATCCGCAATGTGTTTGGGACTTCGTTGGGTGGTCCGCTTATTAAAGATCGGCTCTTCTTCTTTGTGAACTACGAAGGCTACCGCCAGCGGGAAGAGAACAGCGTGCTGCGCATCGTGCCCAGCGACACGCTCCGCGACGGAATTATTCAGTATCAATGCGCCGATCCGTCTTCCTGCCCCGGCGGGACGATTCAAGGCCTGACCGGTTCCCATACCATTGCGGCAGGTAATGCGGCCCTGAATTCCAGCCAGCTTGCCGGGATTGACCCACAGGGAATCGGGCCCGATCCGGTGGTGTTGAACTATCTGAATACTTTTCCGACCGCCAACGATCCTTCGGGCGGAGACGGCCTCAACTATGACGGCTTCCGTTTCCGCGGACCGATTTCGAAAAACAAAGACTGGTACATTGCTCGCGCCGATTTTAAGATCACCCGCAACGGAAACCATAGCCTGTTCTGGCGCGGAGCGCTCAGCAACGCTTTCGATAACGACGTTCCTTACCTTCCCGGAACCTCGCCGTTGCACGTCAATACCGATTACAGCAAAGGTTTCGTCGTCGGCTACACCGCGATCCTGAAGCCAACCCTCATCAACAGCTTCCGCTGGGGCTACACCCGCCAGAGTATCGGCGCCACCGGCAATAACGACACCACCCCAGCGATCTTCTTCCGCGGGCTGAATGATTTTTCTTCCACCGCTTCGGACGCGATTACCCGCAGCCAGAGCTATCAGACGCCCGTTAACAACTATGTCGATGACGTTACCTGGACGCGAGGAAAGCACACCTTCGGGTTCGGCACCAACATCCGCTTTATCCGCAACCCGCGCTCGAACTTCCTGAACTCGTTTAGTTCGGGAACCACCAACGCCTCCGGCCTGGATACTGCGGGGCTGGCCAACACCAATAGTCCGCTCGACCCGGCCAACAATGGCTTGCCGGCGGTCGATGAAGGCTTCGACAATTCCTATGACTTTCCCCTGATGACGATGATGGGAATTGTCAGCGAAGTGGACGCCACATTCAACTTCGATAAAACCGGCCACGCCCTGCCTTTGGGCGCGCCCGTTACCCGCCGCTGGGGAGCCGACGAATACGAGCTCTATGCGCAGGACTCCTGGCGCGCCAAGCCCAACCTCACGCTGACTTTTGGTTTGCGCTACTCGCTGTTCTCTCCTCCGTGGGAGACCGAAGGGACTGAAGTTGCGCCGACCATCAGCACCGGCGACTGGTTCCAGCAGCGTGCCGACAAGATGCTGGTCGGGGGCTCATCCACGACAGATCCACTACTGTCCTTCGGTCTGGCGGGAGCGGCCAACGGCAAGAAGGGCTACTACGACTGGGACTATCACAATTTTGCGCCTCGCGTGGCCTTTGCCTTTTCACCCCGTCCGGAGGGTGGTTTCCTGAAAACGCTGTTTGGGGATTCAGACAAATCCGTCATTCGCGGCGGCTTCGGGATTGTTTACGACCGAATTGGCGCGGGTCTTTTGAGCACCTTTGATCAGCAGGGATCGTTCGGCCTCTCGACCCAAATCACCAACGACCAGATTCCTTCGGTCGCCAGTGCGCCGCGGGTAACCGACCTCAACACCGTTCCCCAAGTCGATGCCAATGGTGGGGAGTTTTTCCCAGCCACGCCCACTGGAGGATTTCCCTTCACTCCTGCACCGAGCGGAAGCGGTCTGGGTATTTACTGGGGACTCGACGACAAGATCAAGACGCCTTATTCCTACGCTCTCGATTTCTCTATCGCTCGGGAACTTCCCCACAACATGAGCTTTGAAGTTTCCTACGTTGGCCACCTCTCTCACCGTTTGTTGATACAGGAAGACCTAGCGATGCCGCTGAATATTGTCGATCCCTCATCCAAGGTCGACTATTTCTCGGCCGCACGGCGATTGTCTGAAATGGCAGTCGGTGGCGCTACCGTAGATACAGTCAATGCCGCGTCTGTCGGGCCCACTGCCGCGTATTGGCAGAATAGGATTACGCCCTTGCGCCCGGGGGATAGCTACAGCTTGTCGTGCGCCGGCGGAACGACGGTTGATCCCGTGGTGGCCGCTTACGATTTATTTAGCTGCAATACTTACAACGAAACTACCGCGCTCGGACAGTTGGACTTTCTGGGTTCTGACTTTTCAGGAAATGGTGGAATCGCGGGCGGAACGCTCACTAATCCGGCGACGGGAACGCCCTATTACTACCCCAGCGTTGGCGGGCCGAACTCCTACTTCAACTCGCAATTCCACTCGCTCTACGCGTGGCGCTCCGTGGCCAACGCCAACTATCACGCGTTGCAGGCGACCCTTCGTAAGCGGCTCTCCAACGGAACCCAATTCGATTTCAACTACACCTACTCCAAGTCGATCGACCTGGCTTCCGACGCCGAGCGCATTGGCGCCTGGGGCGGAGAGGGCGGGCAGATCATCAACTCGTGGGACCCGAACGCCCTGCGTGCGGTATCTGACTTCGATACCACGCACCAGTTCAACACCAACTTCGTGATCGAGCTGCCGTTCGGGAAAGGCCGGCGCTTCCTTCGCGACTCGCATGGCATCGTAAACGGAGTCATTGGGGGATGGCAGCTTGCCGGTCTGGCGCGCTGGACCAGCGGCTTCCCGGAAACCATTCAGGACGGCTTCACCTGGCCGACCAACTGGCAGCTCAGCGGCGGAGCAACGCCGATCGGTAAAATCGTCACCAAGACGACCAAGAACGCGGATGGCTCGGTAAATCTTTTCCCCGATCCGCAAGGGCCGACGGGCCTCGGGGCCTTCCGCCCTGATTTCCCGGGGGAGGCAGGCGTCCGTAACAACCTTCGCGGCGATGGCTATGCCGGACTGGACATGAGCCTGGCCAAGACCTGGATCATGCCCTACAACGAAGGCCACAGCGTGCAGTTCCGCTGGGAAGTGTTCAACGTTCCCAACCTCACCCGCTTCGATGTTCGAAGCGTTACCGCCGGGATCGACGCCGGTCCGTCATTCGGTAATTACACCGGATTGCTGACCCAACCCCGGGTGATGCAGTTCGCACTGCGCTACGATTTTTAGCGGCGATTGGTAGCCGAAAGAGGGGCGGATATTCCGCCCCTCTTTTTTTGTGGCAAGGGTGAGATTTGTATAAGCGCGCTTCTTTCGCCCCTTTCGGGGCTTGATCATTTTTGAGTCTACCCAAGGGCTTGCTGGGCCCATCCGTTCTCTGGCCCAAATTTTCTTTTTTCCTCAGCGTAACTT
Source organism: Terriglobales bacterium (assembly GCA_036271375.1). Taxonomy (GTDB): domain Bacteria; phylum Acidobacteriota; class Terriglobia; order Terriglobales; family Acidobacteriaceae; genus DATBAT01. The sequence goes on from DATBAT010000031.1 coordinate 30,869, forward strand.
TTCGGCCCCTGCCATGGTTAATCTTGTTGAATGAACCGGCGGAGATCCGTTGAACGTTCTTAACAAAGAACTTACCGGCGACCGGGAATTGGTCGAGGCTGCGCAGCGTGACCGTGCGCGCTTCGCCGATCTCTATGAGCGGTATTTTTACCGGATCTATGCCTATGTGGTGAAACGAGTCGCGAGTCACGAAGAGGCGGAAGACGTGACCTCCGAGGTTTTTCACCAGGCGCTGAAAAGTCTCGACAACTTCAAATGGCAGGGCGTTCCGTTCGTCGCGTGGTTGTACCGGATCGCCGCCAATACGCTCGTTGATCGCTGGAAGCGCAGGTTGCGCGAAGGGACCGTGCCTGAGAGTGAATTGCCGGAAGCGGCTGCCATGGATGACATCGAACGAAGAGCGGTGCTGTTCGAATTGGTCAACGCGCTGCCCGCGGAGCAGCGTCAAGTAGTGGTGCTGCGCTTTGTGGAGCAGAAGAGCATCCGGGATATTTCGCAGGAGCTGAAGAAAACCGAGGGGGCTGTGAAGCAGCTGCAATTCCGGGCGTTGAAACAACTTCGCTCCCAAATGGAGGGTGCCCATGCCTAAGCGCTCTCTGGCAGAACAGCTCGATCAGGCGGT
>DATBAT010000032.1:0-9149 GCA_036271375.1 Terriglobales bacterium
ATTCCGCAAAATAGTTCTGTACTGAATCAGGTCTATGCCAACGTACTGGGACGACCGGTTCTCGTGCCCAGCAGCAAAGTCACCGGAGTAGGCTCGGCAATTTTCGCATTTCTAGCAGCGGGGGTTTTCAAGACGGTCGATGAAGCCCAGCAAAAAATCTGCCCCAAGCACACCACGTATCTTCCCCAAGCCGCCGCGCAAAAAACCTACGACCAACTCTACGCGCTATACCGCCGTATCTACTTTGACTTCGGCAAGCCAAGCGGCGAAAGCCGCTTCGGTGACGTCCTGCCGAAACTGATCCAAGTAGCCCGCACCTGACCTAAAAAATAAAACTGTCATCCCGAAGCGAAGCGAGGGACCTCACGACAGCTGGCGAACTCGTCCGAGGTAAGTAAGGCCACAGTGAGTGCACAGTAGCGGCTCTTAACCACCGCAAAAAATCTCAAGCCGTCGTAAGGTTCCTCCGTGCAAAAAACGCTCGTTCGGTATGACGGCGCTAGGGCGGTGTTTGGCCCGCCCGCGTCAATCTGTTACTGTGATTCTCGCTAAAAGGAGACCCCGGTTGACCCGTCTATTTCTTCTTCCGCTCTTATTCGCAGCCCTAGCCGCCTCCGCCCAAATCGACGATCAAACCCGTCAGCTCTCGCACGACATTTTCAAGCAACTCATCGAAATCAACACCACTGACTCCGTGGGCAACGTGAGTACCGCCTCCGAGGCCATGGCACAACGCTTTCGCGACGCTGGATTTCCCGACAGCGACCTCTACATCGGCGGTCCCAATGACCGCAAAAAGAATCTAGTCGTTCGCCTGCACGGCACCGGCAAGCACAAGCCGATCCTTCTCATCGGCCACGAGGATGTGGTCGAAGCCCGCCGCGACGACTGGACCACCGACCCCTTTCAGTTCGTAGAGAAGGACGGCTTCTATTACGGACGTGGCACGCAAGACATGAAAGTCGCTGACGCGATTCTGGTGACCACGCTCATCCGCATGAAGAAAGACGGCTATCAGCCCGATCGCGACATCATTCTCGCGCTCACTGCGGATGAAGAAGGCGGCAGTTCTAACGGAGTCGACTGGCTTCTGCAAAATCAACGCAGCCTGATCGAAGCCGAATTCGTACTCAACCCTGATGGCGGCGGTGTCGAAACCGAAAACGGCAAGCCGCTGATGATGGTGGTCGACGCCACTGAAAAAGTTTATGCCGACTACGAATTGACCGTGACGAATCCCGGCGGCCACAGCTCAATTCCTACCCCAGATAATGCGATCTACCACTTGGCGAATGGCCTTGTCCGGCTGGAACGATACAAATTTCCCTTCGAACTAAACAACGTTACCCGCGCTTATTACGAGCGAATTTCGACGATTGAAAAGGGCCAGCGCGCGTCTGACATGAAAGCCATTCTCAAGACGCCGCCCGATCAAAAGGCAATCGACCGCCTCTCCGCCGACCCCATCGACAATTCCACCCTGCACACCACTTGCGTAGCCACACGGCTCAGCGGAGGCCATGCCAACAACGCACTGCCACAACAGGCCCACGCCAACGTGAACTGCCGTATCCTTCCGGGCCATTCATCGGAAGAAGTGCGTCAGGAATTGGTCAAAATTTTTTCTGATCCAAAAATCATCGTCCACTACGTCAGCCCGCTCGGCGAAACCAGCGAGCACGGCTCCGACAAGAAAGGCTACGCCCCACCCCCGCTGCGCGACGATGTCTTCAAGCCCTTGGAGAAGATTGTCGCCGAGATGTGGCCGGGAGCGGCCGTTGTCCCAGATATGGCCACTGGCGCATCAGACGGCGTCTACACCAACGCTGCTGGCTTACCCACCTACGCGGTTTCCGGCGTAGCCTTGGAACGCACCGACGTCCGCGCCCACGGCAAAGACGAACGTATCGGAGTTGAGTCGTTCTACAAAGGAGTGGATTTTTACTACCGCTACCTGAAGGCAGTAACCTCGGGCCAGTAAGCTTCTCTCTTTTTGTGAACCTCCGTGTTCTCCGTGGTTCAGGCCTTTTGCCGGCAGTCAGATATCTTGTTCTTGCATAACTAAACTGAACCGTATAGTATTCATGGTCGAGGTAAAACCGTGCCTGCTATCAAGGTCAGTAATCTCGCAAAAAAGTTCGGCGACTTTACCGCCGTAAATGGAATCTCTTTCGAAGTAGAGGAAGGAGAGATTTTCGCGTTCCTGGGCCCCAACGGCGCCGGCAAGAGCACGACCATCAAAATGCTCACTACGTTGCTGGATCCGACCTCCGGCAACATCCAACTCAACGGATTAGACCCGACTACTCACCAGAACCAGGTCCGCCAAAGTTTCGGTATCGTCTTCCAGGATCCCAGCCTCGACAACGAACAAACTGCCTGGGAAAACATGGAACTCCACGGCGTGCTCTACAAAGTGCCGCGTAAAGTCCGCGCAGAGCGCACCGAGAGCTTGCTCAAGATGTTCGAACTATGGGACCGCCGAAATGACTACGTGAAGACTTTCTCCGGAGGCATGAAGCGCCGCCTCGAAATCGCTCGCGGGTTCCTGCACACTCCAAAGATTCTCTTTCTCGATGAACCAACTTTAGGACTCGATCCGCAAACTCGTAACCAGCTCTGGAACCACGTCAAGCACGTTAACGAAACCGAACGTGTCACCGTCTTCCTCACTACCCATTACATGGACGAAGCCGACCGCGTGGCCCGCCGCATCGCCATCATCGACCATGGCAACATCGTGGCCCAGGGCACGTCCGAGACGCTGAAGCAGCAAACCGACAGCGATTCGCTGGAGCAAGCCTTTCTCGCTCTAACTGGCTCCAGCATTCGCGACGAATCAGCCAATTCCGCCGATCAATTGCGTCAGGTTGCAAAAATGTGGGGGAACAAACGATGAGTGCGATCTACATTCTCTGGCTGCGTGAACTGAAACGCTACATCCGCTCCAAGGCACAGATCGTGGCGTCGCTTGGACAACCGCTGCTTTACCTGCTGGTCCTGGGTTTTGGTCTCGGTCCAATTTTCCAAAAATCCGGTAACGGCAGCTACCTGCAATTCGTGGCCCCGGGCGTAATCAGCATGAGCATCTTGTTCACGTCAATTTTCTCGGGCATCGCGATGCTCTGGGATCGTCAGTTCGGCTTCTTAAAAGAGACGCTGGTAGCGCCGGTGCCGCGAATCCAAATCATGATTGGCCGCACGCTTGGCGGGGCGACTGTCGCGGTAATTCAAGGTCTGCTGATAATGGCTGTCTGCTTGATTGCAGGGTTCCGCCCTCAAAACTGGCTGCTGCTTCCGGTAGCTTTTTTCTTCATGATGTTGATTGCCGTCGTGTTTGCCGCTTTGGGCACGGCTTTAGGCTCAATTCTTCAGGACATGCAGGGCTTTCAATTGATCATGAACTTCATGGTGCTGCCGATCTTTTTTCTGTCGGGCGCCTTGTTCCCGCTGAAAAATTTACCGACAGCGCTAAACCTCATCACTCATCTGGATCCGCTCACCTATGGGGTGGACGCATTACGCGGCACACTGATCGGAGACTGGCACTTTACCCTCAATACTGATCTGGCGTTGCTGTGCGTCATAGCCACCGCGTTTCTCGCATTAGGTGGATACCTGTTCTCACGAATCCAAATATAAAAACTGACTTCGTCACCAACAACGACATGTCCCGAACCAAAAGCCCGCAAGCCCACAACAAAGTCCTCGAAGCCGCGCTCGAACTCTTCGCCGAGCGCGGCATCGAAGGCACCAGCGTGGATGCCATCGCGGCAGCTTCTGGTGTGAGCAAAGCCACTATCTACAAACACTGGCACGACAAAGATTCACTGGCGTTGGAGGCCCTGGGAAATCTGTTGGGATTGAACGAAAAGCCGCCGGTCTTTGACAGCGGCGATCTACGTAGGGACCTGATCGATGCGCTCAATTACCAGCCGCCTGAGCCCGATCCGGAAAAGAAAAACCGTATCATGCCGCACCTGATGGCCTACGGAGCCCGTAACCGTGAGTTTGGAAGTCAGTGGCGCGGTCGAGCGATTGAACGTCCTCGACGTCAGATAACAGACATTCTCAAGCGGGCAGTGGCCAAGGGCAAGCTGCCAAAGACCATCGATTACGAAGTAAGCATCGCCATGTTGCTGGGTCCGATGCTGTACCAGCACATCTTTCTAAAAAATTCGCTCGCCTCTGTGAAACTGCCACCAGATCTTGCAGCAACGGTAGTCTCCGGTTTCTGGAAGGCAAACTGCCTACGGCGTTAAAACGAACGGTCATCCCGAGCGAACCCAGGGATCCTGTGTTCTAGAGCTTCACCCAACTAGACCCCTTCTTGTAAGACTCCACCGCAGCGTAAATAAACTCCATCCCGCGCACGCCGTCATAGATGGTAGGGAACTCATACTCCGAAGTCTTCATCGGCTTGCCATCAATGTGCCGCCGTATGGCCCGCGCCGCGCCAACATAGATGTTGGCAAAGGCTTCCAGATATCCCTCAGGATGCCCCGAAGGAATTCGCGTCGCACTCTTGGCTTCACCAGAAAGATAATCCTGTCCACGCGTGAGAGTCTCTCGTGGCTGCCCATAGCGATAAAGCTCCATGTAATTCGGGTTCTCTTGTTTCCAGAGGATTGCACCCTTCTCCGCGTAAACCCGCAACCGGAGGCCGTTTTCCTCGCCCGCAGAAACCTGGCTGATAATCAGCACGCCCTTACCGCCATTCTTGAAACGCAGAAGTGCGTTGACGTCCTCGTCCAACTTTCGCCCAGGTAGAAAACTACTTTTGTCGGCACAAAGCGCGACGATCGGGTCACCCGTTACATACTCCAGCAAATTCACGCAGTGCGTGCCGATGTCGCCCAATGTCCCACCAATTCCAGACTGCTTTGGATCGACCCGCCAGGACGCTTGCTTGTGCCCCAAATTTTCATGTGGCGTCATCAGGAAGTCCTGCAGATACTCGACGATCACCTTGTGGACTTTTCCCAACTCGCCGGTCTTGAATATCTGCCGCGCATGCCGAATCAGCGGATGGCCCGTGTAGTTATGCGTCACCGCAAACACCAGCTTAGTTTTTTCCACCACCTTCGCCAGTTTCTGCGCTTCGTCCAGTGTGAACGTCACCGGCTTATCGCAGACCACATGAAACCCGGCTTTCAAAAATGTCTCCGAGATCTCGTAGTGCGATTTGTTGGGAGTGACTACGCTGACAAAATCAATACGCTGGTCGGCAGGCAGCTTTGCCTCAGCCGCCGCCATTTCCTTATAGGTCGCGTAGCAACGCTTGGGATCGAGATAGAGTTCCGCGCCAGTCTTCTTCGTCTTCGCCGGATCCTGTGAAAAACAACCGGCGACCAGTTCGATCTGCCCATCCATCGCCGCACACAGCCGGTGCACTGCGCCAATAAACGCGCCAGGCCCACCGCCCACCATCCCCATCCGGAGTTTCCGCTTCCAGCTTTCCATGTCCTGTCCGTTCCTCAAGCCGCAAGGGCTGAATGCTAACTGCTGAATGCCAACTGCTGAATGCTGATTGCTGAACTAGATCAATCCCAACATCTGCCGATTGCGCTTCGTGTTCGTCCCGCCCCCAGCGAAATCATCAAACGCCACTTTCGTCGTTTCGATAATATGTTTCGCCACAAACGGCGCGCCCTCAGCCGCGCCCTGCTCGGGACTTTTCACGCAGCACTCCCACTCGACAACCGCCCATCCGTCGAATCCCGCCTCGGTAAGAAGTGTAAACACGCGAGTGAAATCAACTTGTCCGTCGCCCAGCGAACGGAACCGTCCCGCACGTTGCGCCCAAGGTTGATAACCCCCATAGACGCCGACGCGGCCGGAAGGACGAAACTCCGCATCCTTCACGTGGAAGCCGCTGATGCGCTCACCATACATCTGGATGAACTCGCAATAATCGAGCTGTTGCAACAAAAAATGACTCGGGTCGTAATTGATCCCGACTGCCGGATGATTTTTCGTGTGTTTCAGAAACATCTCGAAGGTTGCGCCATCATTAACGTCCGATCCAGGATGCAACTCGTATCCAAATACGCAGCCCTTGTCGCGAGCCAGGTTGAGTAGAGGCATCCATCGCTTGGCCAATTCTTTGAATGATTCGTCCACTAGTCCCGGCGGCCGCTGCGGCCACGGATAAACCATGTGCCAGCAAAATCCTCCCGACATCACCGGAATATTCCGCAATCCGAAATTGGCCGAGGCCAGAATGCACTTCTTCAACTCACCGGCCGCCCACTTGGTGCGCGCCGCTCCACGCAAGCCCTTGGGATGAAACCCCTCGAACCCTACTTCGTACGCGGGATGGATCGCCAACACCTGCCCGGCAAGAAATCCGCCAATCTCCGTGACTTCCAATCCCATCTCGCGCAACGTTCCCTTGTACTCGTCGCAATAAGTCTTTGACGTAGCCGCTTTGTCGAGGTCGATCGCCCGCGAATCCCACCCGGGAATCTGCAATCCCTTGTAGCCAAGTCCGGCAAACCACTTGGCGATGTTTTTTAGATTGTTGTAAGGCGCTTGATCGCGCAGAAACTGCGCCAGAAAAACTGCCGGCCCTTTGATCTTGGACATGAACCTCGCTCCCTGAAGTGGACACGTTGCTCGGCAACATCTCGGCTGCCTGCGGGCATTAGTAAACGTGAGTTCGCGGAAAATTTCCAGTCATTTCGGAAGGAGATCCCGCTGCGAAGCGGCGAAAGACTGCAGCCCAGGGCGCAAGCCCTGGGTCAAGAGCGGAAACGACCAAGCCCCGGAGCGGCAAAAGATCGTTTCGCTGACACATGCTGGCGGCTGCGGAATTTACCCTGACAAAGGTACAATCGTAAAGCGAATATGCCGCAACTAACCTACCTCGAAGCCATCCGCCAGGGAATCTGGGAAGAGATGGAGCGCGATCCCACCGTCTTTTGTCTGGGCGAAGACATCGGCATCTACGGCGGCGCCTTCAAAATCACCGACGGATTCATTCATCGCTTTGGCGCCGAACGGGTCATCGACACTCCCATCGCTGAATCAGCCATAGTCGGCGCGGCTTTCGGAGCATCGCTCACCGGCATGCGCCCGGTCGCCGAGTTCCAGTTCATGGACTTCATTCCCTGCGCCATGAACCAGATCAGCAACATGGTGGCGAAAACACATTATCTATGGGGAGCGCCGGCACCGATCGTGCTGCGCGGTCCAAGTGGCGGCGGCGTCCACGGAGGCCCGTTCCACTCGCAGAATCCTGAAATGTGGTTCGTCCACAATCCAGGATTGAAGGTAGTTTGTCCCGCCACGGCCTACGACGCCAAAGGACTTATCAAAGCCGCCATCCGCGACAACAATCCCGTAATTTTCTTCGAGCACAAATATCTCTACCGGCGGATCAAGGATGAAGTTCCTGTGGAAGATTACGTCGTTCCCATCGGCAAGGCTCGCATCGCCCGCGAGGGCCACGATCTCAGCATCATTACCTATGCGGCCATGGTCTTCACCGCGCTGGAGGCCGCCGAAACTCTGAGCAAAGAAGGCATCGAAGTCGAAGTAGTTGACCTGCGATCTCTAGCCCCGCTGGACCGCGAAGCCGTTGCTGCTACCGTCCGCAAAACCAATAAGGTGATTCTGTTGCACGAAGACACCCGTACCGGTGGCATCGCCGGGGAGTTGGCCGCCATCATCAACGAGGAAGCCTTCGACCACCTCGATGGCCCCATCGTCCGCATCACCGCGCTGGACACTCCCGTACCTTTTTCCCCTCCGCAGGAAGAATTTTTCCTGCCCAAGGTGAGCGACGTGGTTCGCGAAGCGCGTAACCTAAAAGCGTATTAAGACTCTGTAAATTTACCGGGGTAGACGCGGCGGGACTGCGAAATCTAATCTGGGTCGGGAACTTTCAGGAGGCGTATGCGAAACTTCATCCTCGGAGTCGTCGTCACCATCGTGCTCCTCGGTTTCTGCGGCGCCGCGTACCTCCTGCTTGGCTACATGGAAACCAACGCCGACGCTCGGCCGTCACACATGGAGATGCGCATCGCCATGAACGCGCTCGACGCCTCCATGGATAAGCACGCTCCCCGCGTCAGCAGCCCCATTCCGCCGACCGACGAAAATCTCATCTCGGGCATGAAGGTCTACACCATGAACTGCGCTCTCTGCCACGGGGGCCTCGACAAAAAGCCCAGCCCGTTGCAGAACAATTTTTACCCCCCGGCACCGCAGGTAATTCTCGATCCCATTGACGACCCCGACTGGCACGTTTACTACGCCGTCCGCACTGGTGTCCGTTACACCGCGATGCCTGCTTGGAATAAAGTTCTGAGCGACGAGGACATCTGGAAGGTCACCGAATTCCTCACCCACATCGAAAAACTTCCTGCCCCGGTTCAGGAATACTGGAAAAATGCCTTCGGGACAGTGCCCCAGGCGCCCACTCCGGCAGGTACCGAAGATCATCACCACTAGGCAGCCGGGACCCTCATCTCCGATATAATCTAAGGTTGCGTCGAACCTACGGACGCCGCACGGAAGGGATTCATGCCGACTGACATCATCATGCCCCAGATGGGAGAGTCCATCGTCGAGGGCACTATTACCAAGTGGTTGAAAAAGGCTGGGGACAAGGTCCAGCGCGACGAGCCGCTGTTTGAGATTTCCACCGACAAAGTGGATGCCGAGATCCCTTCGCCTGCCGCGGGTATCTTGCAGGAAATTAAAGTCGCTGAGGGAGCAACGGTCCAGGTCAATACGATTGTGGGAACAATTGCTGCCGATGGAGAGGCCGCAACCGCCGCTCCAAAAGCCGCAGCCCCGGAAGCAAAGAAGGAAGCGCCAAAGCCGCAGGCTGCTGCAGCACCGCAACCAGCACCTTCAGTTTCAAATGAAGAAGACGAGCATGCCCGTTCCTCGCCACTGGTTCGCAAAATGGCGCGCGAGAACAATATAGATCTGGCTCAGGTTGAGGGCTCAGGCCTCGGCGGGCGCATCACTAAGCAAGACATCACTGCATTTCTGGAAAAGGGAAGTGCCGCTCCGCCTCCCGCGCCCGCTGCGCCGAAACCTGCTGCCGCCGCGCCAGCGCCCGCGTCAAAGCCAACGCCCGCAGCCATCCCGGGCGAGCTGGTTCCACTGACCAATATGCGCCGCATCATCGCCCA